>BJGE01000010.1 GCA_014190275.1 Actinomycetes bacterium | reverse complement strand
CAGGATCACACTCGTGGACTCCGCAAAACTCTGGAGTCGCAAACCTCTCCTTGAATGCATCAAATGATAATGGTGGAATCCTTGCCTCCGTAAACATCACCGGTGGTGGCTCGACAGTATGTAGCACAATGACGCTAGCGGCGGCGCCAGTTCTGTCACCAAATATCTCAGCAGGGTTGGTTGCAACGGTTGCAGACGCACGCGGAAATAATTCCCCAGCCGGAACTGTGACTTTCACCGATTCAAATAAAAACGTTTTGGGAACCGCATCACTCAACCCCACGCGAGATATAGACGGAGCGAAATCGTTGGCAAAAATCAATTGGGCACCAACGGCCCTGGGGCCCATCACAATCACAGCTACCTACATCGCTAATTCAACGTGCGCTACCGCATCTGCAACAAAGACATTCACCGTGGGTCTGCAAACCCAAACGGCTAAGTACACCCCTCCTGCTTCGGGCCCGGTTAACAAAGGGCGGACTTTAAAGTTAGAGGTGGGCGGTGAAGCTGACACAAACGCTGGACAGAACATCACCTGGGAGGTCACCTCGAATAAGAAGAAGTGCTCACTTGAGTTCCCGTCAAATGGTGACGTTAAATTGAAAATCAAAAAGAAGGGCGTCTGTGCTGTAACAGGCACCGCCCCCGGGGTGGCCAATCAATGGTCGCCGTACAGCATTTCGCTCAGGTACCACGCGAAGTAAGCGTCTTTGCTGGCGTAACCTGAGAGTGTTAGGCCCCCACCTAGGGTGGGGGCCTAACACGTTCATGAATGCGTGCTCGAAAAGTGAGGATACCTCCACATTTTTGGCGCCGGCGAAAGTTCGTACTTGTGAAAATATCCGGTCAATGGAACGATCCAAATGCGAAAGTATTATCTCGATTTTAATAGCCGGTGAAAGGGTGTCAAAATGCTAGTTTCTGTTTTTTCGCCGCGGAGAACACGCGGCCGTTTCATCTCGTTATTCGCCACAGCTGCACTCGCCGTAGGAGTTTTGGGCCTAGGGGCTGTTCCTGCATCGGCGGCTAATGGTTGCACCCTCACCGGGGCGGCCAACGGCGCAGCGGGGGTAGCTCAAAATTTGACTTTCGCCGGTTGCTTAGGTGCCACGAGACTAACCGCCACTTACCCTAGCAACAGTAATTCAGTGTTAACTTCTTCTATTTCCGTTGACGCAAGTGGAGCAGGAACTCACTCGTGAGCAGGAACTCACTCGTGGACTACGCAAAACTCCGGAGTCGCAAATCTCTCCTTGAATGCATCAAACGATAATGGCGGAATCCTTGCCTCAGTAAATATCTCTGCGAGTTCCTCGCCCATTGCCACCACTATAAGTTTTGTAGCAGCAACTACTTTGTCAGTCAAAGCTACAGCGACTTTGGTGGCTATGGTATTTGCCGCAAGCGGTCCGAATGCGGCAACTGGCACTGTTACCTTCACGGACTCTAGTAACAACGTTCTCGCGACAGGGACGCTATCAGAAGCAGCCACCCGTGGGATCGCGTTTCACTCGCAAGCAATTGTTGAATGGTCTCCCACCGTTGTTGGGCCCATCACAATCACAGCGACTTACATCCCCTTTGCAGGGTGGACTACTTCATCTTCGACAAAGACGTATGTTGTCACAGCCAACCAAACACCTGCGGCAACACCAACACCTTGGCCCCAATCCGCGAAGTACACCCCTCCTGCTTCGGGCCCGGTTAACAAAGGGCAGACTTTGAAGTTGGAACTGGGCAGTGAAGCTGGTACAGACACAGGACAGAAAATCACCTGGAAGATCACTTCGAGTAAGAAGAAGTGCTCACTTGAGTTTCCGTCAAATGGTGACGTTAAATTGAAAATCAAAAAGAAGGGCGTTTGCGCCGTCACCGGCACCGCCCCCCAGTTTGGTGGTCTATGGGCGCCATACAGCATTTCACTCAGGTACCACGCCAAGTAGGTGACTTTGGCGGGGTAAATAGCACAATCTCATGGTGTCGACTATCGCGCAGCCATGACCCCAAAATTGGCTTCACCCCTGCTGGCCGTTGTTGCGATTGCAGTTGTAGCGTCGGGAGGATTTCTTGCCGCTTCTGCAACTGCAGCCCCGCAATCAATTGTGATCGCCTACGAAGGCCCGCTAAGCGGCCCACAGGCGAACAACGGCATAGACATGTATCGCGGCGTGAAACTTGCGGTCGACCAAGTAAAGGCCAAGGGCGGGGCACTCGGGCGCAAGGTTTTCTTGATCAAGGCCGATGATCGGGCGAATCCGGATCTTGCGCTGACGGTAGCCCTGCAGGTAAAGGCGGCGGGTGCGGTAGCGGTTGTCGGCCCATAAAGATGCCTCCCGTCGACTTGCTGGAACCGCCCGGCCGGGAGCGCAGATCCCTGTCGGGATTCGCCGAATACTCGCCGTGCGGCGCACTGGCGATCACTAATCCCCGACGCCCAAACGAGCTAGTCACTGACGATGGGGCCCACGATCCACGGTGTGACCGGCCTCTAGGCGATAGACCCGCCGGCACTTGATTTGCGTCGCGGGTTAAGCACCAAGGCCACGATCAGGACCACGGTCAGGCCTGCCGCGATGATCAAAAGGTTCGCCGGACCCAAACCGGCTACCAAACGCGTCAGTTGCCCCTGAACTTTGATCACCGCTGCAACAATCGGATCGCTGGTGTCCTGCCCCGCGAGGACTCGAATCTCAAACCACCCGTACCAGGTGACATAGAGGCCAGCCAGCACGAGCAGCGCGCCGCTGAATCGAGTGATGATCGGTCCCGAGCGACGCATCCGCGTGGCCAGACCCGCACTGGCAGTGGCCATGGCGATCGCCAGTACTAATACAACTGTGCCCATACCCAATGCGTACGCGATGAAGGCGGCCAACACATCAACAGCGTTCCCGGCATTAAGCGCGGTGGACGTGACCGCCAGAAATGGAGCGATGGTGCACGACAAGGACGCGAGCGCGAAAGTGATGCCGTAGCCGATCTGTGAAATCCATTTTCCCGTCGGTCCCCGCCCTCGACCCGCCAGCCCCGGGATTGCCAATGAATGCCCTAAGAGCAGCCAGGCGCCCAGTCCTAGGAGCGCGATCCCCACGATGATCGTCACTACGGGCAGGTACCGTTCAACAGAAAGGGCAAGCGGAGTAATGACCAGCCCGAACAAGCCGAATACAGCGACGAAGCCGATGGTCATTCCGGCAGCGAAGCGCACCGCACGCAGTAGTGCAGGAGCAACTGAGTGCGTTTGCTCGTCGCCGCCTGGAGTCTGAGCCACCAGCACGGTCAAATACGCGGGCAATAGCGCGAATCCGCATGGATTGAAAGCAGCAACAGCTCCCGCAACGAGCGCGAATGCGAGCAGACCTGAATCCATGGAAGGTCAGGCGACCAGCAACTGAGTGGCGACAGTGCGCAAGTCGTCAGCCCCGAGCCCCCCCGTGAATTCCTGAACCTGGCCTGAGGGAGTGACGAATACGAACGAGGGCTGCGCGACCACCCCAAACCTGGCCCACAAGGAACCATCACTATCGGCTAGATGAATGAAATCGCCGGTACCGGTCTCAAAGACGAATGCCTGCATGTCCGGAACCGATCCCAGGCCGGCGATGCCGATAAACGTGACCTTGCCCTTGAGTTCCGCAGCGACCTTGGCCACATCTGGGGATTCGGCTCGGCACACCGTGCACCAGGGAGCCCAGAACCAAAAGACCACGGGTTTGCCGGATAGGGATGCAGCGTCAAATGCAGCGCCGTCAACTGTGCTGGCCTTAAAGGCAAGTGCTTCAGGTGTTTGGGATTGCGCCATTGTGGGTGTGGGTGCGGCCGCAACTTGCCCGGTGGTCGTAGTGGTTGGAAGCGCCGGGTCCTGTTGCGCGTTGGATGCACCGCCACATGCCGCCAGAGCTACTGCCGCGCCGGACAGTACGGCGGCGGTGGTCCAGGCTCGGGCATTTGTCCGTAGCGTCGTTCCTCCAGATGGGCGAATTGCGTGGGTAACCCCGCAAGTTGGTCAGACAAGTCCCAGTATTCATGGTGACGGCTCAGCACGGACAACAAGCCCTGGGCGGCATCGCCTGCGGCGGTGGCGAGGATCACGGCGAGGAACCAGCAAATTAATTAGCGTGGCCCAATGCGCCACCGCAAACAACCGACCCCAAGCCAATGACGGCCTAGGGTTGGTTCTTCAACCAGCACAGGGTTTATACACCCCAACTAGTGGGCGGGATGGGTTCTACTCTTCGTTGCCCGCAAAGCACGAGTAACACATGAGGGTCTGGGAGGGGCTTGGGGCGCTGTCAATACTGCCGGCACCCGGGCGCACCCAACTAACACCAAGGGCCAATCGAGGGCTGGCCGCCGAACTAACCGGAGCACTAACTTCACTCTTCGACATTATGGTTCCTTCCCATTCGTAAGTGGCGCCGCTGCTGGCGACTACCCGCAATGAGAACACGAAAAAGACCAAAAGGCAATGGAAAAACACCTAGCGGTTCCCCGGCTACCGCTGGCAACGAGTTACCGTCGCCGACGCTGCGGAAGGTTACCTAAGGCGTTTTTTTGAAACCGAGCAAGGTGCGCGCGCGGCGGGCCCAAGATGCCGCAGGGCTTCGCCCGGCCCCGGGACCGGTGGGCGCACTGCCCTGCAGGGCGCCGAGCATCGCGGCAATGGCACTGTCGACCGGAAGATCCGCTGCATCATCGGTGCCGTCTTGGGGCCCGGTCAACTGCTCCCGAAGCACCGCTAGGTCGCCGACGATACGCACACCGCTGGCTTCAATGCTGCTGACCATCTGGCCAGCAAGTTCGGCGGCGCGGTCCATGGCCCATTGCGGGGTCGCCATGCGGGCTTCGTCAGGGTCAGGGGACCGCCCCTCCACCAACGCTTTGACCATCGCGGCCTGCACCCGGTTGGGGTAGGCCCGCCAGCCCGCTGAGCCACCGACCGCCACGTTAAGGCGGCGTAGGAAGGCGGCTTCGGCCAGCGTCAGCGACCTGTTCGATACTTCACCGCGCCGGTCATAAAGGGTCAGGCGCGGCAGGTGGAGCAGGTCCTCGAAGTTGTAAAAGATGCCCTCGCGCACTCGGTCATCGACCACCACCACGGTGACGTGTTCGGCGCCGACAATGCCGGCCCATCTTTCGACCAAGAGGTCGTGGCGGTGGCGCCGCCAAAAAATGGTGTTGCGCGTGGCCTCGTCATCTTGGAAGAGCATGCGCTGCAGCCAAGGCAGGTACGGGATCTCGAATCCTGACTTGAGGTTCTGCTGCCAAGCCGAGGGCAGGATGCGGCCAAGATTGCGCAAGGTGATCACAATCTGCAACCGCTCGCAGGTCATGTCTTTGGCGATCCGGCGTACCACGTCGTCGGGTGATTCCGCGAAGAACTCACTCGAAATAACCGTGATGCCTTGGTAGGCGTGGGCCGCCTTGACCACCTGGTTCCACAATGCTTGCTGCGGTGGCCGGGCGCCGTCGGTGCGCCAGCCAAGGGGCCGGCCCATTACCGATGAGGCCACGTCGCGATGGGCCATCAATTGCCCGGGGTAGCGCACCTGCCAGTTGCCCAAGATGTCGCGGGAGTTAGCCAAGGCGGTCTGGACGGCGGTGGTGCCGGTCTTGTGGACACCGATATGCAGGAGCATCGACCCGGGCGGGGTCCCGAGGCGCGCGGACCCCGGTGACGTACTCATTTTTGCAGGATAGCCCACAGAGCAAGGTCCCATGGGGTACGGGCCGGCAGTGCTCGGGCGGACCGGGCGATTGGGGTATTCTCGAAAAACCCGGACCACCTCTTGGCCGCTCCCAGCCCAAATCACCTGGAGACTTTGTTGTCCGAAGCACGCAAGCGCAGTCGGGCTGCCGGTATCGCCAAATTGTTTGCCGCCGGGCTAAGTGTTGCGGTCGTCGTTGCCATTCCCGGCCTGATCGCCCAGCCCGCGCCACCTGCCACCGGGGCGGAGCCGGTTGTCGGTGCCGCCTCGGCGCCGGCTGGTGCGGCGCCGACACCGGACTCGAGCCGGTCGCCAGTACCTGCGACTGCAGTGGTCGATCTGGGTGTCGGGCAAATAAAAAACGTGGTGCTCCTGCTCGCGGACGATTTGGACTGGCCACTATTTGATGAGGTCCCGCGGCTGGCCGCGCTCAGACAAGCCGGCACCACTTTGACCAATTTCGTGGTGACCGAATCCTTGTGCTGCCCGTCACGGGCTTCGATCCTGCGCAGCCAATACGTGCACAACCACCGGGTGGACTCAAATGTGCCCGAGACCGGCGGTGGCTGGGGCACCTTCTACCGACTTGGGCACCAAAAGGACAATCTGCCGACCTGGCTGAGCGCGGCCGGGGTTACCACCGCACATATTGGCAAGTACCTCAACGGTTTCCCGGGCCGCCGGCTCGACCCCGCTTATCTGCCACCGGGCTGGGATCACTTCGTGACCGCGGTGCGCGGTGGCGGTTCGCCCTATGACGGCTACAACTACTCGTTGAACTCAGGCGGCGTCATCAGCCGGCACTATGCGGGCCCGTATGACTTCCTCGAGGACGTGTTGACCGCGGATACCAATCGCTGGCTGGAGACCGCAACCACCCCCTTCTATCTGGAGTTCACCTCTTATCTGCCCCATGCGCCCGCGCCCACTGCGGCGCGCAACCTTGGGTCCCGGGCCGGGGCCCAAGCGCCAAGGGCTGCGGCGTTTAACGCATCGGGCACTTACGAACCACAGTGGCTGCGATCGCTACCGCCGCTAGCCCCTGCGCAGTTGGCCGGAATGGACCTGCTCTGGACCCGGCGCCTGGAATCCGCGGAGACTTTGGCCGACTCCTTCGATGCCATCATGGCCCAGTTGCGCACCACCGGGCACCTTGATGACACCTTGGTAATCGTCACTTCCGATAACGGGTATCACGTCGGGACCCACCGCCTGCCCTCCGGTAAGCACACGCCATACCGCGAGGACTCGGTGGTGCCAGCGGTCTTGATCGGACCGGGCATCCCCGCTGGTACCGTCGTTGATTCGATGACTTCCACCATTGATCTGGCGCCCACCATCGCGATAGTGCTCGGTGCTGCCGTGCCTAACTGGGTGGATGGACGTGATCTGCTGCCACTTGTTGCTGCGCCCGGCACCGTGCCGTGGCGTACCGGCGTCCTAACCGAAAACCTAAAGGCCACGTTGCCGGGGGATCCGGATTACTCGGACTTCGAGGCGCCCACGTACCAAGCACTTCGCACCGAGGATTACCTATACGTAACGTACGGCAATGACGCTGTCGCGCTGTATGACCTGCGCACCGATCCGGACGAGATAAACAACGTGCTCGGATCGACCAGCCCGGCGGTGGTGGCACGGCTGGCCGCGCAACTCGCTGCCTTGTCAGTATGCAGTGGCCCCGGTTGCCGGGTGGCCGATAGTTTGTAGTTAGCCGGCAGTTGGTAGTTGGCCGGCTTGCACCATGGCGTCGATGACGCGCTCGGCGGCTCGGCCGTCGTCATACGTGCAAAACCGCGCCCGAAATTCGCGGCGCAGCCGCTCCGACTGCGGGCCGAGGTATTCGCGCCCGGCCAGCACCGCGGTGAGCTGGCGGGCATTTCGCGCCACTAGGCCAGGGGGCGTGGCCAGCAGATCAAAGTAGGCGCCACGCGTTTGGAGGTAGTTGTGCCAATCGTCGGCGTAGATGACGATAGGACGATCCAAGAGCGCATAGTCGAACATCACCGACGAGTAGTCGGTGAGCAGCACGTCGGCGGCCAGGTAGCAGGGGGTGATTGACGGTACCTTCGAGCCGTCGATGACCCGTCCCGATTCCATCAGGGATCGAATCGCCTTTGTCTCGGTGGCCGTGTGGTGCGCGCGCACGATAAATACGGTGCTTTCGGGCAGTGCGTCAAGGAGAGCTTTGATATCGATGCGCATCGAGGTATCGCCAGCCGCCTCGCGAAAAGTCGGAGCGTAGAGGATGGCCGTTGCCCCCACCGGCACACCGAGTAGTTCTCGGGCGGCGGCCACCCCTTCAGGAGTCGAAGTCAGGAGGGCATCGTTGCGCGGGTAGCCAAACTCCAGCCACTGATAGCGGCACGGGTATGCGTGCGACCACATCTCGGTGGAGTAGGCGTTGGAACTGAGGGCAAAGTCCCACCGATCGCTGCGACGTAACAGGTTCTCGAATTCCCGCAGGGATTGCGCCGCATCAGTTGCGACCAACCGGCCCTCGCTGCGCTTGGGTTGACGGACCGGATCAACGGCGGTGCTTGCGACGGAGCTACTAAGTACGTCAAGACCGCAATGCTTCAAGGGGGTGCCGTGCATTGTCTGCAGGTGCACTTGCCCCGGGCGTTTGACCAAAACGCCGGGGAAGTTGACATTGTTGACGAAGTATTTCCCCCGTGCGAACAGGGAGTAGCGCCGCCAGCTATCAGGTGCCAGGTGCGCGGTGCCGGGGGGTAAGTGTGCCGCCTGCTGAGCGGTGATCAACCAGACCGCCTTCAGGTTCGGTGCCACCTCGGCCAGCCGCTCGAATACGGCCCGTGGATTGCATCCGTACCCGCTGCCCCAATACTCGGAGAACACCACCAGATTTGGGTCAATTGGCCGTAACCGCTCCAGGAGGTAGTAAAGACGGCCGACTTCGCGCACCCGGCGCACCGCCCGGCGGGTAGGCCAGTACACCGCACTCGCGGTGCGTCGCAGGCTTACGCGCATGGCATCGAGGCGGTTGTAGAGTGTAAATGACCGGTAGGAACGACTTAAGAATAACTGGATGCGTAGGTTACTGGCCGCGTTCTGCTTTGGCACGGCGGACCAGTCCCGGTTGTGCGTGCGGATCGACCGGCGTGCAAGCTCGTAGAACCCGGGCCGGTCGGCGGGTGCGAGCCGCTCCGCGTGGCGCAGGATCTTCACATAGTGGTTTACCATGATGTCGTAGATGTGCTTGCGCAGCGGTAGATCTGTACCGCGGCGATCCAATTCGGCAAACACGTCGTCGTAGCGACCGAATACGTCAACATGTCGCGGGCTGGTGCTACCGAGGATGCTGCCGCCGCGACGTTGTCGATACAGCAGGACGACCATATTTAGTGAGACGGCAGATGTTGCCTCGAGTAACACGGTGTAGTTGAAGACGATGTCCTCGTAGTAACCGGTCGGGAATTGCAACCCTAGTTGTTGCAGGAAGTCGCGCCGATAAACCTTGTTGCAGGCGATGGGTAGCAGATTGAAGAGGCGAGGGTGCTCGCTCGGTACGAAGACCGAGGCCGACAAACTTGCCAGGACCTCGGCGGCCCAACTGGCGGTGCGGTGCCCGTCCCACCAGGTGCGCGCATAGTCGTAGATGAGTAACTGCGGGTAATCTCCGTAGTCGAGTCGATCAGCTATCGCTGCTAGTGAGCCGGGCGCAAGGGTGTCGTCGCCATCGAGGAAGAGTACATACCGGCCGCTTGCCGCAGCGAGCCCCGCATTGCGGGCTCCGCCGAGCCCGGCATTTTGGGCCAGATGCACGGGCCGGATCCGCGGGTCGATCGCGGCGACTTCGTCGATAATCGCACCGCTCGCGTCCGGTGAGCAGTCGTTGACAGCAATAATTTCGACGTCGGTGAAGTCCTGCTCGAGAACCGATAGCAGGCATTCACGGAGGTAGGCCTGCACCCCGTAGGCGGGCACGATTACGGAGATCAAGGCCACGTTCGCGAATCCTACACAGGTGCGCGGCGAGCGGAGTCGAGCCTTGACACTGTTGTAAGGTCAGCGGGTGTCGGCACCTTGTGTTACCAACCCCGTTCTTATCGGTGGCACCGGCCGCAGCGGCTCCACCATCCTCGGGCGCATCCTCGGGCACCACCGAGACCTTTATCTCACCGATCCCGAAGAGGTGCGCTTCATCGCGAACAATCCGGGAATGGCCGTTGCGCTGGGCACCCGGCGGGCCCGTTGGCCGGCCCGCATGCGGGCGCAGACCGCGGCGCGCCGGGCGGTGGATCGTGCCCAGGGCGCCCATTTTGCTCGACCCAATAACAGCGGACTGCAGATGTGGCTGACGAAGGATGAGTTGCGCCAGCTCGGCGATCGCTATCTCGAGCGCTTTGGGCCCGAACCCTTGGCGGCCACCCGGGAGTTCGTGCAGTCGGTGATGGACAAGGTGGCGGCGCCAGCAGGGGGTCGGCGCTGGGTTGATGGCACACCGGCAAATGCGCGAGTAACCGATCTGATCGAACCGATCTTCCCGGACTGCCAGGTCATTGCGATTATCCGCGACGGACGCGATGTGGCGGCCTCCTTCGTCGAGCAGACCTTTGGGCCGAACGAAATACTGGGTTCCTTGCGCGAGTGGCATAAGCGCAGCCTGCGCATGCATCAGGCCGTCAAAGCCTGTCGCCCCGGACGCATTCTCACAATCGACATGCTCGACATGGTGCAGAACAAGCGCGAGGAGTCGATGGCAGAGGTTTGCGCGTTCCTTGGAATCAGCGTCGACGAGGAGATGATGGATTGGTTTGCCAATAACGTCAGCGTCGATCGGGCCCATGTTGGCCGTTGGCGTACCCAATTCGATCCCAAGACGACGGCCCAGATCGACGAGCTTTATTCTCGACTGGTCGCCGATCTGCGAAAGCACGGCGTTCCTATCCCGCTGGAGACTTAAGAATCTTGCCGCGACCGTGAACCAATTGAAACCGAGGGCTGATCCATGAACCAACTACCTGGCTCAGGGCTCAACGATGTTGTTACCACCGAGATCCCGGTGGTATCGATGGCGGACTGGCGTGCCGGTGGTGCGGAGCGCCGTGGCTTCGCTGCTGAAGTTGTCGAGGCCTGCCATCGAACCGGTTTCCTGCTGCTAGTAGACCACGGAGTTGGCGAAGACCTGATAGACCGTTACTTCAACTCTCTGCAGCTGTTCTTCGCCCTGCCTGCCGAGACCAAGGCATTGATGGCGAAGAGCCTGTCCCGGCACTTTCGTGGGTGGGAGGCCATCGGCGCCGAACTGACGAATAACCAAATCGACTACCGCGAGCAGATCGACCTGTCCGCTGAGCATTCGGCGCGCCCCGCAGATGTCACTCCGGCCTACCTGCGCCTTGATGGGCCAAACCAGTGGTTGCCAGCTGAGGTGCTTCCTGGTTTTCGTGAGGTGGTGACCGAATACTTCGACGCGATGGTGGCACTAGCCAATGAGTTGATGGGCGTCATCGCGGTCGGCCTTGGCCTACCTGAGGACACTTTCACCCGCCGCTTCGGTGAGCGCCCTTTGGGTTTCATGAAACTCATCTCCTACCCCCCGACACCCAGCGGGCAGGCGGGTGTCAATGGCCATCACGATGCCGGCTTCCTCACCTTGTTGCTGCAGCACGGGGTTGGTGGGCTCCAAGTCGAGAATGAGCTGGGCGAGTGGATTGATGTCCCGCCCCGCGGTGATGCCTTTGTTGTCAATCTCGGCGAGATGCTGCAGGCGATGACCGGAAATTATCTAGTCGCCACCAACCACCGGGTGATCACTTCGGCCCAGCGTTTCTCGTCGGCCTACTTTCATGGCCCTGATCTGCGTGCGAGCCTGGAACCACTTGACCTTGACCCGGCCTTCGCCGAGGCAGTGGCAAAGAGTCCGCGCCATCACTCGGCGGGGTTCATGGCTAAGCGTGAGCAGCTGCTAGAGGGCAGCGCAGGCCTCGACGGTGGCGCAGTCCAGATCTTCGGTGAGCAGATGTGGAACTACTACCTGCGCAGTTACCCGGATCTAGTGAACGCGCACTACCCGAAGGGTGCAGTTCGGGGCTAAGTTCTCGCCGATTATTGGACGGCCGGGCGGCGGCCGGGCGGCGGCCTAGCCGAGGGCCTACTACGCCGAAAATTTGCGCAGGCTGTCAAGGATTAAGACGACCTGGGATCCTGATCAGGTATTCACGTATGGGTAGGACGTGCCGCTGTTATCGAAAGAGTAAATGCGCGCTGTCTTAGAGTGCCGCAACTAACCCATAACGGGCATCACTCGCCCGCGGGCTTTCCAATCTGGGTGCACAATTATTCGTGCGGACCGTGGTGAATGGCTCCGGGTAGGTCAAGTGGTTCGGGCGCTACTCCACGACGCGGGTAGAACCACTCGGTTAGCAGGGCGCCGATGGCAGCGCCTATTAGTTGAAAGACGATGAACATCGGCACGCTGGCCGGTGCGATACCCGAGAAGGTATCGGTCAGCGAACGACCGATGGTTACGGCTGGGTTCGCGAATGACGTTGAAGAGGTAAAGAAGTAGGCGGCGCCAATCCACGCCGGCACAATCGCCGCGCCAAGGTTGCCGCGGCCGGTTCGGGTGAGCGCGCCGATCACGAAAAGCAAACCCGCGGTGGCAACGATCTCACCTAGCCAGACATTGCCACCGGAACGGACATGGGTGGAGGCGGTCACCGCAGGCAGGGCGAACATCAGGTTTGCCAGTATCGCGCCGACACATGCACCGACCACCTGCGCGGCAATATAAATTACGCCCTCGCCAATCGGCATCTCCCGCCGAGCCATCTCCACCCCGGAAACCACGGGGTTGAAGTGCGCACCGGAGATGGGGCCGAAGGACCAGATCAGCACGGCAAGCACCGCGACCGTCGCGGCGGCGTTGATGAGCAAGGTGACGGCGAGGTTGTCCGAAAGCAGGGTGCCCATGATCCCAGAGCCGACCACGGTTGCGACCAGGATTGCGGTGCCGAGGAACTCTGCGCCTGCGCGACGCGCCAACGGGTGCGGCATCAAGGTGATCCAATCAGATTCGCTAGGCGCTTTTCGCGTCAAAGCTAATCAGTAGATGTTGAGTCAATTGTTATGGAAGTAAATATAGCGAACTAGGTGGCCCGGGATCCCCTGCTTCGGCCAACTAGTGGCTGCGGGTATGTCGGAGCCACCAGAGTCCGACAACCGGCAAAACCAGCGGCACAAACCCATAGCCACTGCCGAATCCGGTCCAGACGGTGGCCACCCCAAAGGCATCGGGCCAGACCAGGCTTGCGGTCCCGACAACTAAGACACCAACCAGTTCAATGAGGATGGCTCCGGCTGCCACCCGCCGGGAGGTGCGATCCCCACGGGCCAGCGCGACCGTCGCGACCACGTAGATGATTGCGGCCAATGCCGAGAGCAGGTAGGCAAGTGGCGCCTCACTGAATTTCGTAGTGATTTGGAATACCGACCGGGCGGTGGCCGCGAGGGCGAAAACTGCATAGACGGCCACGAGAACGCGACCGAAGCCGCGGCCGGTTGAGGGGATCCGGGGCGGCTGCGACTGCTCAGACACCGGATCCGGCCCAGACCTGTTGCACCCTCAGGACAATAACGGGTAGCACCAAGAACGCAACCGCGATCACGCCGAGGCCGGCCCGGCTTTTATCGCCACGGGCCCAGATGAACGCCGCCGGCAAGATGGCGGTGCCGGTCAAGAGGTAGCCGGTGAACTCGGCGCGGGCGAAATCTTGGTCGCTACCCGCCATTTGGGCGATGCCGCCAATGAGGAACCCAATTAGCAGCAACTCAAGGACTACCCCGCCGAGTGCGAGGACAAGGTCCGGGGCCCGGCGGGTGACCAGCAGGGCGGCGCTCCAGATGACAAGACCGAGGGAAATGCCGATGATGGTGGTGGCATACCAACCCGTCATCTGGTGATTCTTGCATGCTGCTGCCACCCGGTGGCGTTTACGTGCTTGGCATGAACCTACGGTATAGTAAGTTACGTTATAGTAAGTTACTGACTGGTAATGCTGGCTTGGCCGGGTGTACTAATGGGAGACGGTTGACATGCTTGAGGTAACAGCGGGCGCGGTACTCGCCCAGCACGGCCGGGAACTGGCATATCGCCAAATCGCCGGCGCGGGCGCTCCGATCCTGCTGATCCACGGCATCGGGTCCAGTTCCATCACTTGGGGGGATATCCCGGAGCGGCTGGCCGCCACCGGGGCCGGTGTCCTAACGGTGGATCTACCCGGCCACGGCCAATCCTCTAAGCAGCCGGGCGACTACAGCCTGGGCGCTCTTGCCAGTTCCTTGCGCGATCTGCTGGATCACCTCGGTATCGAGCGCGTACATCTGGTCGGGCACTCATTAGGCGGCGGGGTATCGCTGCAATTTGCCTATCAGTTTCCTGAGCGCGTGCAAAGCCTTGCACTTGTCTCAAGTGGTGGGTTGGGGGTAGAAGCTTTCACCGGCCTTCGCGCCGCGGCGCTTCCTGGCTCGGAGTTGGCTATTCGCTGGGCCATTAACGACCGGACCTTGGCGGCGGCAACTTGGCTGGGGCGAACACTAAAGCGGGTCGGCGTAGCCCCGCATGCGCTCAGCGCAGGTGCCCTCGAGACAGCAAGTTGGCTGGCCGACGAGGATCGTCGAACCGCCTTCCTTTCCACCTTGCGCAGTGTCGTAGACGTTAAGGGCCAACGGGTTTCAGCCCTGGAGAAACTTCACCTAATTGATGGCAGCAGTGTCCTTATTATCTGGGGCGACGCTGACCCGATGATTCCGATGACCCATGGCATTAACGCCCATGAACTGATGCCAGGAAGTCAGTTAGTTATCTTTCCCGGTGCAACACATGAGCCACATGTGCACGACCCCCAGCGCTTCGCCGAGTTGATTGCCGAGCATAGCCAGCGCAACACATGATTCGCGTCGATCCTGCCAAAGGTGATCGGAACAGCGCTACGCTTCGCTACTCAAAGCACGTAAAGTAATTGGGGTCGTAGTTGCCTGGACCCGAAGCAGGGCGCAGGGTGCCGCCGATACCACCCGCACCCGGGCGCGCCCAGCCAACACCAAGAATCAACCGATCACTGGCCGCGGAACTAACCGGGGCACTAACTTCACTCTTCGACATAACGTCTATTCCCTTCCCTTGCGTAAGTGGCGCGGTCGCGCGCACCTACCCCAATGAGAACATCAGAAACGCCAAAAGGCAAGAATAAAACGCTGACAGGCCGCCAACCTCGTAAAGCCTTCGTTCCTGACCTGAGGGCTGAAGGCGAAGCCTAAGTCCAGTCGGGAGCCCGACCGTGTCTGTCCCGGTTGTCGTCGTTGGACATTCGGCAGTTCCCCAATTCCGGCATTGCCACGGCAGCTGCCTGGTACGGCCAATATCAGGGGCTCAACTCGAGGATCAACTTCCCGGTGTTGTCGCCGGCGAACAGCCTCAAGAACACCTCATGGAAGTCGGTGATCTCGCCGGGCACGATGGTCTCCGGGGCGATGATCTTGCCCTCCTTGACCCAATGGGCCAAGCGCTTGCGTGCAATCGCGTATTCATTAGCGTGATCAAAGACTAAGAAACCCTGCATCGTTGCCCGTCGTACTAGTAAGGCTAGGTAGTTTGAGGGCCCTGGGGTAACAGATTCGGCGTTGTATTGCGAGATGGCACCGCAAATGACGATGCGCGCATGCATTGCCAGCTGGCCGAGCGCGGTATTTAGAATCGCACCGCCGACATTGTCGAAGTACACGTCGATTCCGGCGGGGCAGTGCTGCTGAAAACTTTCGCGCAGATTTGCGTCCTTGTAATCGATCGCGGCATCGAAGCCCAGATCATTAACGACCAGCTCGCACTTCGTTGGCCCACCGGCCAGACCGATGGCGCGGCAGCCGTTGATCTTGGCGAGTTGTCCGACGATTGAGCCGACGGCACCGGCCGCAGCGGAAACCACGACCGTATCGCCGGCGCGCGGGCGCCCATGGTCAAAGAAGCCAAAGTACGCGGTCATGCCGGTCATGCCCAGCACCCCGAGGTACATCGATGGGGTGCCGAGTTTCGGATCGATCCGGGTGACGCCGGTGCCGTCCGAAACCGCGTATTCCTGAACACCGAAAGTTCCCTGCACGTAGTCACCGACTTTGAACCTGGGGTGGTTGGAGGTGATCACCTCCCCGGCCGCACCGGCCCGCATAATCTCGTCGATCCCCACCGGTGGCAGGTACGAGGGGCGGTCATCGAGCCAGCCACGCATCGCCGGATCTAGGGAGATCATGGTGATGCGGACCAGGAACTGGCCGGGGCCGGGCTCGGTGATCGCGGCGGTTTCTTGGCGCCAGTCCGCGGCCACCGGTAAGCCTGCGGGGCGCCGGGCCAGGCGGATGGCGGTATTGGTCCCAGATCCGCTGTTTCCCAGATTAGTCATACCGAACTTTTGCACACCTTCGGCGATTTGGCGCCAGGTCGTTGGCAGTTGCCCTAGATTGCGAGGCTATGAGCGAATTGCGAAGCTATGAGTGAAGCGAGCCACCGGCCGACCAAGTTGGCTAAAACCCTATTCGGAGTTAACGCTCTGGTGGCCTGGTGCGGGGTGCTGCTGTCTTTTTCGCTACATGCCAGCGGCTACTACCCGCCGAACACGACTGATCTGACCCAGCTCGGCAATAACCCGGTCGGCCTCGACGGTTTGGTCGGCCGGGTATTCGACTGGTTCACCTACTTCACAATTTTAAGCAATCTCATCGTGGCAATAGTGCTGACCTTGCTCTTCATTCGCCCCGGGCGTGACAGCAAATTGATGCGCGTAGTTCGGCTCGACTCCTTACTCATGATCATTATTACCGGGATCCTCTACAACCTCCTGCTGGGTCAAGGGGTTACGCATGAGGGTTTGGACTTCTTCTCCAATGGGCTCCAGCATGTGACTACGCCGATCCTCACGGTGCTGGTCTGGCTCATTGTCGGGCCCAGAGGTTGGATCAGCCTGAAGGTTATCGCCCTGTCATTGATCATCCCAATCACTTGGGCGGCATTCGCCCTGATCCGCGGGGCCGTGATCGGCGCCTATCCGTATCCGTTCTTGGATGTCGCGACGAAGGGCCTGGCGAGCGTGCTGGCCTTTGTCGGCGTGATCGCTGTTGCCGCAGTCATCTTGGCGCTGATCCTGATGGCCATCGACGCCGCAATCTCGGCCGTGACCCGGCGCCCGAAAAGCAATTGAATACCTCCCCTTTAGGATGTGCGCTGGCGAAACGGTGACGACCAGTTAGGGGAGGAAGCGAGCATGGGTGCCTTGCTCGCCTTGGCCTCGAGCCTCACCTGGGGCGTAGCCGATTTCATGGGTGGCCTGGCCGCGAGGCGGGCGGGCCCGGTGCACGTACTGGCGGTGTCCTACCCAGCTGGTGCGGTGGTGGTGACCTGCTTTGCGCTGTTCTTAGTCCCCGGTGAGATTTCGACCGGGGTACTTATCTGGGGCACCCTGGCCGGCTGTATCGGCGCACTGGGGATCGGCTTGCTCTACCTAGCCTTGGTGCACGGTCCCATGGGTATCGTCTCGCCGATCACCGCGGTACTGGCCGGTGCGGTGCCGGTTTTCGTGGGGCTCCTGCGCGGAGAGTCGCTTTCGGCCCTTGCAATTTTCGGGATTCTTTGTGCCGGGGTGGCGGTGGTGCTGGTAAGCCGAGAGACCGGCGAACAAGCAAAAGTGACAATGCCAACCATTGGATTGGCGGTAGCCAGTGGGGTGGCAATCGGGCTGTACTTATCGGCCATCGGCTCAGCCCCGGCCGACTCCGGGGTTTGGGCCGCCGCGCTCGGGCGCTGGGTATCCACGTTGATCATGCTGGCGGTGCTATTGGTTTTCGCCCGACCGTTCGTGCGCCAGGGGTTTCCGTGGCTACTTGTTATTGCCTCGGGCATTTTGGATGCGCTCGCCAATGGGGTGTTTCAGTTGGCCGCCCAGCGCGGCCAGCTTTCGGTCGTTGCCGTGATTGGCTCGCTCTACCCGGTGGCCACGGTGATCTTGGCCTGGGTGCTGATCAAAGAGCGGCTCAATAGGATCCAGCTGGTGGGGGTGGCGCTCGCGCTTTTCGCAGCCGCTACTTTGTCACTTAGCTCGTGATCTGCTGACTGCGACGAAAGGGAATCGATGATCACTACCGAACGTCACGGCAATGTCAGCGTGCTACGCATGGACTACGCGAAAGTAAATGTCATCGATCTTGAGTTCATGACGGCAATAGCAAATAGCCTTCGCTCGGTGCCCGAAAGTGATGCAATTGTGCTCACCGGAAACGGCAGAGCGTTCTCGGCCGGAGTGAACCTAAAGCGGCTCATGGAAGAAGGGCTTGACTACACCACTGAGTTCTTGGACTTGTTGTCCGGGGCAATTTTGGAAGTGTTCCTGCATCCCCGACCGGTTATCGCCGCAATTGACGGGCATGCGATTGCTGGCGGCTTCATGCTCGCCGCTGCCTGCGACCTGAGGCTGATGTCGGCCGGGCTTATCGGCATGACCGAACTCAAGGTTGGCGTGCCGATCCCGTCGATCCTGCGCGAAATTGCACGCCACAGCCTGGGTCATTACACCCAGTCCCTGGTGCTAACTGGCGACCTAATCGACGCGCAACGGGCCTACGAAATTGGTTTTCTCGATGCGGTGATCGAACCGGAGAAACTGCTAGATACCGCGATCGAGCGCGCCAGTGCACTGGCTGCGGTCCCTGCTGCCACCTATGCGCTAGCTAAGCGGACTTTGAAGTTCGAGGCGGTGCAGCGCATGCAGGACGCGGGCCCAGAGTTCGATGCCGAAATCCGCGCGACGTGGCACGACCCCACGATCCGCGCCGGGATCGCCGAGTACTTAGCATCAATTAGTCGGAAGTAGTCAGGTCGGGTAGCTGGCGTGATTTCCAGGCGGTGCGGATCATCGGTACCTGCATTGGCACTCTAAGCCACGCGCCGACCTTGTGCGGCGTGCTGGCGCGGGTGGATCGTTGAACTTTGAGCGCGTACTCCCAGTTACCGGCCCAAATGGCGAGTAACAAGGTGGCCGATGCGATCGGCGCCCAGCGTTGCCGGGTGAGTAGCCCTACCCCGCAGACGATCTCGGCAACCCCGCTGGCGTAGATGATCTCGCGGTGCGCCGGGAGGGCGCTTGGCATCAGCGGCTCAAATAGATCCGGCCGCACCAGGTGGACGATGCCACTGGTGAGGAATGAGCCGGCCAAGATCTTGGTGCCAATTGGCAAAGGGGTGGTCACGGGGCCAGTCTGTCGCGGTTAGATGTGGGCATGCACACCGACTCTGCTGATGTGGTGATAGTCGGCAGTGGCATGGGCGGTGGCACCTTGGCCTGGGGTCTGGCCCGCCGCGGCATCAGTGTCCTTGTGGTCGAACGCGGTGACTACCTCCCGCGGGAGCCGGCGAACTGGTCACCGGAGGAGGTTTTTTCGGGGCGTCGCTATAAACCACCTGACCTTTGGTTGAACGCAGATGGCGGGGAGTTTCGACCTGGGGTGCACTATGTGGTCGGCGGTAACACCAAGGTTTATGGCGCCAGCCTGCCGCGCCTTCGCGAACGTGATTTCGAGCAGACCGTCTTCCCGGCCGGGGTCTCGCGCGCGTGGCCATTTCGGTACGCCGATATCGAGCCGTACTACTCGCAGGCGGAGGCTTTATACCGGGTGCACGGAGCCACCGATGACGACCCGACCCAGTCCTGGCGGAGCCAACCGTTCACCTATCCGGCACTTCCGCATGAGCCGTACGTGCAGGTGGTCATCGATCGGCTCAGGAAGCAGGGTGTGCATCCGTCGAGCACCGCGATGGGAGTTGACCTTGCCCCGGGAGGCTCCTGCATCAGATGCGCGACCTGTGATGGTTTCCCCTGCCGACTCGGGGCGAAATCTGATGCGGAGACCTGCGCCCTGGGCCCGGCTTTGGCCGGCGGCAACGTTCGATTACTCACCAATACTCGAATCGATCGAATTGATACTTCGGATCGTAATCAAGTCACGCGGCTAGTGGGGGAGTGCGAGGGTGAGCCAATCCAGATCACCGGTGGCAGCTACGTACTGGCCGCAGGAGCGGCCAATACCGCCGCGTTGATGCTGCGCAGCTTCGATGATCGCTGGCCTAAAGGGGTTGGCAACTCCAATGACTTAGTTGGCCGCAATTACATGATGCATAACAACACCCACCTGGCCGCAATTGATCCGCGCCGAAAGAACGATGTCATCTTCCAGAAGACATTCGCTGTCAATGATTTCTATGACGATATGGGCGACGGGTTTCCGGGTGGTTCGATCCAGCTGATCGGAAAAGTACAAGGGTCAATGATGAAGACGCACGCGACCCGTGCGCCCTTGTCAGTGCTGAACAGGTTAGCCCGCCACAGCCTGGAACTGCTGGTGATGACCGAAGACTTACCGGTGCCGACTAATCAGGTGAGTGTGACCCCCACCGGGCAGATCGTGGTTCGTTGGGAGCGCACCAACTACGATCGGCACGAGCTCCTCCTAGCCAAGACCCACAAGTTGCTGCGCGCGGTGGGCTACATCGGTATTTTCGAGCAGCGTTTCACCATCGACATGAACAGCCACATGTGCGGTACCGCGGTCGGGGGCGCTGACCGCGACACCAGCGTGGTTGATGGGCTGGGTCGCAGCCACGAAGTAGCGAACCTGTTTATCGCCGATGCTGCCTTTTTCCCCTCATCGGGTGCGCAAAACCCAGCACTTACGATTGCCGCCTTGTCCTTGCGGATGGCCGCCGAAAACGATTGGGCGTAACGGGCGCCCCGAGCCCAGCCGGCCGGGGGATTGGCCAGCCGGGCTTGGGCGCTGCAGTTTTTATAGGTGGCGTGCGAAAATGGCGTCGATCTCATCTCGATCTGATGGGCTAAGTGCCCGGGCGCGCTGACGATCCCATTCGCGGTGAATTTGTCGGCGATGTGCGGCTTCGGGGTTTTTGGGCTCACGGTCGAATATTGATGCGAAGACTTTCGCAAATGGCCTCACGGCTTCACTCCTATTACTTTTTCGTGGTGCGGTGGCGCCGGGGTTTTCCAGCTCTACCGTGGTCGGTGGGCGGGTCTGCCCGGTGACCGCCTTGAGTGTCTCGCACATTTGTTGTGCCCCCCAACAAAAAAAGGGTATTTGTGCTTGAATTCACAAACTGTTCACGGGCCAGCCGGATTTAGCGTGTTGCAAGTCACAATCGCTCCCGTCACGGCCTTTAAGACTCATTTCTATGAAGATCAAGGTGTAGGGCTCCGGCGCTGACGTATCAGAAAACTCCTCGGGCCCCGTAATCAGCCGCCGGGCCCCGAACTGGCTTGAGCGTCGTACTCGGCCATCGAATTAGCGGTCGGTTCGCGTTTTGTTATTGCCTTTTGGCGGTTGCGGTGTTTCCATTGGGTAGTGGTTCATCCGCGGGCCTCTACCCCTTCGAAAAGGAGAATGAAATGCCTAGTGTGGAAGTTGGTGCCCCGGTTAGTTCGGTGGCCAGTGCTCGGTTGGTTCTTGGTGTTGGTTGGGTACGCCCGGGTGCAGGTGGTATCGACGGCGGCGCCCTAAACCCCTCTACTACCCACGGCGGGGCCTATGGTTGTCTTTGCTTTGAGGGTAGTGAAGAGTAAGTAAAAGAATTGTTGAAATTCACAACTAAGGGAATGGGGATTACATGTCGAAGAGTGAAGTTAGTGCCCCGGTTAGTTCGGCGGCCAGTGCTCGGTTGGCACTTGGTGTTGGTTGGGTGCGCCCGGGTGTGGCCGGTATCGGCGGCACCCTAAACCCCTCCTATGCCACTTCTGGTGGTATCGGCCGGCCAACGTATGCGTGTTTTGAGGGTAATGAAGAGTAGCACCTGTCTCTACCGTTAGGTGGGGTGTTTAAAGCCCGTTACTGGCCTCAGACCGATGTTGGTTTGGGGCCGGTAGTTTGCGGAGAGTGAACCGGCCGCCCCCGCTCGTTGCAGCGCGGTCAAGGGCCATTTGCGAGATGTGCGAAGATCTGCGCCTATGGCTTTACTGGAGGGACTCGTGGGCACGGTGATCACCTACTCCCCAAAGGTGTTCATTCCGCTCACCATGCTCTGTCGCGACCGCTGCGGCTACTGCACCTTTGCCCAATCGCCAGCGCACCTACCGGCGCCGTACCTAAGCCCAGATGACGTCCTCGAGATCGCTCGGCAAGGCGCCGCCGCCGGCTGCCATGAGGCACTCTTCACATTAGGAGAGTTTCCCGAGGCCAGGTACCCGGTGGCGCAGGAGTGGCTCACCGCCAACGGGTACCGCACCACCGTTGACTATTTGGCCGCCATGTGCCAACTGGTTTTGGACGAGACCGGCCTGTTGCCGCACGCCAACGCCGGTGCGCTCAACGCCGCCGACCTCGCAACCCTTCGTCAGGTGGCACCTAGCCAAGGCATGATGATTGAGTCCCTGCGGGCTGACCTATCGGCCCACCGCGGCGCCCCCGACAAGACTCCCGAACGTCGCCTGGCGACTTTGGCGTTTGCCGGTGAGTTGGCGATCCCATTCACGACCGGCATCTTGGTCGGGATCGGGGAGAACCTAGCCGACCGAATCGAGGCGTTGGAGGCGATTGCGGCTGCCCATCAACGCTACGGGCATATCCAAGAGGTGATAGTCCAGAACTTCGTTCCAAAACCTGGCACCTTGATGCGCGAGCACCCAGCGTGCTCGGAGGCTGATCTAGTTGACGCCATCGCCCTGGCGCGCAGTATTTTGCCAGCTGATGTCCACCTGCAGGCGCCACCGAACTTGGTTGATGACCCAACCGTGTTGATCGAGGCCGGTATCGATGACTTCGGTGGAATCTCCCCGGTGACCGCCGATCATGTCAATCCGGAAAAGCCGTGGCCGAGTATCTCCTCGCTGCGCGCGGTGGCCCAGTCCCGTGGGATGTCACTCGTGCCTCGCCTGACGATCTACCCGGAGTTTGCCCTTGATCCAAACCGTTGGCTGGATGAGAACCTGCGGTTTGCCGTACTCGATAGAAGTGATGCTGAGGGCTTTGGTCGAGACGATCCGGGGGCCACCTTCCCGGAGCGCCATGAGGCGGCCGCGAATGTCGGAACCGGAGCTGAAGTGGTGCAGATCGGTCGACGCTCAACTAGTTGGTACTCCGGTGCGGATCGTGCGCCGATGATATTAATAGGCGCATCAATGCCACGGGCAGCCGTTAAAGGCCCGATCCGTGAAGTATTAGCCGGGGCTGAACTTGGCCAAGAACTTGATGTAGCCCAGATCACTACGTTGTTTACTGCCCGTGGCGCCGAGGTCGCTGCGGTTGCAGCCTATGCCGATCACCTGCGGGCACAGGTAAATGGCGATGAAGTCACCTTCGTCCACAACCGCAATATCAACTACACGAATGTCTGCACCTTCAAGTGCACTTTTTGTGGTTTTTCAAAGGGGCCGCTGTCCTTGAACCTGCGTGGTGCCCCGTACCTGCTGACCAATGACCAAATAGCCGACCGGGTGCGCGAGGCGGCCGATCTTGGTGCCACTGAAGTTTGCTTGCAGGGTGGAATCCACCCGGATTTCGACGGTGATTACTACGTCGAGGTGTGTCGAACGGTCAAGGCGGCGGTGCCAGAAATGCACATCCACGGCTTCACCGCCCTTGAGGTAACCGAGGGTGCGCGCCGGCTGGGTGAGCCGCTACGGGAGTACCTGATTCGAATGAAGGAGGCGGGATTGAGCTCCCTGCCGGGTACTGCGGCGGAGATTTTGGATGATGAAATCCGCGCGATCTTGTGCCCGGACAAAGTAAGTACCGAACAGTGGCTACAGTGCCATGAGATTGCGCATGAGATCGGCCTTCGGTCTAACGTGACCATCATGTTCGGCAGTGTTGAGCAACCGGTGCATTGGGCCCGACATATCGTGCGCACCCGCGAACTGCAAAAGCGTACCGGCGGGTTCACTGAATTCATTCCGCTGCCTTTCGTGCACATGGCTTCGCCAATTTATCTGAAACGCCGGGCGCGACGTGGGCCTACGTGGCGTGAGACCGTGCTAATGCATGCGGTCGGGCGCATCGCTTACCACGGGCAGATCGACAATATCCAGGCCTCCTGGGTCAAGTTGGGCCTTGAAGGCGCACGGCAGTTACTGCAGGCTGGGGTCAATGACCTCGGTGGGACTTTGATGGATGAAAATATCTCGCGCGCCGCTGGTGCTACCCACGGGCAGGGCCTAACTCCAGCGGACTTCCAAACTGTCTGCGACCCGATCGGCCGCATCGCGAAGGAGCGCACGACTTTTTATGGTTCGAAGGCTGCCACTGAAAGAACTGTGTCCGTATGAAGGTTAGGTCGTTGGTCGCCGCTGACTCCATGGCGCAACGAAGATCGCGCCTTCGGCGAGTTGTCGATGAGAATTCGGTGGCGTGATCGGAACGGTGCCTAAGCGCTCGTATCTCGGCACCCCGGCAACGGCACCGGGCCCGACTGGGCCACAGATGCTCAAGGCCTTTGGCCAGATTCGCAGCAACCCGTTGATTTATCTGAGCAAAACATGGCAAGAGTACGGCGATGTCGTGCAATTTCCGATTCCACGGCCACCTTCATATTTGGTGGTTGATCCAGCCGGCGTCGAACGCGTCCTGCTCGGTAGTGCCCGCGACTATGGTAAGTCGACAATCCAATACCGAGCCTTATCTCTGGTAACCGGCGAGGGCCTGCTGACCGCGGATACCGAAGTCTGGCGGCGCCAGCGGCCAATGGTGCAACCGGCCTTTCATCATGAAAGCCTTGCCGAGATCGCCGGGCACATCGCGATCGCGATCGATCGCATCACCGCTGATTGGCACGTGGCAGGTGCTGGCACCGTAATCGATGTTGATGCGGCCATGATGCACGGCGCATTGGAGGTAGTGGGCCACGCACTTTTTGGCACGGACCTGTCGGGTGACGCCGAACAGCTGGCGAGCGCCACCTTAAGTGCATTGGATGTAGTGATCGCCCGGGCGCGGGTGCCCATCTCACCACCGGGTTGGGTTCCTACCCCTGCGAATCGAATCCTTCGTCGGGCCAATGGCCAACTAGACGCCGCGGTGCGCGCCATGTTGCAGGACCGGCGTGCACTGGCTCGGGAGCGGCCGGTAGACATGCTCGATATCTTGCTGTCGGTGCGCGATGAAGATGGTGTTGGTCTTACCGAATCCCAGATCCGCAACCAAATGGTTACCTTCATCGTTGCCGGACACGAGACGGTGGCTAGTGCCTTGACCTGGGCGTGGGGATTACTCGCCGCAAATCCGACCTGGCAAAAGCACATGCAGGATGAAATTGATGAGGTTGTGGGTGCACGATCGGTCACGTTCGCCGATTACCCGCGGTTACCTATCACCCGAGCAATCTTTGATGAGGTATTGCGCCTTTATCCACCTGCCTGGTTAATCACCCGCAAGGCTTTGGTGGCCGATGTGCTCGGCGGATGCGAGGTGCCGTCGGGGGCCTTGGTCATCTTGAGCCCGTACTTATTGCATCGGCACCCGGATATCTGGGAGCGACCAACTGACTTTGATCCCGGCAGGTTCCTGAGTGGAAAAGTCGATCGAACCGCATTCATTCCTTATGGGTACGGGCCCCGACTTTGTGTTGGCCGAGACTTTGCCTATCTGGAGGGGGTTTTGATGTTGGCTGGTTTGGGTGGGCGCTTCGAAGTTGAATTCCCTAGCGGGTACACGATGCCTGCGGGTAAACCGCTGGTCACGATCAGGCCACCGGCCGGGATGCCACTTGTGGTGCGCACGCGCGGATAGTTCAGTTGGCTAGTACTTCAGTTGGCTAGTAGTCGCAATACGTCAGCGTGAAGCAGGCCATTGGTTGCCACGGCTGAGCCGCCGTTTAGGGTCGGGCCGCCGTCATAAGAGGTGATCTGACCACCGGCCTCTTGGACAATTGGGATCAGCGCGGCTACGTCGTAGGACCCAAGATCGGCTGGCTCAACAGAGATGTCAACGGCGCCTTCGGCTACGAGCATATGCGACCAAAAATCCCCGTAGGCGCGCTGGCGCCAGGTGGCCGCGGCCAGTCGCGGCAGCGCATTCTCCCAACCCACCGAATCCGAATACGACAATGACGCATCGGCGATTGCCCGCACCGAGCTGACCTGCAACCTGGTAGCCGGTGCGCCAAATGCTGATACCCAAGCCCCCCCAGCCAGCCGGGCCCACCAGCGCCGACCAAGTGCCGGTGCCGAGACCACGCCGAGGACGACCACATCTTCTACGGCTAGCGCAATTAAAGTCGCCCAGACAGGTACCCCACGCACGTAGTTCTTAGTGCCGTCGATCGGGTCGATAATCCACTGCCGAGTTGAGTCACCGGTGACGCCAAACTCCTCTCCCAACACCGAATCCAAAGGGCGTTGCCCGCTGATTAAGGCACGCAATGTTTGTTCCACCTGGCGGTCCGCTTCGGTTACCGGAGTTAAATCGGGTTTAGTGTCGATGATCAGGTCCAGTGATTGAAAATGCGCCATCGTTATGGAGTCGGCGGTTTGGGCCATCAAGAGGGCAAGTTCAAGATCGGCGACTAAGTCGGGTGTCACGTGGTCAAATCTAGCGACCGCCAATATATTTGTGTTCATGGACTTGCCCTTGGATACCGTTTTCGGGCTCCCGGTGCACGCTTTAGTGGTCCATTCAGTGGTGGTGTTGATCCCACTAAGTGCTTTGGGTGCAATTTTAATGGCCTGCTGGCCACACTTTTCCCGCCGCTTTGGTCCGCTGGTGGTACTTATTGCCCTTGTTTCGGTGGGTTTTGCGCTAATTAGCAAGGAGTCCGGTGCGTACTTAGCGGCACGGGTTGGCCTACCCCAGGTGCATTCAGAGCTGGGCTCTAGCATGCCGCTAATAGCCTTGGCATTCTTCGCAGTGCTGCTGGTGTTTTGGCTCTTCGATCGGGGTATACCCGGTAATCGCCACCGGCCGATTTGGGTCCGCCTGCTAGCAGTATTGCTGATCGCGCTGGCCGTATTTGCAACAATCTGGGTGATCCGGGTTGGGCACTCCGGTGCCGAAGCGACCTGGTTGTTTAAAATTTCGCAGACGAATTAGCCGGTAGGTAGCGCCACGCCGGCAAGTAGCCTGCGCATGGAGGCTAGGCGTTCTTGTACTGCCGGTGGCTGACCTGGGGCCCACAGGTTCAGGCCGCATTCTGGTTCATCATGTGAGCAGGCCCGCGGGCAATGCTCGATTCCCGGTGCCAAATCCTCGAATGAGCTGATGACGCGATCGGCGTCCACATGGGCGAGTCCGAATGAGCGGATCCCTGGGGTATCGATTATCCAACCACCCCCGCCAAGTGCGATGGCTACGACGCTGGTCGAAGTGTGTCGGCCTTTGCCGGTAACCAAGTTAACCCCGCCGGTGGATCGGTCGGTGCCGGGCACCAACGCATTTACCAAGGTCGACTTACCAACTCCGGAATGCCCTACGACCACGGTTACTTGGTCTATGAGCGCGGAGACCAGCGCTGGTGTGGGGAGTTTCTTATGCACTTCGAAAACTGGAATATCAAGTGGCTGATACATCCGGTTAAGCTCCGCGGGGGAGTGCAGATCGGTTTTAGTGACGATCAGCAGTGGTTGGATTCCGGCATCGTAGGCCGCGACAAATGCTCGATCAATTAGGCCCGGGCTCGGATCTGGGTTGGTGGTGGCCGTCACCACGGCAAGCCTCGTCGCATTGGCAACGATTACTCGCTCGACGGGGTCACTGTCATCGGCGGTGCGACGCAGGGTGGAGATCCGCTCCTGGCGACGCACGATTCGCGCCTGAGTGTCATCGGTACCGCTTAAGTCTCCGACCAGGTCAACGAAGTCTCCCACGACCAGGCCCTTGCGTCCTATCTCGCGGGCCTTTACCGCGTAAATAATCGTGCGTTCTTCGCCGGTGTCACCATCAGCAAGAGCCACCGTGAATCTGCCGCGGTCAACCGCGAGGACCGTGCCGGCTCTAGCCTCGTCATGTGTGGGTCGGTCCTTTGATCTGGGTCGGGACTTGCCGCGGGTGGGGCGAATGCGGACATCATCCTCGTCCATGCGATTCATTCGATCGCGCTGTCGGCTCACGCATCACCGGCTGAGGTTTTGTCACCTAGCAGCTGCGCCCAGCGGCGCGGAAAGTCTGGCAGCGTCTTGTCAGTAGTTGCGATGTCTTCAATCTCAACATTGCGTACGTGCAATCCGATGACGGCGCCGGCCGTCGCCATCCGGTGATCGGAATAAGTGGACCAGCGGCCGCCGTGCATGAAGGCGGGCCGGATGTGCAAGCCGTCCGCGGTCTCGACGGCGTCGCCACCGAGGTGGGTAATCTCATGGGCTAGTGCCTTGAGGCGATCGGTCTCATGCCCACGTAAATGTGCAATCCCGGTAAGGTGGCTTTGACCATGCGCCAAGGCGGCGAGGGCTGCGATGGTCGGCGTCAGCTCACCAACCGCGCCGAGATCGGCGTCGATTCCTGAAATATCGCCGGTCATCGACACCGTCAAGCCGGTGTCATCTAGCACCACTTGGGCGCCCATGCGCTCAAATAAGCCTATTAAGGCGGCGCCAGGTTGGCTGGTGCTGATTGGCCAACCCGTGATGGTGACGGTGCCCTTGGTAACTAATGCGGCGGCAAGGAATGGTGCCGCATTTGAAAGGTCTGGCTCAATTCGCCGATCCACGGCTCGGATCACTTGGTGATCGACCCGCCAGACATCGGCCGTTGAGGTATCAACTGCGACTCCATGCTCAGCGAGCATTTGAATGGTCATCGCAATATGTGGTGAACTGGGGATCGAAGCACCCACGTGCTTGATCGTGAGTCCGGTTTCATAGCGGGCCCCGGAAAGCAGGAGTGCCGAGACGAACTGGCTTGAGGCTGACGCATCGATCGTGACGAGGCCGCCGGCAACGCCGCCGGCTGCAGTGATGGTGAAGGGTAATTGGTCACCGGCGACAGTCACGCCAAGGTCGCGAAGGCCATTTAGTGTCGTTGTCATCGGTCTATTGCGCGCGCCTAGGTCGCCGTCGAAACGGATTTCACCGGTCGCGAGTGCGGCAAGTGGCGGCACAAATCGCATTACGGTTCCGGCGAGACCGGCGTCGATGACCGCGGGACCGCGCAGGGGGCCAGGGGTGATTCGCAGATCGAAGTTTCCCGAGCTGCGACTTGGGCCGACTTCAATATCGGCCCCCAGCGCCACTAAGGCGCCAATCATCAACCGGGTGTCGCGGGCATCGAGTGCATCAATGATCTGGCTCGGGCCATCGGCCAAGGCTGCGAGGATGAGTGCGCGGTTGGTCGCGGATTTCGAACCCGGTATCAATACCGTCGCGGATACGGGGGCGTGGGCGGTGGGCGCCGGCCACAAGTTCGTAGCCGGTTTCGGCTCGTTGCCGGGGGTGTTGGCTGCGATCATCAGGCCTTAAGCCTAGGCGGTGGTCCGCCGCCGGGTGGTCCGCCAGCCGGCGGGAGCGAGACAAAACTTGCTGCGATGCTTGCCGCGAAGGCATTTGGCACACTCGGGAAGCCGTCGGTGATGAAGTAAGCGTAGGTGCCTTTGGGATGGTCAGGTGTCACGCCAAAGCGCCCGTTGGCCGCATCTAGATCCCCGGACCCGGCGACATATTGGTAATCCTGATTGAACCAACCGTTATAAGTGCCGCCAGGCCCCGAAGGGCGGGTACCGGTCTTGAGTTGGTACGAGGACTTCATGGACCGGACCTTGCCGGCCTTCTTCGAATTCGCGTAACCGTTGCGTACATAGATGGGAAAGCCATCACCGGCCCAACCAACAAGTGGTGAATGTAGCGAGGTGCCAAGGACGTCAAGAAGCCCAACGGGGATCCCGTGCAAGTGGTAGGCGCCGCTGGGCTGCACATGAGCATTGTTCTTGTCAAGCCCTAAATTGACCCCACCACCTAGTGCGTAGTACTGCCATCCGCTGTTCCGGTCATTATTCCAATACTCGGCGGCGAAGGGATCGAAGAGCACTCCGTCCACTGTGATGCCGAATGACTGCGGGATTGCAAACGGTGTGATTGTCGTGAGTTTCGGATTGGTTGGCAGGGCGAAAGAGTAAGCCTGGGCGCTGATGGAGTTGGGGTTACCCGAATTAGGAAAGACACCTGGTTGATAATCAGGTAGGCCATTTGAGGAAATACTCCGGATGCCTTTGCGAACTTTGACAGAAACCATGCAACCGGTAGCGGCATTGCGAATCGTGTAGTCACCTAGAACATTCACCGAACGCTCGCCATCAGCGGCGAATGCCCGCAGTGCCGTCGCCCCCGAGGTGGTTATTGCGAACCCGAGGGAAAGCCCTGCGACTAAAACGTTTCTGCGACTGATTTCGGTCATGCCGAGAAGCATACGGGGCGGTACCGTCGGCACTACGCTACGCAGGTGGCCAAGGTGAATGAGGGGCTAGATCTTCTACCAGAATTAAGTGTTTCGGGGGCTCTTCTGCAATCGAGTCGTGGCCTAGGCTCAATCGGCCAGGTGGTGCGCCTGACATTGGCAATCAGCATTTCCTGGCTGGCGGCTGTGTCACTATCACATAATGAACTTGGGATTTTCGCGCCGATAACTGCACTGATGGTCGTCCAAACTTCACCTTGGAGCACCCTTGGTACTACCTTGCAGCGCATCCTTGGAAGTGGTGCCGCGGTACTCGTATCGGCGCTATGGGTCAACTGGGTGGGGTTGACCTGGTGGTCATTTACGCTTGCGGCTCTCGTTTCGCTATTTGCCGCTCGGGCGCTGCCCTGGTCAGTCGGTGGCCAGCTGCAGATCCCGATAGCGGTTATTTTTGTGATGGCGATCGGTCCCGGATCCATTGCCCAAGACCTGTGGCGGGTCCTTGATGTCGTGATCGGCGGGGTGATCGGCATCGCCGCGGTTTATATTTACCCGCCGCGCCCCAAGCCGGAGGTTTTTGAGGCGAAATTGCAACTTCCGCGGGACGCGGCCATCGCGGTACTCGAAAGCATTGGTTCCGAAAGTGGTCGTGCACCCAAGGTATTGGTTAGCGATGAAATTCACGAATACATCACGACTAGTCGAGCACTGCAGCCGCTCATGGCGGAGGCGCTGGCTGAACTTGGGCGGTTGGCTGAAAGTGTGCAATTGAATCCGCGGGGAGTTAAGATCCGCGGCCGGCTTAAGTCAGACGCGCTGCACCTTCGCAAGATTGGGGGGTTGGTAATCCAGATTCGTGGAATCGCCGGTGCTGCAAATCTGCTCTACGACCGTCAGTTGAACCCGAGGCTCACCCCGGAGGCGTTGAGTGAGGTTATCGACCTGTCGGTTCAGATGGCTCGGCTTTCACTGGGGGTTCCCGGCGAGCCACTGGGCGGAGTTGATGAAAAGGTGCTGTCAGAGGTCGATCAAAAGTTGCACGCCCGCTTGCGCCAAACCGTGGACGACTTCATCGGGCACAGTGATGCGGTCAGCGACGCCCTCGCATCCGTCTCCCTAGTCGGGCGTTTCGATAACCTCAGGCAGCAGTTGATGATGTTCAACGGCGCGGACCCCGCCGGTAGCTTGGAAGATTCCTAGCCCATGTGCGGTAGATATGTGGCCGCGTTTGACCCGGATGCGCTGGTTGCGGAGTTCGAGATTTCCTCGATGCAGGTAGAGAGGCTGGCGCCTGATTACAACGTGGCGCCTACCAAACGGGTGTACGTGATTGCAGAGCGTGAAGAAAACGGTGAATCCCTTAATGTCCTTGAAATTTCTCGCTGGGGGTTAATTCCGTCCTGGGCCAAAGACCGCACCCGGGCCGCGCGCATGATCAATGCCCGGGTCGAAACCGTCGCTGAGAAGTCGTCTTTTCGCAGTGCCTTCGCTAGGCGACGCTGCCTCATCCCGGCCAGCGGCTATTACGAGTGGTGCGGCCCACAAAAGCGGCCGTTCTACATCCAGGCTGCCGATGGTGCGCCGTTGGCCATGGCGGGCCTGTATGAGTGGTGGCGAGATAAGAGCGTGGAAGAGTCCGACCCGGGGGCGTGGACCTTGACCTGCTCGATCATCACCACCGCCGCCAATGCCGATCTCGCTTTGATCCATGACCGAATGCCAATCCTGATCGCCCCAGGGGACCGGGGCGGGTGGTTGGCCACTGCTCGGGATGGTCACGAGGCCCTGGCGGGGCTGAGTACCTTGGTGCCGCTGTCCGCCTACCCGGTATCTTCCGCGGTGAACAAGGTCAGTAATAACGGGCCGGACTTAATCAACGCCTTGGGCTGACCTTGGCTGGCTTGGAATAGCGGTGCCCTTACCGGGGTTTGGCCTAGTGTGCTCACATTCGCCACTAGACCAATAGCATTCCCGTTAATGATGGACAGTGCGATAGGCCAAAACCCGGTGGCGGGCGCGCGAGAGCGCGTTGAGCGCTTTGAGCGCGATTCCTTACCCGTTATGGACCAGCTGTATGGGGCTGCGCTGCGGATGACCCGCAACCCCGCAGATGCTGAAGACCTGGTTCAGGAGACCTATGTCAAGGCTTTCGCGGCCTTCGACTCATTCACCGAGGGCACCAACATGAAAGCCTGGATGTTTCGGATTCTCACCAATACCTATATAAACATTTATCGAAAGAAACAGCGTCAGCCTTACCAGAGCGGCACCGATGACTTAACTGACGGGCAGATCCACGAAGCTGAATCACATACTTCAACGGGTTTGCGGTCGGCTGAAGTTGAGGCACTTGATCATTTGGTCGATACCGAGATAGTAGAAGCGCTAGCCGCGGTGCCGGAAGACTTTCGACTTGCGGTCTATCTGGCTGATGTCGAAGGTTTCTCCTATAAGGAGATCGCGGACATCATGGAGACCCCGGTGGGCACCGTAATGTCGCGACTGCATCGGGGGCGCCGGCTCTTGCGCGAGGAGCTCACCGAGTACGCGGTTGCGCGCGGACTTATCTCGGCGGCGCCTGCGGAAGGGGGCCGGCCATGAGCTGCGGCAAGCCACATGAAACGCCCTGCACCGAGGTAATTTCACTTACCTATGTGTATATAGATGGCGAGATTGACGAGGTGCACCACCTAGAAGTCACTAGGCATTTGGCCGAATGCCCGCCGTGTAGTGACCTATATGCGGCTGAAGTCTTGATCAAGTCGATGGTTAAACGATCTTGTTCGGGGGCTCAGATCACCGATGATCGTCGGGCTCGAATTGTGGCCGAACTACATCAAATCAGTGTCACTTATCGTGACTAATGGCACCATCCGGTGCGCAATCATGAAAGAATAATCGAAGTCTGAGGAGGGCAAATGGCACAGACCCTACGTGCTGAGATGGTCGCGTCCGTCCTTGCCGTGGTCGCTGGCGTCGGCGACGAAGTTGGTGTCGGTGATACCTTGGTAATTCTTGAATCCATGAAGATGGAGATTCCGGTTGTCTGCGAAGAAGCCGGTGTTGTCACCGAAATTGCCGTTGCGCCAGGCGATGTCGTGCGCGAAGGCGATGTCATCGCAATTGTCTTGTAGTTATTTGGATCCAGAGTATGCCTGATTCGACTTTCGATGAGTTACTCAATGCATATGGTGATGCCACCATGATGGTGAAAGCTGCCGATACCGCCCAGTGGATTGGCAGCGGCGACGTGGTGTTCTTGGCGACACCACGTTTGATCGCGCTACTTGAGGCGGCTACCTGCGCTGCCCTTGCCGGACGCCTTGCCCCGGACCTCACCTCGGTTGGTACTCGAGTGGAAGTGGACCATGTTGCTGCCTCGCCTATTGATGCCAAGGTGCACGCGCACGCCGAGGTAATTGATGTAGTCGGCAAGCGCGTCTCCTTCGCGGTAAGCGCCACCCACACCTTGGCAACCGGGCAATCCAAGCGCATCGGAGTCGGTACCGTAACCCGCGTCATCGTGAATCGCGATAACTTCAGTTAGGCCAATAGGGTTTACAGCAACTTTCGGTAGGCCTGCAGGTTGATCCCCGGCTGCGGCTCCCAGTCACGTTCTGGTACGCGCTCAAATCCCAGTTTCAGGTAGAAGCTGTGCCCGGCTGCATTGATTTCGATCACGCAAATAACCAATTGAGTCGCCAGCCCCTGCCCGTATCTCTCGCACTCGGCGACCAACCGCTGACCGATGCCCTGGCCCCAGACCGTTGGCTCGACGGCGAGGAATCGAAACTCTAGTTCGCCAGGTCCGCATATTTCTGCGTATTCGGTGCCGGGAGCGCAGATTGTGACCGTGCCCACGAGTTGGCCGCCAACTTCTGCGACCAGCACCAAGGCATGTTCGGCGCGGTGGGCGACAGCTCGGAGGGTCCTTGCGTAGTCACTGCCCGATTCCAGGTGGCCACCCACCTCATAGGCTCGCACGCACAGGTCACCCGCGGCGACGAATTCCACCTGGTTGATCTCGCGGATTTTCAAAAGTGGCTTTCCCTCACTGGATGGAATGATCAATGTAGTGTGCCCTGTAACTAGTCCGCGGTGGTGGTAGCGGATCCGCAGAACTATGAAATCGGAGTGCAGATGGGTACCGTTCGGATCGAAAATGCGACCGTTTGGACGGGCACACGGCTCCCCAGCGGCGAGATAGCGGTAACAGATTCGGTACTCATTGAGGCTGGAAACATCCTGGCCATCGGTGCCACCGCTAAGCGATTGCCGGCCGAGCAGGTAATCGACGCAGCCGGCGGCTTCATCTGCGCCGGTTTTGGCGATGGCCATGTGCACCCGGTATTTGGTGGCTTAGAGCAGCAGTTTGCGCCGGTACGAGATGGGGTAAGTGTCGAGGCCATTGCGGCTGCGGTGGGCCGGTGGGCCGATGCCCATCCGACCGCAGAGTGGATTCGGGGCGAGGGTTTTGACCACACCTTGGCTCCCGACGGTGTATTCATGGCGGCTTGGCTAGATGCCGTGATCCCCGATCGTCCGGTGGTGCTGCGTGCCACCGATTACCACACGGTTTGGGTCAACTCCGAAGCACTGCGCCGAGCGGGCTACACGCGTGGACTAGTGCAACCACATGACGGTGAAATTGTGCTAGATGCAAACGGTGAACCTACGGGAACATTGCGTGAGTGGGGTGCTTGGCGTCCGGTTTTTGACTTGCTGCCGCCGGTAGAGCTCGAGACCTTGATGGGGGCAATCGCACATGCCAATAAATGCTTTGCATCCGCCGGCCTGACCTGGGTACAAGATGCTTGGGTTGAGCCCACTGGAGTGGACACTTGGATTCAAGCTGATCAACGGGGTCTGGTGAACTTTCGAGTCGCAATGGCGCTTTGGGCAGATCCGAATAGTTGGCGCGACCAGGTTGCGCAATTCGTGGCATCTCGCGCCCAGGTGATTGCGGCTGGTTCGCCTAGGCTCACGGCAAACACCATCAAGTTCTTCGCCGATGGCGTGATCGAGTCGACTACCGGCGCGCTACTGGAACCATATTGTGATTGTCCGCATACTAAGGGCCTGCCGAACTGGAACCCGGTTGAATTGAAGATAGCGGTGGCCACCATCGATGCCCTTGGATTCCAAACTCATATCCATGCCATCGGAGATGGTGCGGCGCGAATGGCGCTCGACGCGATCGAGTATGCGAGCGTCAGCAACGGTGCTCGCGATCGGCGCCCGATCATCGCGCACACTCAATTGGTTGATGCCGCAGATATTGGCCGCTTCGCTGAACTTGGAGTCATCGCTAACTTTGAGCCGTATTGGGCGAAATTTGATTCATGGCAGACTGAATTAACCGAACCACGATTGGGGGCGGAGCGCACCAATCGACAGTTTATGATCGGTACGATTCTCAAAAGTGGCGCTCCGGTCTCCTTTGGTAGTGATTGGCCGGTAACGACTTATGCGCCACTCGCTGGTATTCAGGTGGCCGTGACGCGCAAAATGACGGCTACGGATCCGTCCTGGATGCCGCAGGAGTGCCTAACGGTTGAGGAAGCCCTTCTGGCTTACACCTCAGGGGTGGCTTTTCAAGCCGGTGACGATAGCGCTGGGGTAATTCGCCCCGGTGCGAGAGCCGATCTGGTCTGGCTCGCAACCGATCCGCGATTTGTTGATCCGATGCAGATTGAAGGCATCTCGGTAGTGGGTACTTGGTCTGATGGTAAACGCATTTGGCCGTGAAGGGATTCACTAGATGGCACTGACCCCGGGGGAGTCTGATCGGCTACTGCTTTTCACCCAGTCGCAGCTAGCGTGGCAGCGCAAGGCAAGGGGGCTCCAACTCAATGTGCCTGAGGCTACCGCCATCATCGCAAATGCAGTTTGCGAGTTCGCTCGTGATGGCCTGTCACTTACCGAAGCGCGCGACCAAGCCGCCCGGGTACTGACTGCCAATGACGTGCTGCCTGATGTGATTTGCGTTGTCACCGAGGTGCGAGTTGAAGCTAGGTTTGATGATGGTACCCGCCTAGTGATTGTGCGCAATCCATTCGGAGCAACCGAGCAGGTGGCTGCTAATGAAACTCAACTGCTCTCGGGTCCGCTAATCACGATAGTGAATGAGGCGGCTACCCCGATCGGGATCACATCGCATATTCACCTGGCCGAAGTAAACCCGAGGTTGCGCTTAGATCGCGGCGCGGCCTACGGGCACCATTTGGCAATTGAAACCGGTTCGGTGGTCTGGCTGAACCCAAATGACCGAGTCTCATTGCCAATGCGAGCAATTGGCGGTGAACGCATCATGGTGGGCAATACCGGGGTCATCGATGGGCCTTTGGATGATGCGGCGGTGCGCGACCGAGCGCTCCTGATGTTGCGCCAATGCGGCTACCTGGATGTGGTCAACGGTGCGGCGTACGGGTCAATCGAGCAAGCGGAGTCTGCGGTAGCCAACCTGATGGAGCAGATGCGGTGAGTAGTTACGGTTACGTCACCGGTGATGTCTTGCATCTTGGTGACACGGGACTTCGACTCCGAATACCTGAACGGGCCTTTGACTCGGGTGATGAATTTCAGGTGGGCTTCGGTAATACCGGGCGTGACGGTATCGGCCTGCATCCGGTCACGACTTCGGAGTCATGCGATGTGGTCGTTACCAACGTGGTTATTTTGGATGCAGTTTTGGGCATCCGGGTGGCTAGTATCGGAATTCGAGCGGGCCGAATCTCGGCAATCGGTAAAGCCGGCAACCCTAATGTTGCCGGTGCCGTCGACATCATTATTGGGTCTGGCACCGTCGTTATACCTGGCGATGGGCTAATTGCCACCGCAGGTGGCGTAGATACTCATGTTCACACCCTTAGCCCGCGGGTTCTCGATGCGGAGATTGCCTCCGGAATTACCACGGTAATCGGGCAAGAGGCCGGACCGATGTGGGGTGTGGGCGTGAATTCGCCGTGGGTATTGGGGCGAGCAATGCGCGCGATGGACGCTTTCCCACTCAATATCGGCCTATTGGGCCGAGCCTCGTCTTCGGTGGGTGCGACCTTGGATGAGGCGGTGCGTGCACATGTTTGCGGATTGAAAGTTCACGAGGATACCGGCGCAACCCTGCGAACCATCGATACCGCCCTGCGCTGCGCCGATGCGGCCGACATCCAAGTCGCACTGCACACCGACGGCTTGAATGAAACTTTGTCGGTCGCCGACACTATCGCGGTAATTGATGGAAGAGCCATCCATGCCTTCCATGTAGAAGGTTGCGGAGGGGGCCACGCACCGGATGTTCTGACGCTCGCTGGCCGCGACAATATCTTGACTTCATCCACCAACCCCACTTTGCCCTACGGGGTTAATGCTCTAGCGGAGCACCTCGACATGCTCATGCTCGTGCACAGCCTTGATCACGCTGATGACCGCGATGTTCGAATTGCTGCAGCTCGCGTCCGCGGTGTCACGATGGCAGCTGAGAACCGGTTACATGACCTGGGTGTTATCTCGATGACATCATCAGATGCGCAGGGCATGGGGCGAGCTGGCGAAACCTGGTGGCGCACTTTTGCGATGGCCGGGGTAATGAATACCGGTGCGCAGGAGCGCACTGACGACAATGAGCGCATCCTGCGGTACCTGGCCAAGATCACGGTGAATCCGGCGATGGCCCACGGTATTTCCCACGAAGTTGGCAGCATCGCGCCCGGCCTGCTTGCCGACCTCGTGCTTTGGAGACCCGCCACATTTGCAGCCAAACCGGTTTTGATCCTTAAAGCTGGCTTCCCGGCGTGGGGAGTCGTTGGGGATCCAAATGCGAGTATTGATACCGCCGAACCCCTTGTCATCGCGGAACAATTCGGCGCATTCGGCGCCGTTCCGTCAGATTTATCATTTCTCCTGTCGAATGGTCAGGCACTAGCTGAAGGCCCGGCCCCGACCGCGCGTCGCGCTGTTGCGGTACGAGGCTGTCGGACGATCCGTTCCAGTGACTTGATTGCGCACGGTGAACTCGGTGAGGTAACGGTGCTGCCAGATGGCAGCGCGGTGCACTGGCGGGGTGCGAATTTGGCCGGTAATCCGGTGGCGAGTGTGCCGCTATCACGCCTGCATTTTTGGTAAACCAGAGTTCTTCGAAAGGTTTAAGATGGGCTAGATTCCGGTGGTGCTTCGCGGATAGCTAGCTTCTGGATCGGTCATGATGTTGACGACGTAGGGCAAATTGGCGTTCATCGCCCGATCCAGTGCCGGTCCGATGTCCTTGGCTTCGGTCACAAGCTCGCCACCGCCACCAAGTGTTTGCATGATGATGTCGTAACGGGCGGCAGGGAGATCGGCGATAACGTCGTATCCATAAAGGAATTGCATTGGCTGCTTCTCCAATGCCCAGCCTTGATTGTTCCCGATAATGATCACCACTGGTAGCCGATGACGGACTAATGACTCCATGTCCATAATAGAAAATCCTGCGGCGCCATCACCCATCAGCACGAACACCGGGGATGCTGGATTCGCAAGTCTGGCGGCCATCGCATAGCCAGGGCCGGTGCCGAGGCAGCCATACGGCCCCGGATCCAGCCAGCGCCCAGGTAGTGCCGGCTCGATGTACTTCCCGGCGAACGAAACGAAGTCGCCTCCATCGCCGATTACCACGCTGTCAGCTGTAAGGCGAGGCAGTAGATCTCCGTAAATCCGGGCAGGATGGATAGGTGAACTACTGCTTTGGAATAGCTGATCATCATTTGCAATCGCGGCAAGGGATAAATCGCGCAGGCCAGCACGCCACGCCCCGAAGTCTGGAGGGGTGGTGGCACTCGCAATCGCATCCATCGACAACCCGAGGTCGCCGGCAATCGTGCATGCCTGCGGCGCGTGGGATGAGCGCTGCGACCCCGCATCCACAAGATGCACCACGTTCACGGGCGGATCACCAAAACTCCCGTAGCCAAGTCGAAAATCAAGTGGGGTGCCAACGACTATAACGAGGTCGCATTTCGCGAATGCCTGGGATCGTGCTCGAGTTACGAGGTGGGGGTCTGAAGGCGGTAACACCCCGCGCCCCATGCCATTGGCGATAGTAGGTAAGCCCAGCCCCCGGATGAACTCTTGGGCGTGTTCAACCGCGCCGCCCTGCCAGACGTCGCCACCAATTATGACCACCGGGTGCCGGGAGGCGGTGATAAGTGCCGCGGCTTGCTGAATCAGATCGGGGTCGGGTGCTAGTCGGTGCAAAGCTGCACTTGCCGGGGCGCAGACCTCGGCCCAACTGAATAAAATATCCATCGGGACATCAACAAAAACTGGGCCACGGTGGGGTGTGCGGGCCAACTCGAATGCGCCCTGGACGCCTTCTCGAATACGGGCCGGATCGTGGATCGTGAAAGCCTTCTTGGTGACGTTGGCCACCATGGGTGGTTGATCAAGTTCTTGCAGTGCCCCAGAACCCCAGCGGGTATCGGGCGCCCGGCCACCGAGCACGACCAATGGTGATCCGTTGAAGTATGCCCCGGTGATAGCGCTAATCCCGTTGGTGACACCCGGTCCGGCGGTGAGGGCGGCAAACCCAGGTATTCGAGTCAACTTACCCATCGCCTCAGCTGCGAAAACTGCGGTTTGCTCATGGCGCACGTCGATCAGCCGCAATGGTCCATCGCGCTCAGCCGCGCGGCGATCCGCCGCGGCCAGCACCGAATCCTTCCCGCCAACGGCGGCATCGTAGAGCGGGAAAACGTGCGCGCCGCTGAGGGTGAAAAGGTGGGTAACACCAGTTGCCACGGCCGCGTCAACCGCGTGGGTGCCCCCGTGTCCATTCACCTAGCCACCGTACCCAAAATCTTCGTCCACTGTCACGGCTTACACTTCTGGGATGTCGACCGTGGCGAAGCTTGCTAGCGAGCGCACCGATTTAACTGCCGCAGAGATTGATCGCCTGTACGCCGTTGTGGGCGAATGGTCTCTCCTCGCCGACTTAGCTTTGAGTGACCTCGTGCTCTGGCTGCCAACCTGGAACGAAGGCGGGTTGGTCGCGGTGGCACAGGTTCGCCCGACTACGGCGCCGACCCGAGTCCCAGCCGATGTGATCGGGGATTTTGCGCCCCGTGGGCGCTTTGCGGATATTGACCAGGCGCTGGCCTTTGGCCAGAACGTCAAACATGCCTACCCGGTGCACTTTGGTGACCGGGTGATCGCAGTGGTGGCGCGACACTCATCGGAACAACCAAGGGTCGCGGGAAAACTTGAAGAGGTCTACTTACAAACTGCCGACGATCTGCTACGCATGCTCGTGGAAGGCAACTTCCCAGCGCTGATCGTAGTTGATGAATCTGCTGATTCACCTCGGGTGGGCGATGGCCTGATCCGGCTTGACGCAGGCGGGGTTGTCATCTACGCAAGCCCGAATGCGGTCAGTGCGGTGCACCGCTTGGGTTTGGCAACAGCGCTCGAAGGCAAGGAATTGAAGCCGTTACTGGCCCACCTATCGAGGCGGCCCACACCGATGGACG
>BJGE01000009.1 GCA_014190275.1 Actinomycetes bacterium | reverse complement strand
GCCCGCCGCGGTGCCGCCGGAATCAGCGGCACCGCGAGCCCAGCGCACGTAAATTCGATGTGCTGCTCACAGTATGCGGCCTGCTTCGAAAGCAACGACGAGTAACTAATGGTGCTGGCCCGGTTAATCGGGCAGGTTGGCCGCCACTAGTTCAGCTATCTGCACCGCGTTCAGTGCGGCGCCTTTACGCAGATTGTCACTGCTTACGAACAACGCCAGCCCCTTACCCCCGGCCACCGATGAGTCTTGACGAATGCGCCCAACGAATGACGGGTCGGCGCCGGCCGCCTGCAGTGGCGTTGGCACCTCTGATAACTCAACACCGGGCGCAACGGCCAACAGCGCGGTAGCCCGCTCCACCGTTATTGGCCGGTCGAACTCGGCATTTATGGCTAGCGAGTGCCCGGTGAATACCGGGACCCGAACGCACGTACCTGACACGAGTAGATCAGGGATGTTTAGGATCTTGCGGCTTTCATTGCGCAGTTTTTGCTCCTCATCAGTTTCGAGGGAGCCGTCATCGACTAGATTTCCAGCCAGCGGAATGACATCGAATGCGATGGTTCGCACGTACTTTCGCGCCTGCGGGAAGGCAACAGAGCCGCCATCATGGGTAAGTCCTGCGATATCCTGAGCGATCGCCGCCCGCACCTGCTCATCAAGTTCCTTGACGCCGGCGAGTCCGCTGCCCGACACCGCTTGGTATGAACTAACAACCAGGCGGCGCAATCCGGCCTCTGCGTGCAGTGGCTGCAACACCGGCATGGCGGCCATCGTCGTGCAGTTGGGGTTGGCAATAATCCCTTTGCGGGCCTCGCCAATTGCCTGCGGGTTGACTTCGCTCACCACAAGTGGCACATCCGGGTCCATCCGCCAAGCCGATGAGTTGTCGATGACGATTGCGCCCGCCGCCGCGTACTTCGGAGCTAGTTCCTTTGATGACGCCCCACCTGCTGAAAAAAGTGCAATGTCAATGCCGGTTAGATCAGCGGTCGCGGCATCCTCGACGAGGATATCCGTGCCACGCCACGGCAAGGTGCTGCCTGCTGACCGCGCCGATGCGAAGAATCTAACTTGCTGCATCGGGAATGCACGCTCGTCAAGGAGTCGGCGCATTACGGTGCCAACTTGACCGGTAGCACCGACTACCGCAACAACGAGTTCGCGACTCATCTGCCGGAACCTCCGTAAACAACCGCCTCACCATCAGCGTCTAGGCCAAAGGCGCTATGCAGTGCCTGCACCGCGCGCTTGGCATCATCAACTCGGGTAACAATGGAGATCCTGATTTCAGAGGTCGAGATCATTTCGACGTTGATGCTGGCCTCAGCAAGGGCCGAGAAGAAAGTCGCTGAGACACCGGGATGCGAGCGCATGCCCGCACCAACAAGGGAGACCTTTGCGATTTGATCGTCAACTAACAAGGATTCAAAACCGATGGCAGTTTGCTCCTTTTCCAATGCCTTGGTCGCCTGCTGCGCAACCCCCTGCGGGCAGGTGAAGGTCACGTCAGTGCGGCCGGTTGATGCCGCTGACACGTTCTGCACGATCATGTCCACATTGATGCCGGCGTCGGCCAGGGCGCGAAAGATGGCGGCCGCGCGGCCTGGCTTATCGGGCACACCCACCACGGTGATCTTGGCATCATTGATGTCGGCCGCGACTCCAGAAATGATGGGCTGTTCCATGGCTCTTCCTTCGGCTACCGCAGCTGCGATTGCAGCCGGTGACATGACAAATGTGCCCTCGCGATCAGAAAATGACGAGCGCACGTGGATGGGTAGATCAAATCGCCTTGCATACTCGACGCAGCGCAGGTGCAGAACCTTCGCGCCAACAGCCGCAAGCTCCAGCATTTCTTCATAGGTAATAAATGGCACCTGCCGGGCGAGGGGCACCACTCGGGGGTCAGCGCTGAAGACGCCATCGACATCGGTATAGATCTCGCAGACCGAGGCCTCAAGGGCTGCCGCCAAGGCGACCGCGGTGGTGTCCGAACCGCCCCGGCCAAGGGTGGTGATGTCTTTGGTGTCTTGGGCCACCCCTTGGAACCCGGCGACGATCGGGATCGCTCCATCGACTAGAGCCTCGCTGATCCGCCCCGGGGTCACATCGATGATGCGGGCCGCTCCATGGGCCGAGTCGGTGATCAAACCGGCCTGTGAGCCGGTATAGGACCGGGCATCGGCCCCTAGGTCCGAGATGGCCATCGCCACCAAGGCCATTGAGATGCGCTCACCTGAGGTCAAAAGCATGTCGAGCTCGCGGGCCGGGGGATTTGGGGATACCTGCTCGGCGAGATATAGCAGCTCATCGGTGGTATCGCCCATGGCCGAAACCACGACCACTACCTGATGCCCGGCCAATTTGGTATCGACGATGCGCCGGGCCACCCGCTTAACACTGGCGGCATCGGCCAGGCTGGAGCCACCGAATTTCTGCACGATCAAGGACACAATGCGTAATTCTAATAACTGCGGCTTCGTGGCCGGTTATCGAGGTCAATCTCGGCGACACCTTTACACGAGGCGCCGACCTTCAAAAGCCCTACCTAGGGTGACTTCATCGGCATACTCTAGGTCTCCGCCAACCGGCAGGCCACTTGCCAGCCGTGACACCGCGATCCCAAGTGGCGTGATCAACCGCGCTAGGTAAGTTGCGGTGGCTTCACCTTCTAGGTTCGGATCCGTTGCCAAAATAACTTCGGTGATCGCGCCGTCGGCCAACCTCGCTATCAACTCGCGAATCCGCAAGGCATCTGGGCCGATACCTTCGATCGGGCTGATGGCACCGCCTAGTACGTGATAACGCCCGCGGAACTCACGGGTCTTCTCGATCGCGACTACATCCTTAGATTCTTCGACTACGCACAAGATCGTTAGATCACGCTTTGGGTCACGGCAGATGCGGCAGTGATCTTCTTCGGCCACATTACCGCAGACAACGCAGAACTGAACCTTGTCTTTTACTTCGCGGAGCGCATGAGCCAAGCGCTCGACGTCGATTGGATCGCTCGCGAGAATGTGGAAGGCGATCCGCTGCGCACTCTTGGGGCCAACCCCAGGGAGCCGGCCCAACTCATCAATAAGGTCTTGGACTACGCCCTCATACACGTCAGTGCTCGATCTCGCCGATTTGCGTGGCACCGAGTTCGCGCAAAGCTAGGTCGACTCCGGAAGCGTCATCCAGGTTTTCATCATCCAAGCTCGGCGTATCGTCAACCGGAGAGCCCGCGCGTTTGGCGCCGGTTGCAATTGCGGTCGAAGCGGCATCGGGTGCGAGCACTACATCAATCTGGACGTCAAGGTGCATCACGTCAAGGATTGCCTGCCGCAGGCGTTCATCGTGGCCGCTCGCGCGTGCATTGTTGATCTTGTTCGCGTTATCAAGGCCAACGGCCAGCACCCCATTTTCGAGCGACAGCGGTGCCGAGACGCTGAAGAGCACCCATGCCACCCGCGAATAAGACTTAACCGCATCAAGGATCGCCGGCCACATCGACTTCAGCTCGGTCAGGCCCGAGCCACTTGCCGCGGCGGCTACCACGGGTTCGGCTGCCGCCGACTCGACTACCACCGGTTCTGCACCAGCCGCTGCCTTACCGGTAGAGGGTGCGACTTCTGACAACTTGCGGGGGCGAGCTGTCGGTGCCGGTGCAATTGCAGAAGACTGCATAGAGGTCTGTGCAGCAACTGCCTGCTGGATCCCACCGGTCGACAGGCGCCGTTCGAGTTGATCAAGGCGTGCCATAAATCCGCGCTCATCAGCATCGGCCGCGGGCAGGAGTAAGCGCGCCACCATCAGCTCAAGTTGCAACCTAGGAGCGGTGGCACCCTTTAGTGCGCTCAGGGTTTCGCTCACCACATCGGCTGCCCGCGCCAGTTCAGCGGCGCCGAAGAGTCGGGCCTGCTCGATCTCGCGGGCGACCTGATCATCTGGCGCATCGATCAAGCCGGTTTCGACGGCCCCTGGCACATTCTGCAAAACGATGAGGTCGCGTAGGCGTTCAAGCAGGTCTGTGACGAACCGGCGCGGCTCATGTCCGGCCTCCATCACGCGATCGATGACGATGAAAAGGGCCGCACCGTCATGCGTGGCGAGGGAATCAATGGTTTCATCTAGCAAGGTGGCGTCGGTCATGCCCAACTGCAACACCGCCTCGGCGTAGGTCACGCCATCGGGGCCACTGCCAGAAATTACTTGGCCGAGCACCGAGAGACTGTCGCGCACACTGCCCGCACCGGCACGCGCGATCAAGGCCAATGCCGCCGGCTCGGCCGAGATGCCTTCGGCCGCGCAGACGGTGGCCAGGTGCTCCTGCAGTAATTTCACCGGCAGCAGCCGGAAGGTGTAGTTGTGGGTGCGAGACCGGATGGTCGGCAGCACTTTCTCGGCCTCGGTGGTCGCAAAGATGAACCGCACGTGCTCCGGCGGCTCCTCAACCAGTTTGAGCAGGGCGTTGAAGCCCGCCGATGAGACCATATGGGCCTCATCGATGATGTAAATCTTGTAACGCGATGAAGCCGGGGCAAACATCGCGCGCTCGCGCAGATCACGGGTGTCGTCGACACCACCGTGGCTGGCCGCATCAAGTTCGATCACATCAAGTGATCCCGGGCCGTTGGCCGCAAGGTCGGTGCAACTTTGGCAGACTCCGCACGGATCCGGAGTTGGACCCTGCTCGCAGTTAAGGGAGCGGGCCATGATGCGGGCGGTTGAGGTCTTGCCGCAGCCGCGGGGTCCGGAGAACAAATACGCGTGGTGGACGCGGTCATTGGCTAAGGCTCGGCGCAGCGGCCCGGTGACATGCTCTTGACCGACGACTTCATCCAAGGTCGCAGGGCGATAGGTGCGATACAAAGCCATGGACACATGCGCCACCTTAACTGCCCACTGTGACCAGGCTCGCGGTTGCAGGGTAGAAAAGTTGCCGGCTAGATAAGTTGCGGGCCGATACAGGGACCCCCCGCGCACCCATCAGAGCCCGCCTGCCCTTGCTGCCTTCCGGCCCTGGGGGGGTTCAGCGAGGTGACACCGCACGAGGGGTCACTACAAGGGTAACGCCGCCGCACCGGTACTGGGAATAGCGGTAGCCATGTGCACCGGCAGTGGTGAGCACTTGTAATCTCCGGAGCGGAGGATTCGCCTAGTGGCCTATGGCGCTCGCTTGGAAAGCGGGTTGGGGGAAACCCCTCAGGGGTTCAAATCCCCTATCCTCCGCTCCTTCGAATAGGGCAGCCGGCAAATACCTGCTACCCCCGGTCCTGATCACCTCGGATGCGCGACGCTTGTAAAGTGCTCCGCGGTGGCGTGTCCGAGCGGCCAAAGGAGCACGCCTCGAAAGCGTGTGTGGGGGAAACTCCACCGTGGGTTCAAATCCCACCGCCACCGCCAAGCCCGCCCGCTTCGCAGACTTCAGGTTAAATCACGGGGCGCTGGGCGAGGGCGAGATTTCGGCACCAGAGCAGCCGGGGCCAGAAGTTGATGGCGATGGTGACGCCATCGCGGCCGCGATCTGGGCTTCACCCTCCAGTTTGATGAAGGCCGCGCCGATCGCTACGTCAACGATCTTGCCCGATCGGTTGTCCTGCACTAGGACCGCGCCCGGAAGGTGGAAGGCGAGCAACTGCGCGCGGGCAGCACCTTTGGGGCCGTAGCGAATTTCAGCAACACCTTGAACGTTCTTGCTCATCGGGTCGTTACCAACCTCATTGATGAGAAATCCGCGGGCCTTGAGCACTTTGGCAGTGTCGCCCGCCAACCCGATTTTGTTCGTAGAGTTATAGACCGAAACCTTGACCTTGCTGCTGATCGGCAGCACCTCGGCCGGATTGACCATCGTGGTTTCACACGGCAGCGGCTGTGCCATCACGCTTTGCGCTGGGTCAGCCTGTGGGGCATCACCACCTCGGAAGATAAGCGAGATACCAAACCCGATAGCGAACAGCACGAAAATGCCAACCAAAATGAATATCAGCAGGCGCCAGGTTGACGGCCGGCGGCGCGGGGACGGGCGACGGGTGATGGAGCTCTCGCGATAGCTCATCAGGCCTCCTGCGTGGCGCGGTGGGTGGCTAGGAACCCTCGCACTAGCGTGCCACACTCCTCGGCCATTACTCCACCGACGACCTCGGGTCGGTGGTTTAGCCTTCGGTCGCGGACTAAATCCCAGTTGGAACCGGCGGCTCCGTACTCAAGGTTCCAGGCACCGAATACCAGCCGGTCCACCCGCGACATGACGACCGCCCCCGCGCACATCGGGCACGGCTCCAAGGTAACCACGAGGGTGCAGCCGGTAAGACGCCAACCCCCAAGCGCAAGGGCCGCTGCGCGCAACGCAAGTATCTCCGCGTGCGCCGTCGGGTCGGTTAGAGCCTCTCGACTGTTGTGCGCGCTGGCGATGACTCGACCGGTCGAATCGACGACCACCGCGCCGATCGGAATATCGCCGGCTTCACCTGCTACGCGGGCGCAGGCCATGGCTACCTGCATCAGTTCGAGATCTGAATCTTTGGAGTGCATTAGTTCGCGCGCAGCACTGATTTCAATTGCTGGCTGAAACCGAGCCGCTTGGCAATGGCCTTGATCTGTTGATCCGGATAAAGGTCTTCATCGCGGCAAAGCAGGCCAAGCTCATCAGCATCGAGTCCGAAATCAGTGAAGATGTTCATGTCGCCAACGGGCTCGAAATCCTCAAGATCATCGTCGTCAATATCGAGGCCTATTACATCGGCGGCCTCTTCGGCAAGCGCCCAGTCCAAAATCGCTGCACCATCGCTGATCATCGCGCGAGCGGAGCCCGCAACCTCGCGTACCACAATGAAGTACTCATCAACGATGCCTACAAGGCCAAAAACCCCACCTTCGCCCGGCAGTTGCCGCAGCGCTTTGGTGAGTTCATCCATCGAGGTTGCCACGCGCGCCGGCAAGGCTGAAGCCAGCCACTGGCCCTCCTCACGCCAGACCGCGACCGCGAAGTCAATCGAGTCGGCGTCCATCTGCTGCGTTTCCATGGGTAGATGGTGGCACGTCGGGTACCTTCTCCGCCGGTCGACCACTACTCTCGGCGCTATGCGCACCCTGGTGATCGACCACCCCCTCGTGGCCCACAAGCTCACCCGGCTGCGCCGGTCGGAGACTTCGTCGGCCACCTTCCGCTTACTGGCCGAGGAATTGGTGACTTTATTGGCCTACGAGGCCACCGAGACCCTGCGTGTCCAGCCGGTCGCCATCTCCACGCCGGTGGCCGATTGCCTGGGTGTCGAGATGGCCGATCCGCGGCCCCTCGTGGTGCCCATCCTGCGGGCCGGCCTGGGCATGCTCAATGGAATGGTCAAGTTGATGCCCACCGCCGAAGTCGGATTCTTGGGCATGGTCCGAGACGAGGATTCACTGCTCGCCACCACCTACGCCGATCGCCTGCCGCAGAACCTCGCCAACCGCCAGGTGTTCGTCCTTGATCCGATGCTGGCAACCGGCGGCACCTTGGTGGCGGCCATCGATATTCTGCTCGAGCGCGGTGCCCGTGACGTCACGGCTATCTGCCTACTCGCGGCGCCCGAAGGCGTCAAACGCCTCGAGGATGCGTACAACGATCGAGATGTCGAAGTCACCGTCGTAACTGCCGCCCTAGATTCACATCTAAATGAGAAGGGCTACATCGTGCCCGGGCTCGGGGATGCCGGTGACCGCCTTTACGGCGTCGTCTAATACCCACCAGGCAGATGCAACACGTAATTGCGGATCAACTTGGCTTGCCCTAAAGGTTCTTCAGCGACGAAACCACCTTGTTCAATGAATCCTTGGCATCACCAAAGAGCAACATTGTCTTTTGGTCATAGAGAATCTCGTTCTCAATGCCGGCGAAGCCCGGACGCATCGACCGCTTCAAGAACACCACCTGCTGGGCTTGATCCACGTTGAGGATCGGCATGCCATAGATCGGCGCCGACTTATCGGTGCGCGCGGCCGGGTTCACGACATCATTGGCTCCGACTACGAGCACGACATCGGTTGAGGCGAACTCCGGATTTATTTCGTCCATTTCCTTGAGCTGCTCATATGGAACACTCGCCTCGGCGAGCAGCACATTCATATGCCCCGGCATGCGACCGGCGACGGGGTGAATTGCGTAATCAACTTCGACCCCACGCGCGGTGAGCAGATCGGCAAGTTCGCGTAGGGTGCCCTGCGCTTGGGCCACGGCCAGGCCGTAACCGGGCACCAAGATCACCTTGTTCGCAAAGCCAAGCATGATCGCGACGTCATTTGGGCCACCCGAGCGCACCGGACGATCGCCACCGGTCGAGGTATTGCCCGCGGTGGTGCCATTGAACGCCCCGAACAGGGTTGACGTGATAGGGCGACCCATGGCCTTGGCCATCTCCTTGGTCAAGAGGGTGCCCGAGGCGCCAACCAAGGTGCCGGCGATGATCAGCAGCACGTTGCCGAGCACATACCCAGATGCCGCGACGGACAGGCCGGTGAAGGCGTTCAGCAGTGAGATGACGATCGGCACATCGGCGCCACCAACCGGTAGCACGAAGAGCATCCCGAAGATTAAGGAGAGCACCAGCAGCGCAGCCAGCAGCCAGACCTGCGGGCTGATAACCAGCCAGACGGCGCCGATCACGGTGAGGGCGGCAACTAGCATCGTTACCCACTTGCCCGCGGGAATGATCACCGGGCGTGAGGTCATCAGCTCTTGCAACTTCAAGAAGGTGATGATCGATCCGCTGAACGAGACCGAGCCGATGACCACCGTAAATACGGTTGCCGCGAGCGAGATCTTGTTCTCGCCACCGACTTCGAGGTATTCAATGACGGCCACGAGCGCCGCCGCACCGCCGCCGACTCCGTTAAATAGCGCCACCAGTTGCGGCATCTGGGTCATCTGGACTTTGCGGGCCGAGATCCAGCCGATTGCGCTACCGATTAACACCGCCGCGAGGATCAGCAAAATGTTCGCCAGCGGGATTCCGCTGATGAAAAGCACAACTGTCGCTAGCAGGGCGCCTGCCGCCCCGAGCAGGTTGCCGTTGCGCGCACTCTTCGGCGACGACAAACCCTTGAGCGCGAAGATGAACAGCACCGCGGCGAGTAGGTTCGCCAACTGCACCCAGGTTGGTGTCATTCCCCACCGCCATCATCGGATCGGGCAACGGGTTTCTTCGGCTTGAACATCTCCAGCATGCGGTCGGTGACAACGAAGCCGCCGACCAGGTTGATCGCGCCCAGCAAGGTTGCAATGACACCTAGGGTGATCTCAAGAGGGTGGGTGGCCGATCCGGTGACCGTGATGCCACCGATGAGCACGATGCCGTGAATGGCGTTCGCGCCCGACATCAACGGGGTGTGGAGCACCGTCGAGACTTTGGAGACGACCTCAAACCCGACGAAAATGCTCAGGATGAAAATGGTGAGGAGTGCAACGCCATCCATGCTTATGAACCTCCACCGAGCGCGTCCAGCGCCATTTGATTGCGGACTACCCCATCAAGTACCACGGCGCAGCCGGCTAACACTTCATCCTCTGGATCTACGACGACCGCGCCTTCGCGCACTGTCAACGCGAGCAGCGCCATGATGTTCATCGAGTAAAGCTGCGAGGCGTGCACCGGCATCTGGCTGGCAACGTCCTTGGCGCCCCATACCAAGACTTCACCGAACTTGATCTCCTCGCCCGGCATCGAGCCTTCGACGTTGCCGCCGGTCTCACTCGCTAGGTCGACAACGACCGAGCCCGGCTTCATGCCTTCGACCATCGCGCGGGTGACCAGCAGTGGCGCCTGCCGGCCGGGCACCGCCGCCGTCGTGATCAACACATCGGCCGCCGCGATATACGGAGCGAGGAGTTCACGCTGGCGATCGGCCCGATCCTCGGTCATCTCACGTGCGTAGCCGCCGGCACCTTCTAGGGCTTCGAGCTCCAAGGTAACAAAAGTTGCGCCCATCGACTTAACTTCATCGGCACTCGCCGGACGCACGTCATACGCAGAAACTTTTGCCCCGAGGCGCTTGGCCGTGGCGATGGCCTGCAACCCGGCGACACCGGCGCCGAGCACCAGTACCTTGGCCGGTTGAATCGTGCCCGCAGCCGTCATGAATAGCGGGAAGAACGAGGGCAACCGATCCGCGCCGACCAGGGCCGCGCGATAGCCGGTAACAAGGGCCTGCGAACTCAAGGCATCCATCGACTGCGCCCGCGAGATGCGCGGCAACACGTCAAAGGAAAGTCCGGTAGCGCCAGCGTCGCGCAATCCGCGAATTGTCTCAATATCGCCAACCGGTGAAAGGAATGAAACGGTGACGGTGCCTTCGCGCAGCCTTGAGGCCCGCGGGTAGTCAAGGGGGCGCACGGTGGCAATTACGTCCGCACTTTCGAAGGCGCCCGTAAGATGGTCTTCATCGATCACCGTCGCACCAGCGGCCCGATAGGCGTCATCACCCGCAAAGGCGTGGCGGCCGGCACCACTTTGAACATGGACTTCAAAGCCCAATGCGGTGAACTTGGCGACCACCTGGGGGACTATCGCTACTCGATGCTCACCGGGTCTGGTCTCACTTGGCACGAGGATTCTCACGGTGGCCACCCTAGGGCTAGCCTGCCCCTAATGTCCCTTCGGACTGCTCAACAAGAGCCCCATCAGGATGTGACACTTGACTCAATTGGCCAGCGTCCCCAGAAAGGCGAATCCGTGAAAGGACCGATCGCGGCGGTGCGCGGGTTACGCCGGCCCGAGGCCTTTCACGGCCACGGGGTCACCACCGGGTTCTTCGAGGGCTGGTACGTGAAGCTGGTGTCGGCCGATCGGTCAGCGCGGTGGGCGGTTATCCCCGGAGTGTTCCGCGGGATCGGCGGCCCATCAGCAACCTCGACCGATGAGGCTTTCGTCCAAGTTCTAGACGGCGCAACCGGCCGCTCCTGGTACCACCGCTACCCAACCGCGCAGTTCCAGGCATCGGTAGATGAGTTTCAGGTCAGCGTCGGGCCGAACCGGTTTTCGATTTCCGGGGTGCACCTTGAGTTACCCCAACTGCGGGGCGACCTCGAATTCACCGGTGGCTTGGACCCGTGGCCCGTGACCTGGCGCAGCCCCGGCATCATGGGTTGGTACGGGTTGGTGCCGTTCATGGAGTGCTATCACGGCATCGTCTCCTTCGGCCACGGATTATGTGGCAGCCTCGAAGTCGAAGGCAGCCAGAAGTCATTTGACGATGGCCGCGGCTATCTGGAAAAGGATTGGGGTAAGGGCTTTCCCGCGGGCTACGTCTGGATGCACAGCAATCACATTGATGCGGACGCATCGGCGTCACTTATTGCCTCGGTAGCACTGATCCCTTGGCTGCGAAGTTCATTCCGCGGCTTCATCGTTGGGCTAAAGCACCACGGTCAGCTATACAAGTGGGCAACTTATAACCGCTCGCGGGAGACCCACTTGCGCATTGACGACACTCAGGTGCACTGGGCTCTGGACGGGCCGGATGGGCGCCTGATCTTGTCGGCCGAGCGTGTTCGCGGCGGTCTGCTACATGCGCCCCTTCGAACCGCAATGCACCAGCGCGTCGAAGAAACCCTAGATGCCATCATCAATATTCGACACGAGGATGCGAGCGGTCGGGTCCTACTTAGTGGTGTTGGCGATTGCGCAGGGATGGAGGTCTTCGGCGACACCGACCGCCTGCTAGCGGTTAAGACGAAGTAATCGCTAACTCTTGCGCATTAACGTGTTTAGGTAACCGTCAAAAATATCGGCAACTTCACGGCCACCGGCGGTTCGGATGCGATGCACCGGCAACCCGGTGCCCTCCGCCTGCTGCACCGCGATGCGCTCAGGGATAACCGGCTTCATCAAGGTGACGCGGCCGTAGATGTCGGTCAGCTCCTGCTTGCGGTACTCATGCTCCTCGGCTGTCGAGCGCACGCGGTTAACCACAATGCCGGCCAACTTCAGATTTGGGTTGACGCTCTTGCGGATTTCTTCAACCTCGGCGACGGCGCGTTCAACACCTTGGGACCCGAAGAAGGTTGGCGTGGTGACGATCAATGCGAAATCAGAAGCTGCCAGTGCCTCGCGCGTTAACGCACCTAGGGAGGGCGGGCAGTCGATGAGGGTGAGGTCGTAGCCGGCCAAGTGCGATAGCGCGCGCGCCAATTTCGGTCGCAAGGTGCCACCACTCCAAGAATCAAAGCGGATGATGTTCGGGTGGCTGGGCAGCACATCTACTTCACCGGGGGCCAGTTCCCAGTCGCAGGCGGTCAAGGCCGATTCGACGGTCTCCTTGGTTGGGTGGGCGAGCACATCGGCCACCGTGGTCTTGCGGGCATGTGTTGAAAGTAAGGAGGTGGCGTTGCCCTGCGGGTCAAGGTCAACTACCAAAGTCGCCAAGCCACGCACGGTGGCAGCACTTGCCAGGCCGAGCACCACTGATGTTTTCCCGACGCCGCCCTTCAGGGCGATGACACTGATAGTTGGCATGGCCTAAGTGTGCCGTGGCGCAAGGCTGCGGACAACCCAAACGTGATGAGCGGGTCATTACAGTGGGTCTAACCCCCGAATGCTAATCGCAGGAGTCACATGCGCCACACGCATCACAGTCACTATTGGCGGGCTCTGGCCGCCGGTTTTACCGCGGTCGCCAGCACTTTGCTCACCTTCGGGCTGGCCACCCCCGCGGTGGCCGCACCCGTGCTCGGTGAGTGCTACAACTATCCGATCGCGGTGCGCGATGAAGTTTCTGCCGCGGCCGGTGCCGTGCCCTGCACCACCGCGCATACCGCCGAGACCTATTGGACCGGCAGCCTCAAGCCCGGTTTCGGTCCACCCTCGAAAGCCACCCCCGGCGCGCGCCTGGCTGCCACCACCGCGTGCGACACCAAATCCCTCAATGCCTATCTCGCACTGACTTCTGCCGTGCTGCCTGATCGCACCCTGCCGAGTCGCTGGCTCTCCTTTGCCCTGTTCCCTACCGATGCGGGGTGGGCCGCCGGGGAGCGCTGGGTGCGCTGCGATGCGGTGCTGAAAACCGGTTTGAAACTCACTGACCTGACTACCAAGGCCGCGGATTTTGTCACCACCAGCGGTGTCGACTACTTCAATTTCTGCACACCTGCGCAACCCAATGCCCGCAACACCGAAAGCTACCCGTGCACTGACCCGAAGAAGAACTGGATCATGGTCGAAGCCCGGGACCTAGGTGGCCCGGGTACCCGGTTCCCCGGAACCAGCAACGTCGAGAAACGAACGAGATCGCTCTGCGCGAAATTAGGAAAGCGCTACAACGGCGGATCCAGTTTCCCTAGTTGGTGGGGGATCTGGCCGACCGAACGCGGTTGGAAGGAAGGCCGGCGCGAAGCCCAGTGCCTGGTTCCACTGTCGCAATACAACAAGGAAGTCGCCCCGGGCCCGCCAGCGGCGTAGCGCAAAGGAGCGGCCTCGACGCCCAGCCCGTAGTGATCGCGGGGCTTCAGTGCCCTGACCCAAGGCTCAGCTAAGTCGTGATGAATGAACTGCCGGCTATCGAAGCCACGGTTCGCTCAGCTGCTTCTAAGGCTCCCTCAATATGGCCGGCATAGGTACGTGCTGTCTCAGTAGATGACCAGTGCAGTCGGCCTTCCAACGCGGGTTGCTGATACCTCGGATGGCCGAACATCGCGTAATCAGGAAGCCCCTGAGTGCCAGGTGGCATGGTCCACTGCTCCCTGCTCCAATCCTGGATTAGTACCCCGATGGGGTCCGATGCCCTCGTTCCGAACATTCGAATAAGTTGTTTGCGAATATCTTTCTCGATGTCGGCATGCATGGACGCAGCAGGTGCGAAGCCGAACAAAGCGGCAGGCTCACCACCTGGACCCGACATGTCATGCACTTCAGTGAGTGGACCGCGCCTACTCATGGCAGCGCCCGCTAATCCATCGCGGCGCCAGAAGGGTTCATTAAAGTGCGCGACTACTTTGACCGAATCACCCATCCACACCGGAGTTCGCGCTGCAACATCAATCAGTTCCGGCGGCAGTTCCGGCGGCAGCGTTATTGCGTGAACGGCTAATGCGGGTGGTAGCGCAATGACCACATGATGCGCTTGCCAAACGTAATCGCGAGTTGCAATATGCCGATCGGAAGTGATTTCATGCACCGGTTGCTGTAGATGAAGGGTTCCGGAAGGTAACTGTGCGGTGAGGGCAGCCGCCAACGCAGACGTACCACCGGCGATCCGGTGCGCAGGAACATCGATCGGATTCCCCGGATAACGCTGCACGCCGGCAATATCGTCAATAAGTGCGTCACCGGTTCGATACTGCTCAAATATGTCGACTGCGAGTCGCTGGGTCAGTGCCATAACGCGATGCTCCCCGGGCCAAAACCACGAGGCACCTAGATCAAGGGGTGAGCCAAGTAGTCGCCCACCTAGGCGAGCACGCGCTTCCAGCACACTGACCGAGAGGCCTGCACGGATCAATTGGTCGGCAACTGCCAGTCCACTTATGCCTGCGCCAATGACAGCAACATCGACGCAACGCAACTCATTCGTATTCACGGATTCGTGCACGGAGTCGCATCTCGCATCATTCATGGCCTTCCATGTCAGAAGTGTGGCATGGACAACGTTTATGGGCCGGAGAGCGCGATTTCCTCGCTGGCGCTGTCCCCGCCCGAATTACCGTCAACCCGATGTTTGGGTTCACTCCACGGTTATCAAACTCCACGGTGGCCGAACACTGCAGGTATTGGGTGCGGTTAGCCCGGCAAATCGATCCGCAATCCATTCCGCCACGGGGGGACCAGCCATGTCAGCGACATTAAGGTGATCCACCCCCTCGAGCCAAAGGGCATTGATGGTGGAGCCAGCGGCGCACCATGATTCCTGCAGGTTGGCATTGGTGCCAGCTAAAACTATTTGATCAGCCGTTCCTTGAACCAGCATGAGCGGCAACTCTGCCGAATACGGCGGTGGTGTCTGATCAATCAGTACTTGCGCCCACAGTGAATTGTTCACAGGGTTGTCAGCGAAAAAATTTTGCTTAAATATGTCGTGGCGAATAGTGCCCTCGACGAAAGTACCGAAGACACAAATTTCGGCTATCCGCTCATAGTTGTCTCGCGCCGCGTCAGTGAGCAAGGGATTGACCGGGAGATCCGGATATGCAATCGACCACGATCGCGAGACATCGGCTCCGATGCCCCAGCCCACGACCGAATCCCATTGACGATCGATAATTGACGTCAAGTCTGCAGCGGGGGCTGCAACGGCAACTCCCACGAGATCCAATTCGGGAGCAAACTGCTTGCTGAGGTGGCCCGTCCACAAAGCGGAGTGCCCTCCTTGGGAATACCCATATACAGCAAAGTCATTGCCCGTCAAGGAGTCAGGAAGAGATCGAAGGGCGCGAATGCTATTGACGGTGTCACGAACTTCCTGATCCTTGATCAGATACAGCTGAACCCCCGGTGTTCCCACACCGTATTCGTCGGGAGCGACCACGGCCCAGCCTTGGCCCATTGCCTCAGGAATAAAACTGTGCAACCCATATATCGGATCATTTGAGCGCGAGGGAGCACAGGCATCACCTTGACCCGTGGTTCCAGCAAGATATGCGACCATGGGCCGAGGAGTGTCAGGCCTCTTCTTTGGTATAAAAGCCATGCCCGCGGCCACGGCGGGCTTACCCTGCAGGTCTTCAGTCACATAAAGCAATCGATATGCATGGGCACCGGCGACCTCAACACCGAGTGGCTCCCAGCGCAGGAGTGTCCCGGGGATCTGACTGAACTCTTCGGGTGCGGTGTAAAACGCGGCCAAGTTCGATTGGCGGGCGTTAGTTGTCCATGCGGTGAATGCAAGAAAAGCACTAATCAGCAGCATAACTGCTGCAATGATGGCCACAACAGCAATCAATGTCTTTAGCAGAACGGACATCTGCGAATCCTAACGCTTACTTTGTGCAGTCCATCAATAGGATTTCACTCTTCCGGGGCCCGCAATCACCGGTCCAGACGCAGGCGTAACGTCACCGTTGAACGAGATCGACGTCGACGAACTCGGCGTCAGGTGCTGGGTGCTCTCGGCCCAGGCTTCCCGGATCCGACGCGGAGCTGCTAATGAATACCTGCTAATGAATACCTAACTAATGAATACCTAACTAATCAATGATGGTGCGGCGCGGGCCGATACCCCAGACCACGTAGTTCCACATCCAGTCGGCCATCACGCTGACCCGGTTTCGTCCACCCGCAAGATACGCAACATGCAACGCCAACCAGGTTAGCCAAGCGGGGGTGCCATGGATCTTCATGCCGCCAGGCATTTCAACCACCGCACGGCGGCGCCCGATGGTCGCCATCTGGCCTTTGTCCTTATAGACGAAGTCGGTAAGTGGCTGGCCCGAAAGGCGGGCGCTGATCTGCTTGGCCACGTGACGACCCATCTGCAAGGCAACCGGGGCGACCATCGGTAACGGCCGGCCGTCTACCCCGTCCAGGCTCGCGGTATCACCAATTACCCACAGGCCGCCGGCTAGTTCCAGAGTCGGCTGCACGCGTAGACGATTCGCACGATCAGCAACACCGAGTGAAGTCCAAGTTTCAGGTGCGGCAACACCCGCCGCCCAGATGATCGTGCCCGCAGTTAACACCTCGCCGGATTTCAGGTGGACATCTGATTCATACATGCGGTCCACCTCAGCATTGACGAGCACCTCGGCGCCGAGTTCCTCCAATTCGGATTTGGCGTGGGCGCTGGACTTCTCCTTGAAGGACGGCAGTAGCCGCGGCCCACCCTCCACCAAGGTGACGTGCCCGAACTCCGCTACGCGGGGGAACTCATGCTTCATGCTGCGCTGGAGCTCGGCGACCGCGCCGGTGACCTCGACCCCCGTCGGGCCACCACCAACCACCACGACTCGCAGGGCTTCCTTGGGTTTTTTGCCCACGTCAACATCCTCGTAGGTGATGAGTAGCCGGCGGCGAATATCCTTGGCCTCCTGGATGTTCTTCATCTGAAGCGCATTCTCGGCAACCCCGGGCACCCCGTAGGTGGTGCCGACACTGCCGGTGGCCAGTACGAGTTCATCCCATTGGATCACCGATGCATCATCGAGTCGGATGTTCTTCGCGAGCGGGTCGATCCGCACCACTTCGCCGCGGCGAAAATCAACACCTGGGATCGCCGCCCGCACCGGGTACGCGATGTCGTCCTCGGGCAAACCGCCGGTTGCCACCTGGTAGAGCAGCGGGGAGAAAGTCTGATACGGGTTTCGGTCAATCACCGTGACATGAACGCCGGGGTTCTTTGCCAGCTCACGGGCGCAGGTCAGACCGGCGAAACCCGCCCCGACTACTACCACTTGATGAGAGTTTGACATGGGCTAAACCTATTGGCTTTGGCCCCAGTTCACACTTTGGCATCGGTTAGGGCCAGCCACAGATTCTCCAACTCGACCCTGGCCGCCTGCAGTTCTAGGAGTTCGGAGTTTAAGGCTGCTACCAGCTCGAAGTTAGAGGTCTGCTCAACCAACTGGGCATGAATCTCGTGCTCACGCTTATCTAGCTTTTCGATCTGGCGCTCGGTTCGCGTGATGGCTTTTGCTGCCGCCCGCTGGTCAGCCGACGACGACGCCGGCTTGACGGCAACCGATTTAGCCGTCGCACCACGGGAGCGACGCTGCTCTAGATACTCATCGATACCGCCGGTTAACGAGGACAGGCTGTTATCACCGTATAGCGCCACAAAATCGTCACACACCCGCTCAAGGAAGTAGCGATCATGCGAGATCACCAATAGCGTGCCGGCGAAACCGTCAAGCAGGTCTTCCAACGCGGTCAAAGTCTCAACATCGAAATCATTGGTTGGTTCGTCGAGGATCAGGACGTTGGGCCCGTTCATCAACAGCCGCGTCAACTGCAATCGGCGGCGCTCACCACCTGATAGGTCACCAACCTGGGTCCACTGGGCATCGGAGTTGAAGCCGAGGCTCTCACAGAGCTGCGAGGCCGATAACTCCCGGCCCTTGCCGAGATCGACCCGGGAGGCGATGTGCTCGACGGCTTCCAGTACCCGCCATTTCGGATTCAACTCCTCAAGATGCTGAGATAGATAGGCCACCTTCACCGTGACACCGGTCTTCAAGGAACCGGCCGCGGGAGTCACTTCACCAATCAGCATCCGAATCAATGAAGTCTTGCCGGCACCATTGGAACCGATGATGCCGATGCGATCCCCCGGGCCGATATTCCAGGTGCAGTGATCAAGTAGCTCGATCGGGCCATCGGCATTGCCCTGGCCAACTGTGAGGGTCGCGTCATTTAGTTCATAAACCGTCTTGCCGAGTCTTGATCCGGCGAAGGACAAGAGCTCCACACTGTCCCGCGGGGGCGGCTCATTGCTGATCAGCTCATTCGCGGCTTCGATGCGGAACTTCGGCTTGGTGGTTCGTGCCGGCGCACCCCGGCGCAGCCAAGCAAGCTCCTTGCGCATTAGATTCTGGCGCCGCGCCTCACTGGCCGATGCCTGCCGGAAGCGCTCCGCCTTGGCGAGCACGAAGGCCGAGTAGCCACCCTCATACTCCTCAACCGCACCCCCGACCACCTCCCACGTGCGATCACATAGTGCGTCGAGGAACCAGCGATCATGGGTGACGATTACCACCGCCAACTTTGACTGGGCCTTTAGGTACTCCGCAAGCCAGGCGACCACCTCAACATCGAGGTGGTTGGTCGGTTCATCAAGTAGTAGCACATCAAGATCGGCGATTAAGGCCCGTGCTAACTGCACACGCCGGCGCTCACCGCCAGATAGCCGAGCAAAAGTCCGCAGCAGCAATGCCTCGTCGAACCCGCCTAGTAATCCGGTGAGCACTTCCCGAATCCGCGCACTCGTTGCCCACTCGTGCACATCTTGTCCGGGCACTATGTAGTGGCCCACGGTTTGATCGGGGTCGACCACCTCGGCCTGTGAGACCAACCCGAGGGCGACATCTGCACCGATGGTCACCCGGCCCGAATCAGGTGGCTCCAAACCCGCGAGGGCATGCAGCAGGGTGGTCTTGCCAGCCCCATTGCGGCCAACGACCGCGATGCGCTCGCCGGCGCCAACCCCTAGCGATACCCCAGCGAGTAGTGGTCGCTCACCAAATGACTTCGACGCATTCTCGACACTGATGAGATTTCGGATAGCCATATGCCCTAAGTGTACGGTTTTGCCCATGCGCAAGCCGTGGGCCAAGGCGGCAACGACCGATCAAGTCGCGACCGCTGCCCCAGCTACAGCTACGCCCGTGATGTATGGCAATGGACTGCACCTACCCGTCTACCCGGCCCAGGTACCGGAAATCCTAGAAACGCTACGCGCACCTATGCTGCCAGGGAATGCCGGTCTTCCCGACAATGAAGGCGTCTTTTGCGTTGATTGGGCCGGGATCCGGACCCGCATTGCGATGTTGCCGTGGGCGCCCGCTCGATTCGCGGGCACCACTAGGAGCCGCATCCCGGTGCCAAGTGATGGTTACCGGTCCGAGGCCGAGGAGTACGTCGGTTTAGCAATCTCACTTAGCAGCGAAAAGGAGACCTACCGAGTTGTTGAGGTTGGTGCCGGGTGGGCGCCTTGGGCTGTGATGGGCATCGTGGTGGCGCGACGACAAGGTAAGCGCGCATCGGGGATAGCGGTCGAAGCCGACCCACTGCGCGCGACCTGGTGCCTGCAGCACGCTGCCGATAACGGCGTGCAGGCCGAACTCATCAGCGGGAGTTCGGTTGAAATTGCGGCTGCACTCGCAACAAGCACGGCGGAGTTGCAGGTGGTTCAGGCCGCCGGCTGGGCAACACTTACCACTTTGCGCTTCCCCGTACTTGATGACGGAGATATGGGCGGCGCCGTCAATGAAGAAGTGACACCGGAGATGGACTATCGCGGCGCCCATCTTGAGCACTTTGACGTCCCCACCGTGACCCTGGGGTCACTCCTTGGAAGCGACGAGTCAACCGACCTGCTCCATGTTGACCTACAGGGCATGGAGTTAGAAGTTATCTTGCCGGGCACCGATTTGATTGAGTCAAAGGTGCGCTTCATGGCGGTTGGTACTCATAATCGATACGTTGAAGGGCAATTGCAGGAGCACTTGCTCAAGCGCGAGTGGGCCCTGCTCATGGAGTCGCCATCAACGGCATTCTTCGACGGAGTGCGCCCGACTCTCACCGGGTTCACCACCCAAGACGGCAACCAGCTGTGGGCGAACTCGAGATTTCGTGACACGCCCCCGGTCATCTACCGCGACCGCTCCTAGTAAAACCGCTCCCAACAAAAAGGTACTGGCTAACCTAGGGCGCGAGCGACCCCGCGGCAGGCGCGGTACGAATCCAAATGCATGTCATCGTCATCGGGCATCGGCCAGGATGACTGCTTTGCCACCACCACCCCGCGCGGTCGATCAACATAAAGGAATTGACCATGAATCCCGATGCCCATGACCACATCCGGGTCATCACCGGGTTTGTAGCAAAATGATCGATAGCCACCTTTCGGAAAGAGATCTTTGAAGTCACCCGCCGCCCACTGCGCCCTGTTGCCGTTGTCGTAGACATCCGCGAGGAACGCCGGGTCGATAACACCCATCCCGCCATCACGAATCATCATGCCGAAGCGCGCCATATCGCGCGGGATTACCGATAGCCCTCCCGCAGCGCGCGGTGACCCTTGGCGATCAACGGTGATGTGCGCCGGGGCCTCGGTCCCGATTTTCGACCAGATGTACTTCGACAGTGCCGTCGCATACGGCAAACCGCTGGCCCCTTCTATTACCCAGCCAACAAGATCCGTGGTGGGCGACAGATAACGAAATGCCTTGCCGTGTTCACCCTGCTTCTCGCGTGATGCGATGAAGTCATGCAAGTCAAGAGCCCCCAAAGGCGCCGGATACCAGCCGACCGAATGTCGGTACGCAATGATGTCGGGCCCCGGTGAGTAGTCCTCCACGAACTGGTAACTCACCGCCATATCCAGCAAGTTTCGAACACTTGCATCACCGAATCCACTGCCCGCAACCTCAGGCACATATTTTGTGACCGGTGCATCAACATCAATTAAGCCCTCTTGCACCAGCGCGCCGACCAACATGCCGGTGACCGACTTTGTCACGCTGAATATCAGGTGCGGCTCGACATCAACTACACCCGGTGCCAACCATTCGAAAACGAGATCTTCACCGCAAACAACCGTGAACGAGTCGGTGTTCGTCGAACCTAGGAAGTCAACTACAGCTTGCGGGCCTTCATGGAAGTCGACGACTAACCCACCGATTTCAGACTTTATGTCCCGGGGTAGCGCGCGCGGTGTTGCAGCGGGGTCTACTTGCGCCGTCGGGATCAGTTCACGCACATGTCGAAACGACCAAAAGGCGTGGTCAGGTGCCATCCAGTTGGCAAGGGTTGGCCGCGTCACGCCCTAAGTATGCTCTGTCACGCAAGGGGAACCGCGGAATTCGCCGCCCACGCCAATCACCTCGACCTTGTCAACTAGAACATAAAACTGGTTTGGCCAAGTGGCGCCCCTACAGCAGGGTGCGCCCTCTTGGCGATTCTCAAACGGCCAGGGCTTTCCCTCGTGCGCCTGCAGATTGCGGGCGCACCCTAAGACAAGACCCAAGCCCAGTAAGTCACATTCGAGCTTGGTGTGCGAAATCAAAAAAACCAATAATGTAACTGACATTTACCGTTTAAAGTTCGCACGTTTTCACTTCAATCAAAACTTGGTGCGTTTAAATGGCGCGAGAATTGCCAAGTAATCTTGTATCGGTGCGCACGGGCGGGGGAAATTTTTAGGCCTGTCCCTTGAGGTCAAAATTAGCAACCACGGACCTTGCCCAGTGACTTAAGTCGTATTCCTTCACTTGATTTCTAAGCTTTTGTGACATGGAGACCCGAATTGCAGGATCTAAATTCATCGCACACTTTATTGCCGCCACAATATTAGCTTCACTGGAGTCCCTTGCAATTACACAGAAATCACCCAACTCTGCCATTGCGCCGACTTTAGGCGTACTTATAATTACGCCATTACGTTGATTCAAAATAGCGCCTTCCTTAACAACTAGATTCAGCCCGTCAGCAACTGAGCAAACCAGTAAGTAGTCATATCGAGTTAGCGCCCTAACTGCATTTTGGTGATCGTTTCCGATACGCAATCTGATGGCATCCTTTTGATGGATGCTCAGTTCTTCATTAGCGACTTCGACCTGTCGGAGGATCTCATTAAATAAGTGCTGATACTCCGGCCATTGCTGTCTGGAGGGGACAATGAATAAATCTAAATATATGCGATATCCAGATTGAATCCGAGCCTGAAAGACCTGCGTGAAAGCGTCGATGACCGCCGCGGTGTTCTTTACTGGATCGCTGCGTGCAATATGCACAAAACTAATATCATTCCGCTCAAGGCTCGTTACCAAATCTTTTCCCTGCGCTAGATTCTGCAATCTTGAGTAATCAACCGACACAGGATTAACTCGTAATAGAGCCCCGGTTGCCTCGAGTGAAAAATACCGAGCTGTGAATTCCTGAAACCCCAACAAATCATGCTTCGTTTGGAATTCAATAACGTTTGCTGCCAGCATTCCGGTTGCTAGAAACTTCAGTAATTTCAACGTGGTTGGGTTGCTCGGCATGGTTTTTGGCCAGGGGGTGTGCAAAAAGAAGGTTATAGGTTCACGCTTTCCGCTGGCCCGCAGAGCCAAAGGCACTTGGGAGAGTTGGAAGTCATTAACAAAAAAACCTGAAGCCTCAGACTCTACAGAGGCATGGGCAAGGGCAGAGCTCGACTCCGCGATGGCTGCAAGGCTGCTATCAAGTTTTGCGGCACCTATCTTTGGAATCTCTAGGTCATGGAGTAGTGGCCAAAAAATCGTCGCACACAGCCAATCACCTAGATTTAAAGATTCGTCATTCACCTTAACTAAAGAGATGTTTATTTCGTTTCGAAGCACTTGGTGCGCTATCTCCGAGTACGAATAATTACCGGGGATTGATCCTTGACCATCTGAGGCAAAAGCAAACCAATTGATGTGGGCGAATTCAGCAAGGGCAGGTAAAACCCGAGTTAGTCCCCCAACGTGTTCAACTGACGGCGCCGATCCGCTTCCAAAACGAATCGGCGCCCGTCTTGATAGAACGCTAATCCTTAGGTCACTTTTGGTCACCGGATCATTGAGGCCTTGATGGCCCTACCTCAAGCCGGACAAAATCAAGAGTATGACCGGTCAGTAAATAGGACTTCTTGCGGATCTGATCAGCGTCCCACTCGCGGAAGACGAGTGTCCGCGAATGAGTTGGAGGCGTGTCCTTACTACTTAGGAGAGTTAGGTGGGGGCGACGACTCACTTCAATATCAATTAATCCAGCCACTTTTTGAAGATCTCTTCTTGTGGTGAGGTTTGCGTAATAACAGTCTGGGGATTTAATGTTTTGATCAGTTTTGGGTAATAACCCCGAGGTCTTGGCTACGCTTCCACTGCCGCGTATTTCTATTGCGATCCAACCCGCAGGCTCTAGGGCAGTGTAAACCTGTCGCCGAACCTTGCGGTGATCCGCTAACCGGCGGAGTACGGCCATCAACATTGTCGCATCGATACTTTTAACTCAACAGGGCGTGCCTGATCTAAATTATTCTCGATGGGACGTGCTCTTGGCCTATGCCCAAATCGACTTCGGCATTGATCAAGCATGGTGCCCCTTTGAGCACCGCGAACTCGCAAACTATTGGGTTGTCGATCTACTGCAGCACTGGTTCTTCGGCCCCTTTGTTTGTGGGGTGGCGGAGGTGGGTCGCAAGCGACGCCGTCCCAGGCTTTCACTTGGGTTTCCCAAATGCTCCGGATGCCTCAAGAGCCTCAATTTGCTCATCACTCAAATCCAGAAGTTCCTTAAGAACTGAAATCGTGTGCTCGCCACGCTTTGGCGCGCGCTGGTAAGTTTGTCGTTTGGGGCCCACGTTAACTGGCGAGGCCGGGGTTCGAAGTTTTCCAAAATACTCATGCTCACTATGGGCAATCATCTGCCGCGCAATAGTGTGTTCTTCCTTGAAGGCTTGCTCGATGGTGTTTACGGGAGCACTTGGAACCCCAGCTGGGACCAAATCAGATAGCCATTCTGCTGTAGTTCTAGTCTTAAAGATTTCATCAAGTTGAGAAACTAAAGCATTACGGTTTTCGTACCGGACCGTGAAGTTGGAAAATTCAAGATTGGTAACTAAATCTGGGCGCTTAATTACTTCACATAAGCGTTCGTAGAATTTTTCTTTTGCGCACCCGATAACAATCCAATCATCCTTCGTCTTGAATACCTGAAACGGAACCAGTGATGGATGAGCGGAGTGAGAATATCTGATTGGCTCGTGGTCACCCGATAGATGCCAAGCACCAATGTAGCTTGTCATCGACAGTGCAGTGTCATATAGCGAGACATCACAATCCATCCCAACGCCATCTCGACGTGCTGCATGAATCCCGCTTAAAAGCGCCAAAGCCGCCACGAATCCACCAGAGAAGTCAACTAAGGAGAGGCCGGTCTTTGTGGGTGGACCATCAGGCTCCCCGGTTAGTGACATCCAACCGGCTAAACCCTGCAACATGTAGTCATATCCGGGTTCCTTGGAGCGCGGACCACTCATTCCAAAACCACTCAGCGAGCAGCAAACGATCGCCGGATTCAAGTGCTTTAAGTCTTCATAAGTAATCTTTAACTTCCCGGGGACATCGCCTCGTAAATTTGAATAAACTGCATCACTTTGCTTGACTAGGTCGTCGAAAGTTGCTCTTCCAGTCGGCTTTGACAGATCTAATGAAATTGATTCTTTATTCCGATTAAATGCCTCAAAAAATAATGAGTCTTCTCCGTGTGCGTAGGGTGGAACATACCGGCCAACGTCACCGCCTGAACTTGGATCTTCGATCTTTATTATTCGGGCACCTAAGTCAGCCAAGTGCACTGTGCCAAACGGCCCCGCCCCAAATTGTTCAAGCGAGAGGACGGTGATTCCTTCTAAGGGGCGTAGCATCATTTATCCTTTAGTTTGCTATTGGTTACTTAAGATTTCGATTTTCCCTGAGCCAGCTACAACTTTACCTACAGTGATAAATCCAACTTCAATGAGTTCAATCTCCGAGGAAGGACCAACAGCGGCCAACAGACCACCATTTGTTTGTGGATCAAAAAGCGCCGCTTGTAGGTTGCTACTATCTACGCCTAAAACTTCTCGGTTTAAGACCTCACGATTACGGCCATCTGCTGAGGTTCTTACCCCTGCGTCGAATAGCTCTTGGGCTCGGGCAATGACGGCTTGGGATGGCAATTGAACTTTTGCATCCAGCGCACTCGCGCCTAGCATCTCGCTGAGATGCCCAATTAATCCAAATCCAGTTATGTCAGTCACTGCATGCACTGCAGTCCCATGTGCGGCTAACGAATTTCTGGCTACTTGGTTTGAGATTTTCATTTGAGCAAGTGCAATTACCTCATCGTTTTCCGTGCGGGTCGATAGAAGCACTCCAACACCAAGTGGCTTAGAAAGCATAAGTAGATCCTCACTTTGCATTCCGGTCTTGCGCCAGATGAGTTTTGGATCCACATAACCGGTTGCCGCCAAACCAAAAATGGGTTCGCTGATACGTACCGTGTGCCCACCCAGGATTTCAACTCCGGACTCCTTACAGGCTTGGGCCGCTCCGGAAACGCAAGCAACAATTTCCGAATCATCAATTTCTTTTGGAAATCCACAAATTAGCAAAGCTGTCTTTGCCAAACCTCCCATCGCGAAGATATCGGACAGGGAATTTAGGGCACTTACATAACCGTATTCATATGGATCACTGACCACAGGTGGAAAGAAATCGACGGTTGTTATAAGTGATGTCGTTTCATTGAGCAAAGTAATTGCGGCATCATCTGGCTCAGCTAGGCCAATAAGAGTCTCGCTATTTTGGTGATTACTTGCTGCGAAACGAAGCGCCCACAGTAGGGATGCATCAGCTTTAGCTGCGCATCCACCACATGAAGTAAAGTCCCGCAGGCTCACCGTCGATACCCCACGTTTCATCTGACTCTTAGTGCCTCGACGAAATCACGGGAGTTCTTTGTGCCTGGCAATGACATAACTGCATTAAGAACTCGATCAGCAACATCAGACCCGCCCACCAAAGCGACATTGTCTCGGAACTTAGTCTCGACTTCACTTGCAGCAAGTGGACGCGTGTCAGCGCCCCGATTTACGTCTTCTCGTTTGCGCAGCGTGCGCCCGTCTTTTGTTTGAATAATTACTTCACCATGGAAGTACTTAGGGAATGTTGGATTTGGGTCGTTTTGGTATGAAACTTTTGCGGCTAATTCCAATAGTTCCGGATCAACCAAGCAATCATCTTCTAGATCAGCCAAGGTAAATCGACGTTTTGAGATCGCAGTTGCGACAATGAATGGTAAGGAGAATTTGGCATCATAATCGCTTCGTGGGGTTAATTTCGCCTGAGCTGGCTCACAGACAACTGGCACAACTTGCGGCGGCACGATGGTAGTAACCGATTCGATGTCCGAGGCCATTAAATTGTTCTCAGTTACAAGTGCAATCGCAATATCAATGCAGGCATGCGTGAAGTGGCAGGCGGCATAAGGCTTGATGGCAACTCGCAGTAATTCCCACGATGTTCCTAGGTCTCCCGCGACAGCAGCCATTTTTAGGTCATGGGCCGCTGGGGTGTGGGCTGCAAAAAGTCCAAAGCGACCCTCGTAGATGGCCGGTGGTGCCTCGAACTTTGCTTTGGCGAGTTCCGCCGCAGTTATGCCCGCAACGGCAGCCCATCCTGGGTGAAGGCGTTTAGTCCACGCTCCAGTTTCGAGGAATTCCATTGAACCTGATGCAAGGGACCCAACTATGCCTTGTGCGCTGGAAATGCCATGCGCCTCCAGCCCCAACATTTTTGCCGCTGCCGTTGCCGCACCAAATGCGCCAGCTAGACCTGTTGGGTGGAACCCTTGGGCATGGAAGCCGCCGTTAGCAGCGGTACCTACTCGGGCCCCAATTTCTACTGCGATTAGAAAACCCAAGATCAAGTCGTTACCACTTAGTTCACGGTCATCCGCGATAGCAATCGCCGTAGGTAGAGCGCTGGCGGTTCCGTGAATTACGCCTGGTACGTGGGTGTCATCAAAATCCAAACCGTGGATCAAGATCCCATTGAGCATTGCCTGATCGCGCACAGTGAACCGCTCAGAACAAGCAATCGCACCGCGCTGGCCTGACCCCAAAGCAACGGATGCAGCGATAGAACGAGTTGCAAATTCATAATTAGTAGACGCAAACGCAATACCAACTGCATCAAGGATGTTTAGCAGTGCTTGGTCTTGGACATGCTTTGGCACATCGACTATTGCGAGCGACTCTGCCCAAGTTCCAATTTCGAGTGACAAAGTTTTTGGATCCGACATAGTGACTCCTAATTGAAACGTAGGCCTAGGGTCTCAGCGATGGTAGTGCGTTGTACTTCATCGGTACCCCCAGGAATCCGGAGGTTTCGAGCGATTTGGAACAACTTGTTTATGTCAGTGTCTCGGAGGACTCCAGAGCCACCGTGGATCTGTAGTGCGCGATCTGCTACTCGGTAGAAAGATTCATCGTTGCTTAGTTTGAGCGCACAAATCCGCCGCACCTCATCACTTGGACGGGGTAGATTCCACCAAGGTCCTGGCGTATCGATCGCACGCGCTACATCAAGGGACAGCGAACGAGTTTGTTGCCAATCAAGATACATGTCCGCGATCATCCACTGGATACCTTGCTTTGCCCCAAGGGGTTCACCGCCGACGATGCGATTCTTCACACGCTCAAGTGTCTTCTCAATCAGGTACTTATTCCAACCCGAGCACATGCCAGCCCGACGCATTCGGGTGTAGTTAAACGACATGACTGCGATGTCGAAGCCACCATTAACTTCGCCAAGAACCGCGCTATCCGGGAGCACCATGTCCTCGAAATGAATCTCGCCAGTGTAACCGTCACCGAACATGGTTTGGTAAAGTTTTCCAATCTTGTAGCCTCTTGCTCCATATTCTTTGGTATCAAACATGAAGTACGTGAAGGACTTGCGGCCGCCTTCAGGATTTGTGATCGCGAGAACCTGGGCAACATCGGCATCAAAATAATTTGTGATGTAGGCCTTAGTGCCGTTTAGTACCCAGTCTGAGCCTTTGCGCACCGCGTTGGTTTTCATGTCATACAGATTTGAACCGGCACCAGTTTCGGTAACGCCATGCAGACTTGTCTTTAGACCTTTGACTAATGGGTCAGTGAATTGCTCCTTTTGGTGCGCATGGGCATGTAGCAAACGTGGCGTTGCGCCTTCCGACCATGAAAGTAGGGCAGGGTTCAAGCCCACGCCATATCCGTAGACTTTTTCCTCGACATAGATCATGTCTTCCCGCCCAAGTCCCCTGCCGCCTAATGACTCGGGCAGATGCGCGCTGTAAATGTTCTTTGCGCCGGCCGCAGCCATAATTTCCCGGCGGGCAGCGATGATGTCAGGATGCAGACGACCATCTTCATCAAGGTACTTCGACTGATCGCTCAATCGGTGATCGAGTAACTGTTCGCGCGGAAACACTTCATTTTCATAGAGTTCTGAAACTTCGGAAATCACGCCATTTAGATGTGCCGGCGTGTGTAGTTCTATATCGAGCGGGGACGTGACATTGCTAGTCATATCATTCCTGTTCTGCTTTTTCGGTCTACTTGATTATCGTTTCTCGTTTTAGAGAAATCTAGAGCGACGGGATTATCTGGTAGTGAAATTGTTTCGGAACATCCCGTCGCGTGCCCGATAAAGCTAGCCCGATGTGAGTAATGCGACATTATCGGCAATATTTCACTCGCCGTGATCGTTCCAAGATCTCCAGATTTATGTGAGCGCTCACTGCAAGTTGAAACGTCATCGGGATAAACGTGAGGCCCAGCCAAGATCAAAGAGGTAGGATGGGCTGAATGCATAACGCCTCCAGTCGATGGTGTCGCATGATCGCCAGTGAGTACGACGGTTATTTTTTTTGATAATTCCGGCAGTAGATTGCAGGCCCTATCCAGACCTTCAATTACCACTTGCTTAAGCTTTGGCTGCTTAGTGTGGCCAGCTTCATCGGTGACCTTGGTATGAATATGAACAAAGGAATGGGTTTTACTTAACTCCAGTCCTGCCTTGATTCGAGCCTCAAAGTCTGCTTCAACATTTTCTAGGTCACTTGGGATATGAATCTGCGCCATACCTAGGATTTCTGCCAGTCCTCGATAAAGAGCGGAGCTTGTGACTGCTGCTCCGCTTAGTCCGGTTGATTGTTCAAAAGTCTTGAGCCCTGTTTTTTTGCTGGCCCACTTTGTTACCGGAGCAATGAGCTGTGGCTTTTCATCAGCCATTCGAGATTTATTGATTGGGTGGGAGAGTAGCAATTCAACCGCTGAATTAATCCAACTGGTCATAAGCTCTGCTGAGAAAAGCGCCGATTCTTGGTCAAGTGCTGACTCCAGGGGTAACGGTCGCAATACGGGATGCAGATGACCGAATAGTGGATCGCTGTCACTTATATCGTGCGACGAAAGTACGTCTGACTCAAGAATGCATTCACCGACACGAAGCGGATGAAGCACTGGATTCAACTCGTGTGGCATGACGCGAAGTGCGTCAAATAAACCTACGCAATCATTTGCATCGTCAGTACCTACTCTTCCGAGCGCGTGAAGTTGCCCATTCTTAAGAACTGCTGGACGAAGTGATAGGTGAAAATGTGGACGCTCTGCGGGAATATCAATTCCCATTCCGATAGCCTCAAGAAGCGCTCGGCCCGGAAATGGCTGGGATTGGCCAAACATCGCCCAGTGGCTACGTTCACTTGACGTGGCTCGTCCAGGGCCAAACGGTTGATGGATTCCCGAAACTCCGATTCGAGTCAGTTCATCCAGATTCGGAGTATTGGCCGCTTCGAGCGGTGTTCGATTACCTAATTCCGCACTTGGGCGATCACCAAGACCATCAAAAGTTATCAGGATCAAGGGAGCTCTGTCATCCCACATTGGTACCGGCTTCAATTCAGGTACCCACTTTTGAGGAGTTGGTAACAGACCACTCGTTGGATATGGTCTCAACTGCGTGAAGTGCAACGAGTGACTTCCAGTCACCGTCGTTGGAAGTTAATGACTGACGAATGTCTGATGCTGACAACTTTTGAGTTGGTGCTGTAAGGGAAAGGGTCTTGTAGCCTTCGGCCTCAAAGAGTGCCAATTTGTTCTCTTCCCATGGACTAAAAATCCGTAGCGCAAAAACGGTTTCTGCTGGGACATTCCAAGTGCTAGGAGAATCCAAACAAAATGGAAAAATATCAATTCTTACTTTTTTAATTTTAGTAAGGGATTTTCTAATTATTCTGACTCTAGATTCAAAAGTAAAAGGATTTGCTTCATCAGTGTGCCTATGCAGACTTGCGTTATGCGCTTGTAACTTCGATATATCTGGATTCGTGACGCCAATGATAATTCGTTTAAATGTGTGACTGAGAGCTTCTACTACTTCCAAGTGTTGGTTATGGAAGGGCTGGAATCTACCAGTGAAACAAGCCACTCGCGGATTCATTAGCAGTCGATTGCATTCAGCGTCTTGAGTTTTGATATCGCTTCATCTGTTTGAATCACATCTGCGTATCGACGGCCCACATCCTGCATGTTGGCTTCGTGTGGTCCGGCATCTTGATCACCACAGGCGTCGTCAATTGCAATGGTGCGGAAACCGTACGAGAAGGAATCGACTATGGTCGCCCGAACACAACCCGAAGAAGTCACCCCAGTTACGAGCACCGTGTCAATTCCATTAGTCGTGAGAATACTGCTCATGTCGGTGCCAAAGAATGCGGAAGGGAACCGCTTCAAAATATAAACATCATTGTCATCCCACAGATCTGGGTGAATCTGAGCCTCGTACGAACCTGGATGAATATCTCTCAATGCTGGTACTTTCCAGCGAGCAAACTCCGTGTCGTGGGCCCAAGCAACTGCTGTGTGGATAATTGGGATGCCGACTGCGCGAGCAGCCGGAAATAGGCGAGCCGCATTTTTAATTGCTCGTTGGGCATGCTGGCTGCGGCCCAGAGCAAACTTCGGATCACAAAATGACATTTGAAAATCCACCGCGATAATGGCGGGGCGGTTACCCCAACCCACTTCGCCCTGTCCGTAACCAGCGTTTTCGAATGAATCTGACACGTGCCCTCCAAATGTCAAAGCCCCGCTTTATTGTATACTTCTTGCCGAGATTCCTTGCTGGGCTTTGACTATTTCAAGGCTTTGCGTCAAAACTATGGACAGCATCCATCCGAATTGTATCCAAGGTGGTGTTGCTTTGGGCGTACGCACGGCGTGCGCGATCGTTTGCGGAGGTGGGATCCATCAGATCGCGAGCTGGAGCTCGTCAAATCAGCTCGCCAGCCGGAGCGATGGCGCGTCCTAGACTCCCAGTTCGTAGTGGCCCCGGTGGGGGTTCCAGATGTTCACCTGGCCACCGGTCAAGACACTCGCCGCCTCGTCGGCCGTCAACCCGCGCATCGGCCCCGGGACAGGGGTTAACGACATCCCGGGACTTCAAACGAGTGCGCCCGAAGAGATTCGAACTCCTAACCTTCTGATCCGTAGTCAGATGCTCTATCCGTTGAGCTACGGGCGCTTTGTAACGTACGGAGTATAGCCGTTCTGACGATATTGGATGGCGGGCCTAGTATCCTGCGCCCGTGGGCTCTCAGCCGGCCAAGCACCGACGCCGGCACGCGCGGCTCGTCGCACCCCTGCTGATTGTGCCCCCGATCCTCTGCTGGATCGTGCTACTTGCCGGCGGCATTGCACTCGCCGCCGACACCCCCACCGAGCCACCGCCGTGCGGTAACACCGGCCAGCCCTGCCAGGGTGATAACCCCGTGGCTCCCGTACCCGGTGTCTCGGGTAATCCACCCGAAGGGCCACCACCGGTGGGTGACAACAACACCGGGACCAACAACACCGGAGGCGACGCACCGACGGTCAACATCAGCGACGTGTCACTAGTACTAGGTCAGGCCGTCAATGTGCCAATCAACTTCGTGGGCGGTGACGGTAATCAATCCACGAATGTCGAGATCGTGGTCACCGTTACCGGTGGCACCGCGTCCATCCCGGGTGGTTCTAGCGGCAGCACCGCCACCATCCGCGGACCCTTTGAATCAATCAAGGGCAACCTCACCCAGACCATGATCACCGCCGCCCAAGAAGGCGCGGTCACCATCAGTGTTCGAGGGTACGAAGTGGGCAAGCCCAATGAGGCCGTCACCGCATCCCGCGACCTGGCGGCGGTGGGGGCGCCTACCCCTACTCCCAGCCCAACCCCGACGCCAACTCCCACACCCACCGAAGTGGTAGCGCCAGCACCAAGTGCTGCCGCCGACATCCCGGCCGCCACGGCAGCGGCACCGGCTATCCAAACGCGCGCGGCAATTGACCTGCCGAAGTACGAAGCCATTGACGAACCCAAGGTGGTGGTCGGCACCACGGTTGCCGCAGTTGCCGTGATTGCAGTGGTCGGTGTTTCTGCCGGCGCCATGGCCGGTGGTGCCGGTGGTGCACCGGCTGGTGGTGGTAGCAGCAGCGGTAGCGGTGGTGGTAGCAGCGGCGGTCCATCAAGTAGCGCCGCACGTAGGGCCGAGGCGGCCGATCGCGAGGACGCCTCGCATTATGCAACCGAACGTGCCAGCACCTCACTGGCCGGTATCGATGTTTCCTTCGCCGGGGTGGCGGCCGTAGTTGGTACGCAGGGCATTGGTGATCGATCCAAAACCTGGCGACTGCCACTGACCCCCGATGTTGATCGCGGTGCCCGGCACAGCATCTTGGCGCTCGCTCGCTTCTCGCCCCTTAGTGCCCGGTTCATCGCCGATGGCACCTATTTGCGAGCGATGTTCGGCTCGGGCGCCTTGCTGCTACCAATACTAGCGGTGGTGCTCGGTGTTCTTGGGGTCGTCAATGTAAATGGTCTCGCGCTCGCACCGAGCGTGGTGCTCCTTAGCGTAATTGCTTTCATCGGCACCTTGGATGCCTTCGCCGGGCTAGCCGCGTTCGTAGTCTTCACGGCTGGTATCGCTGTCTCCGGCGGCATCACCGGAGTCGACAGCATCCGCACACTCTTAGGACTTGCGGTTATCGGTTTCGGCCCGGCACTCATCGCCGGGGCTGCTCGACCATTACGCCGCGCCGGCCACGAGTTTGATCTTTGGGAGCGACTGACCGACTTCGTGATCATCCCGCTGCTCGGTGCTTTCACCGTGCAGAGCATGGTCTCGGCGCTCTCGGGTTTGTCCGGCTATGAAATGCCGATCACCCAATACGCCGACCTCATCGCATTGATCGCCTTACTTGGATTGCTCTTGCGCGTGAGCCTAGAGGAACTCGCCGCCCGGGCCTACCCGGCACGCATTACCGAGATCGCCCCGGACGAGATTCCAAAGCCCGGGACAATCCAACGCAGCATTGTCTCGGTAGTCCGCACCGGGATCTTCTTATTCATCGCCGTTGCGTTCATCGGCAATGTCTGGCAGTTGTGGGTGGGTGCGCTGATTTTTCTCGCCGCTCAACTTTGTGAGGTATTCGCTGCCCGTATGCCCAATAATCCAAAACTTTTTCACGCAGTGCCGGTGGGGATCCCAAAGCTGGTGCTGATCTTGCTGGTCTCACTCGGGCTTAGCACTTTGCTGACTTTGGTGCTTGGGGCCAACGCCGATCTCGCCCGTTATTCCTTCGTCTTCTTGATGTTGCCCGGCCTCGCGCTCGCGGCGCTTGGCATGTTCGGGCGGGAGCCCACCGAGGGTGACACCCGATGGTATCTGCGGCCGAGCATGCGCACCTGGTATCGCGCCGGTGGCATCTTGCTACTCGTCGCCGCTATCTACATCACGCAAATGCTTTAACACTTCAAGGACCGCGCCCTGGCCAATTGACTAGCTGGTCAACCCCTTGAAAGCCGCTGCAATCGCCTCTTGGCCGGCCGCTTGATACTTGTTCGGATCCAATGCCTGCCCAACCGGGATCCCGACCCCTTGGCGATCGGACACCTCAGCGGCTACCAGGGTGCCGGCGTCCCCTTGAGTGAATTCGACATCGATGCTGATCGGCAGTTGGTCGGTTGAGGTCAACCAAATCCCCAGGAGGCGGTACTTGAGTAACTTGCCGCCCGAGCCGGCAATTGCATCACCGCTGTCGGAGTCAACCGTGAGTCCGGCTGCCATCAAGTTGGAGTGCACCAACGCCTTAGCGTCGTCAACACTTAGATTCGTGGTAATGCTGCCACCGGCTACAGTTGTCATAATCGCAATCTAACACGGCCCACCTGCTGCTGGCCGGTGTGTCACAATGACTCATGGAGCCAAATCGCCGACAGTTCCTGACCGGCGCCTGCGCCTTGTTGGGGGCCGGCCTTGGTGCCGCCCTGCTGGCCGACTCAGCCGATGCTGCCACCGGCATCAAGCGCAAGAAGAACGGCCAGGTTGAAGTCACCGTCGCACAAATCCCTGGCCTCCAGCAGGTAAATGGCGTGGTGAACCTAGGCACCGTAAAAGGGATTCCCACCGCGGTGGTGCGCACCGGCGCCTCGACCTACGCCGCCTTGAACCTAAGATGCCCCCATGTCGGAGTTACCGTTCTCGACACGGGTACGCAGTGGCTATGCCCCGCACATGGATCCCAGTTTGCCCTTGACGGGGCATTCATCAGTGGCCCAGCGGGTCGTGCCCTCGCGCCGGTGCGTAGCCGATTCGCCAATGGGGTAATAACAGTCGGCTAGGCCCCACTGCCTTGGGCCGAAAATGGCGGAGGCGGGGAGATTTGAACTCCCGATGGGCGATAAACCCAAACCGCATTAGCAGTGCGGCGCCATAGACCGGACTAGGCGACGCCTCCATGCTGACGCCGGTGGCGTAGCGCGCTAAGAGTATCTGGTGCGGTAACGCACCCCGGCAGGCATCGGGTGCGGTAACGCACCCCGGCAGGCATCGGGCACACTTAGGGCTTGTGACCACCACCTTGGCAATCGACTGTGGGGGTGGGGGTATCAAGGGCTCGGTCCTTGATGAATCCGGCACCATGCGGGCCCACCCGATCCGGGTGCCGACCCCGTACCCACTTCCAACAGCACTATTTGTCAAGACTTTGGTTGACCTCGCGGCGAGCTTGCCTACCGCGGACCGGGCCACCGTGGGCCTGCCCGGCATGATCCGCCACGGGGTGGTCGTCACCACTCCCCACTACGTCACCCGCTCCGGGCCGCGCACCCGGGTGCTGCCCGAGCTGGTTTTGGAGTGGGAGGGTTTTGACGCCAAAACCGCGTTGACCGAAGCCCTCGGCTGCCCCACGCTCGTATTGAACGACGCAGAGGTGCACGGCGCGGGCGTGGTCGCAGGGCAAGGGCTCGAGGTGGTGCTGACTTTGGGCACCGGATTGGGTTCAGCCGTTTATGACGGCGGCCGCCTTGCACCGCACCTGGAGCTATCTCAAGCACCCGTACGTTGGGGCCTGTCGTACGACACCTATATCGGTGAGCATGAACGCCGCCGACTGGGTGATGCCCTTTGGTCGCGGCGCATCGGGCGCATGATCGAAGGTCTGCGCCCGGTGTTCATGTGGGACAGGCTCTATCTCGGTGGCGGCAACAGTCGGCACATAACGCCGGTGATCCTTAAACGCATCGGAGATGATGTCGTTATCGTGCCGAACGCTGCAGCCCTCGTCGGTGGTGCCCGCGCTTGGCTGCTTCAAACCGAATCGTGACAACGCGCAGCGCGCCGACCGGACGCAAAGTCGACGCCATCGGTGTCATCATGTATTTGTGCGCGGGGTTTCTCTTCGCACTAAACGGCTCCATCGCAAAACTCGCAATCGCCGCGGGCCTTGATCCTGCGCACCTAACCCAGCTTCGAAATGGCGGAGCAATGGTGGTGCTGGTTATCGTCGTGCTTTTCACTAACCGAAGTGGATTTCGCATTAGGCGTGGCGAACTCCCGTTCCTATTGGCCTACGGGGTCATCGCGTTCGTCTTAGTGCAGTTCTTGTATTTCTTCACCATCTCACGTTTGCCACTGGGCCTTGGCACCCTACTTGCCTTCCTCGCCCCGGTGGTTGTCGCACTGTGGGTGCGCTTTGGCAAGAAGCAACCGGTGAGCAATCGACTCTGGCTCGCTATCGCACTCACCCTCATCGGGCTTGCATTGGTTTCGCAAATCTGGCGGGGCTTCGCATTTGACATCCTCGGCGTGCTCGCCGGGTTATCACTCGCCGTCGTACTGGCACTGTATTGGCTCCTCGGCGAAGCCGGCCAAGCAAAGCGTGACGGGGTCTCATTAACCATGTGGGGCTTCATATTTGCCACTGCAACTTGGACGATTGTGCTGCCGTGGTGGAGCTTCCCGTGGGCGGTGCTGGGTGAAATGTCGACCTCCGAAACCACCCAAGTCCCAGCGCTGCCGATCTGGGGCATCATGCTTTGGGGGGTGCTACTGGGAACCGTGGTCCCGTTCCTGCTGGTACTTGGTTCATTGCGGCGAATAGGTGCCCAGCGGGCCGGCATCGTGGCAACAACCGAACCGCTATGGGCCGGGTTGATTGCAATTTTTGTCCTCGGCGAGATGCTCACTTGGGTGCAGGCCCTCGGTGGCTGCGTGGTGGTCTCCGGGGTGGTGCTCGCCGAGACTTCGCGACGCGTCAGCGCTAGCGAGGAGGCTCGATCTCTCCCGAGCCCCGTTTAATCAGTTCAGAGGGCACCACTGTCGTTGCGGTAGCGCGGGCCACATCAGCAAGGCGGGCAAATAGCGCTTCGGCAGCCAACCGACCAATGCGCCGCGGATCTTGCGCAACAACAGTGACACCCGGGCTTAGCACATCCGCTAATTCGAAATCGTCATAACCTATTTGCGCAACGAATCGCTCGACACCCAGTGAGCGTAGCGCCCTCACCGCCCCCATGCTGATCAAGTTTTGCGCGGTGAAGATCGCGGTGGGTGGGTTGGGGCTCTGTAGCAGCGCAGTCACGATGCTTTCGGCCTGCTGAACTGTTCGCACATCACGAATGACGTAATCAGCGAGCACCTTGACCCGCGCCGCTATCATCGCGGCGAGGTAGCCGTCATAACGATCTTCAGCGGTCGGTAGCGCTGCCACACCTCCGATGAACGCGATGTGGCGATGACCTAATTCGATTAGGCCCCGAACCGCATTCTCGGCGGCACCGCGGTTGTCGGTGACGATGACGTCGCCGTCAACACCGCGCGGTGCCCGGTCGACAAACGCCATCGCCAGGCCCGAGCGCATTTCATTGGCGAGGTAGCCCTGCTCCAGAGCGGTAGGTGCGAGAATCAATCCGTCAACCCGCCTCGATGACAGTGCCTCAACAATTTGCTGCTCTTGATTTTGATCCTCGCCAAGGCTCGCCGCGAAAACCGCGACCCCGCGCTGCACGGCCACCTCTTCAACCCCGCGCAAGATCGCCGCGAAGAACGGGTTCGAAACATCCTCGAGGACCAGCCCGATGGTGGCGGTGCGCTGCCCGGATCGACGCAGATTCGCCGCGGTCAGGTTCGGACGAAAGTCCAATTGGACGGCCGCCCGCTCAACTTTGCGAACCAACTCAGGGGAGACGCCGACCTCCCGGTTGACCACCCGGGAGACCGTTTTCAGGCTGACCCCCGCTAGGGCCGCCACTTCGCGCATGGTCGACCGCGGCCGGTGGCCGATTGGCCCGTCGGGCGATAGCTGGGGACTAGATAACGTTGTCATTACGAAACGGGAGTATGGCAGATATCCTCTTGACATGGAATACCTCAGGTACTAGAAATATAAGACAACGTTGTCACCTAGGTCGGTGGCAGCTATCTGAAAGACACTTGATCACGACCTGGATTTTGACCCGGCCGGTGACTACCTTCGGTGAAGATGCCGTAATGGTTAGACATCAGTACGGTTCCTATCACTAGCGGTAGCGCAGTGCGACCGCTAAACAGGGTTCGTGGCCTAGTGCCATGTCCACCTCTATCCCCCTTCGAAGGGAAACAAATGACTAACCGCATCACACGCGGGCGTACGTTTGCGGCAATCGCTGCCGTAGGCGCACTTTCCGTGACTTTGGCCGCCTGTAGTTCGGGCACCACGGCCACCACCGAATCCGCAGCGGCCGCAGCTCCGGCGGCTTCAGAGGCTGCTGCACCCGCGGCAACCGTCGCTGTCTCGCTCATCACCAAGGACTCAACCAACCCGTTCTTCGTCGCCATGCAAGAAGGCGCCAAGGCCGCGGCTGCAGCAGCCGGTGTTGAACTGACCGTCGGCTCAGGCAAGGAAGAGGGCGACGATGCGGGCCAGATCGCCCTCATTGAGAACGCCATCGCCCAAGGCCAGGCCGGAATCCTGATCACCCCGATGTCGGTGAACGTCAACGAAGCCATCAAGAAGGCTCGCGACGCCGGCCTCTATGTGATTGCTCTTGACACCCCAACCGATCCACCGGACGTCGTTGACATCACTTTCGCAACGGACAACTGCCTCGCGGGTGAGGCAATCGGCCAGTGGACCGCAGGCAAGCTCAATGGCGCAAAGGCCATCATCGCTCGCCTCGTGATCTTCAACGATCGCATGGTGTCGGTCGACTACTGCCGCGACAATGGCTTCCTCAAGGGCCTTGGCGTCGACATCGTTGACCCGACGATCATGGGTGACGAAGCCCTCACGGGCAAGTACACCACCGGTGCCGGTGGCGACTACGAAATCGTCTGCCTCGAAGCAACGGGCGCCAATGAAGAAGGCGGCCGCAAGGGCATGGAGACCTGCCTGTCGAAGAACCCAGACATCAACGTCGTCTACACGATCAACGAGCCAACAGCATTCGGTGCCGATGCGGCACTTAAGGCAGCTGGCAAGACGGTCGGCAAGGATGTCTTCGTTGTCTCGGTTGACGGTGGTCTCGCAGGTGTCGAGGCTGTCAAGGCCGGCAGCATCCAGGCCACCTCGCAGCAGTACCCGCTGCGGATGGCATCCCTTGGTGTCGAAGCCATCAAGGCAATTGCAGATGGTGGGGCTCCCCCGGCGAACACGTCAGCAAATGGCCAGTTCTTCGACACGGGTGTGACCCTTTGCACCGAAGATCCTCAGGACACCGTTACCTCGGCTCCTCAGGAGAACGCGCAGTACTGCATCGACAACGCCTGGGGCTAAACCCCTCGGTCCGCGCGAGCGGATCAGCGTTGACGCGGGGGGCGGCAATCTTCGGATTGCTGCCCCCCGTTACGCAACTTCCAGCTAATCTCCTATACACAAAGCGATCACACTGAGCACCCTCGGGCTGCTGAGCCGGAGGCTTAAATGTCGGAGGTACCACGGTGAGCAATCCCGACAGCGGCACCATTGACCTAGCCGAGGAGTTCCTCGGCCGCCGCACCCCGATGCAACGCATCCAGGTCACTCTGCATCGCTACCCATACCTCAGCCCGCTGATCGTGCTTATCGTCGCCATTGCCATTTTCGCGTTGATCAATCCCAGGTTCATCCTGCCGGGCAATCTGTCCTTCATCACCCAGCAGACCGTCGTCATTGGTACCTTGGCCATTGCCCAAACCCTGATCATCTTGACCGCTGGGATCGACCTGTCGATCGGTGCCATCATGGTCTTCGGCCAGATGGTGATGGCCAACCTAGCTATCACCGCGGCTTCAAACGCAGCCAACTTCGGGCTCCCCCCGTGGCTGGCGATCACGATAGGTATCTGTGCCTCTATCCTGGCGGGGGCGATCAACGGCTTCTTAATTGTGAAATTAAGTCTGCCGCCGTTCATTGTCACCTTGGGCACCTTAAGTGTGTTCACGGCATTAACCCTCATCTTGTTCAAGGCCCGCACCATCCAGGGGCCCGAAATGCCGGATCTGCTCAAGGTCATGGGCGTAGCAATCAAGATCGGGTCCTTCCAACTTATGGTCGGCGTGATCGTGATGCTGGTGCTCTTCGCGGTTTTCACTTATGTATTGCGCATGACTTCGTGGGGCACGCATATCTACGCGGTTGGTGATGACCCTCAAGCCGCCGAACTCTCCGGTATCTCGACCAAGCGGGTCCTCTTCAGTGTCTACGTGGTTGCCGGTTTCATCACCGGGATCGGCGCGTGGATCTATATCGGGCGCACCGGGGCCGCCAGCCCAAATGCCGACCCGAGCATCAACCTCGACACCATCACCGCCGTCGTAATCGGCGGCACCTCGCTTTTTGGTGGCCGCGGCACCTTGATCGGCACCCTCCTCGGTGCCTTCATCGTCGTGGTTGTCGAAAACGGATTAGCCCTGGCTGGGCTGGACCAGGCTTACCGCGTCCTGGCCATCGGCATCCTTGTCATCGCGGCTGTTGCCCTTGATCAATGGATTCGAAAGGTGCGCGCATGAGCACTCAAACCTTGACCGTGGAGCCACTACTTAGTTGCCGCGGCCTCGTAAAGTCCTTCGGTCGAGTCATCGGTCTAAATGGCGCTGACCTGGATCTTTACCCCGGTGAGGTACTCGCGGTGGTCGGCGATAACGGTGCCGGCAAGAGCACGTTGATCAAGTGCGTCGCTGGGGCTTTGATTCCAGATACCGGCGACATCACGCTAAATGGCGAGCGCCGGGATTTCAAGCGCACCCAAGACGCCCGCCTGCAGGGAATCGAGACCGTTTTCCAGACCCTCGCGGTTTCACCGGCACTTGATATCGCAAGTAACTTGTATCTGGGCCGCGAGCTGCGTAAGCCCGGGGTAACCGGCAAGGTATTTCGCATGCTAGATAAGAAGCGCATGCGCACCGAAGCCAGCCAGCATCTTCAAGATCTCGGGATCGGCACCGTCCAGAGCATCACCCAAACGGTCGAGACCCTTTCAGGTGGTCAGCGCCAAGCGGTCGCAGTTGCCCGGGCCGCCGTCTTCGGCAGTAAGCTGATAATTCTTGACGAACCCACCGCAGCGCTCGGGGTTCGCGAATCCGCCCGCGTTCTGCAATTGATCAAAGACCTGCGCGATCGCGGAATGCCCGTCATCTTGATCAGTCACAACATGCCCCAGGTGTTCGAGGTTGCCGACCGGATCCACGTGCAACGCCTCGGCCGGCGCGCCGCTGTTGTCACCCCGCAAACTCACACCATGAACGATGTGGTGGCGATCATGACCGGCGCAATGTCGGTGGACGAGAAGGATCAGGCTCTCGGCCCGGTGCGGTCAGCCAACTAACTGCACGGCGGCGCTGCAGCCACTACTCAAGGAGGCTTGCACCGCCTCAACGGCCGCCAGGGAGCGCACCCCATCCCAGCCGGTGACTAGCGGAGTAGCCCCCTCCTGCACTGCACGGTCAAATGCGCGCACCGTTGTGACATATAGATCATCGCGCGGACCGACTTCGATTTCGGTTAACTGATGGTCCTTGAAGAGTTGGACTGCGCCGATCGGGTCACCCGTCATGCACCCGGTGGAGCGGATTGCCCCTTGCGTACCAAGAATTTCCAGCCAGGTCGGCAGATGGTAGTTGTCGTACGAATCATGGGTCTGGACGATGACGTCGCCGGTCCAATTCACCACCGTCATAAGTGACTGAGCGACGAGCGCGCCGGTGCGCTCGGCCGCATAAACACGCAACGCTTGGCCCCCGATCAAGGCGCGGACCGCGGCCATGTCGTGGACGAATACGTCGTAGGCCACGCCGCCGCCTACTGGATCATCAACCCGCCAGCCCTGCAGGTGCTGGGGCAGGCCCACCGAGTGGTTGATGTGAATCGCGCGCACCTGCCCGACCGCCCCATCGGCCACCAGCGCCTTCATGGCGCGATGGGTCGGTGAGGCAGGGAGGTGATGGTTGGTGGCCATCACCACACCTGCCCGCTCGCACGCCTCCACCATCGCTCTGGCGTCTGCGACCGTCAACGCCAGGGGTTTCTCGGCAAGTACATGTTTGCCGGCCGCGGCCGCGGCCAACACCTGAGCGTGGTGCTTTTCATTCGTCGAGCTCACGTATACCGCGTCGACATCCGCACGGCCTAGTAGCTCGTCAACACTGGTGGTCCAAAAATCAATTGCATGGGTCAGCGCGTAGGCAGCAGCCCAATCCGGCGAACCAGATTGCACAGCGGTGATGGTATCGCCCACCTCGTTGATGGCCGGGATCAAGCGGGTCGCGGCAATATCACTGGCACCGATCAGTGCCCAGCGCAGGGGTGGCGTCATAGGTAGAGTCTGGCACGTAACAATCGGCCTGCCGCCCAATTGGATACTTTCGCGTCGCTATTGATTGAGGTAATAGATGGATGTCACCGCCTACGCCACCAAAGCCCCAAATACATCTCTGGAGCCATTTGTATTTAGTCAGCGTGATGTTGGTGCCAACGACATCCTGATTGACATCAAGTTCACCGGCATCTGCCATTCCGATATCCATCAAGCCCGCGAGGATTGGGGGTCGGCGATCTTTCCGATGGTGCCCGGGCATGAAATCGCAGGAGTGGTAAGCCAGATCGGCAGTTCGGTGACAAAATTCAAGGTCGGCGATCACGCCGGTGTCGGTTGCTTTGTTGACACCTGCCGTGAGTGCGAGAACTGCAAGGCCGGGCTCGAGCAGTACTGCCTGGGTCACATAGTGTTGACGTACAACGGTGTTGAAGCCGACTTGCAGACACCCACCTATGGCGGCTACTCAACCCACATCGTCATCGACGAGAACTACGCGTTAGTTATCCCTCCCGGGCTACATTTAGATACTGCCGCGCCCCTCCTTTGCGCGGGGATCACCTTGTATTCGCCCCTTCGCTACTGGCAGGCCGGCCCCGGCAAACGAGTCGGCATTATGGGTCTAGGTGGCCTCGGGCACATGGGGGTAAAAATCGCGCACGCCATGGGCGCTGAAGTCACCCTAATAAGTCACTCACCCGGCAAAGAGGAAGACGCTAGGCGTTTGGGAGCCGACAATTTCATTTTGTCGAGTGACTCAAAGGCAATGAAAAGTGCTCGCAACTCCCTTGACCTGATCGTCAACACTGTCTCGGCAGCTATCGACCTTGATCGCTACCTT
>BJGE01000008.1 GCA_014190275.1 Actinomycetes bacterium | reverse complement strand
CACATGCGGCCGGAATGGGAGGGGGTGACGTCACGGACCTCGAAGCCAGCGCGTTCCCGGGACAGACCACCCGGGCCAAGTGCCGACAGACGGCGCTTGTGGGTAAGACCGGCAAGCGGGTTGGTTTGATCCATGAACTGCGAAAGCTGAGAGGTGCCGAAGAACTCCTTGATCGAAGCCACCACCGGGCGAATGTTGATCAGGGTCTGCGGAGTGATCGCTTCGACATCTTGGGTGGTCATGCGCTCACGTACCACGCGCTCCATCCGCGATAGTCCGGTGCGGATCTGATTTTGGATCAGTTCTCCCACGGTGCGCAGACGCCGGTTGCCGAAGTGGTCGATGTCGTCGGTCGCGCAGGCGACCTCGCCGCGGGGGCCTTCCATGGTGGTTAGGCCGGCGTGCAAACGGACTATGTATTCAACCGTTGCCACAATGTCCTCGAGCGTCAAGACACTCTGAGTCAGTGGTAGGTCAAGCCCGAGCTTCTTGTTTATCTTGTAACGCCCAACCTTGGCTAGGTCATAGCGCTTGGCATTGAAGTAAAAATTGTCCAGCAGGTTCTTGGCATTTTCAAGCGTGGGCGGTTCACCCGGACGCAACTTGCGATAAATATCAAGCAGTGCATCTTCCTGGGTGGCGATGTGATCCTTTTCCAAGGTTGCCATGAAAGTCTCATACTGACCAAAACGCTCAACTATCTGCTCGGTTGTCATGCCAAGGGCCTTCAGCAGCACACTGACCGGTTGCTTACGTTTGCGGTCAACCCGCACTCCCACGAGGTCCTTCTTGTCGATCTCGAATTCCAGCCAGGCTCCCCTGCTCGGGATCAACTTGGCAATATAAACATCTTTGTCGGTTGCCTTATCAACGGAACGCTCGAAATAGGCTCCCGGAGACCGCACCAGCTGCGAGACCACCACCCGCTCGGTGCCGTTGATGATGAAAGTGCCCTTGTCCGTCATGAGTGGGAAGTCGCCCATGAAAACGGTCTGCGACTTAATTTCGCCGGTCTCGTTATTCACGAATTCAGCGGTGACGAACAGTGGTGCCGAGTACGTTACATCCTTCTCACGGCACTGATCAACGGTGTACTTGGAAGGCTCGAATCGATGATCGCGGAAAGACAATGACATCGATCCGGCGAAATCCTCGATCGGGCTGATCTCTTCGAAGATCTCCGTCAGGCCCGAGGACTGGGGGATTTCGGTATTGCCGGCGGCGATGGCTGCCGCTACTCGCGCTTGCCATTCGGATCGCCCCAGGAGCCACTGGAAGCTTGCGGTTTGCAGTGCTAGGAGATCCGGGACCGCAAGCGGTTCGCGAATCTTGGCGAATGAGGCCCGGCGAAGTTCGGGGGAAAGTGGGGTGACTTCGAAAGTGCGAGTGGCGGCCAAGAGTAGATCCTTCCGAGGGCGCTGCTATTGGTATTGGGCTTGAACCTGCGCCTTTATCAACGCCAATTCACCTGAACTGTCAAGTGACGGTCCAGGCTGAAGGGCGAAAGGATGGCAGCGCAAAGCAGCAGTATACCCCTTGGGCAAACCGCTGTCCAACCCCCCTCGACCTTCGCTTCCCCTCGAGGTAAACAGGTGGCCCGGCGGCGACAGCGGTGCTTCTTGACCCTTGCCGGCCTGTCCTGAGTACGTCCTCGTGAAACGAGCTCTGTGCGGGATTCGCGTGCCCCCAAATCGTGACCGCCTGTGGCCTGATAGTCAAGTAACCCCGCCTGGACTGTGACCAGAACGCAACCTAGCCACCCTATTTGTCCGATTTTGTCAAACTTTGTCCGAGCCGCTACCCAACCAAAACCAGACCCAACCAAAACCAGACCCAACCAAAACCAGACCCAACCAAAATGAGGCGCCCCGAAGGGCGCCTCATTTGGTCATGGCCTGGGCCGCGCAAAAAAGCTTCCTGCAAACTACTTGACTGAAACGGTGGCGCCAGCGGCCTCGAGGACGGTCTTCGCCTTGTCGGCGGCCTCCTTGTTGACCTTCTCCAGCACTGCCTTGGGTGCGGCCTCAACTAGATCTTTGGCCTCCTTGAGGCCAAGGCTGGTCAGAGCGCGCACCTCCTTGATTACCGGGATTTTGTTCTCGCCCGCTGCTTCGAGAATGACATCGAACTCATCTTGGTCAGCTGAACCGCCGGCATCACCGCCGCCAGCAGCAGGCGCCGCGACCGCAACCGCAACAGGTGCTGCCGCAGTTACGTCGAAGGTGTCTTCGAAGACCTTCACGAACTCAGAGAGCTCAAGTAGGGTCATTTCCTTGAATGCATCTAGCAGTTGATCGGTGCTCATCTTCGCCATGGTGGCGTCCTTTCGGTTTTCCGGTGGGGTATTACCCCGAAGGGCCGGGTGATGGTGGGCTTTAGCCCTCGGGGATTTCCTCAGTAACTACTTCAGCAACAACTTCGTCAATCACGGTTTCTTCAGCAACAGCTTCGTCAATGAAAGTTTCCTCGGCAGCAACTTCTTCAACCACGAGCGCCTCGGTAACCGGTGCCTCGGTAACCGGTGCCTGGGTAACCGGCGCACCAGCGGCCAACTTGGTTTGCAGTGCCCCCAGAGCTCTAGCCGTCTTCGCCAACGGCGCCGAGAACAATGCGGCAGCCTGCGACTGCTTAGCCTTCATGGCGTATGCCAGCTTGGCGAGCAATACCTCGCGGGACTCAAGATCTGCGAGTCGAACGATTTCCTGTGCGCTAAGAAGCACACCATCCATCACCCCGCCCTTGATAACAAGAGCCGGGTTGGCCTTGGCGAAATTGCGGATGCCCTTGGCCGCGTCAACCGCATCGCCCTTGATGAAGGCGATGGCGCTCGGACCGCGCAGGAGCTCATCAATGCCGGTGACACCCGCATCCTTTGCAGCGATCTTCGTCAGGGTGTTCTTCACCACCGCATAAGTCACGGTGTCGCCGAGGGAGCGGCGCAACTCCTTGAGTTGCGAGACGGTGAGTCCACGGTATTCAGTGAGCACGCTCGCACTGGAGGTGCGGAAGTGGTCGGCGAGATCGGCGACGGTGGTCACCTTGGTCGGCCGGGCCATGGAGCTCCTTTCGTTGCGGACCCGATCAAGTAAAACGCCCCGGCGCAGGCGCACGGGGCTGGGAACCGCAGGTAGCGGCCGAGCTTCGTAAACCTGCGCGGGCCGCCCGCTTGAGCGGGGCCTTCGACGCCAGCCCCGGGGTTCCGGGGCAAACGCGACCAGCGGTCTTTGGTAGGGGCAGGCTAAAGGGCCGGCCCCGTCTTTGGCAAATCCTAGATCTCATCCTCAGCGGTCAAGTTCTTGACCCGGTTGGGATCAACCGGCACCCCCGGACCCATCGTGGCCGACATCGTGGCCTTCTTGACATAGCGACCCTTAGCCGCCGATGGCTTCAACCGCAATATCTCGTCCAAGGCCGCTGCGTAATTCTCAACCAGCTGCTGTTCGGTGAATGACGCCTTGCCGATCGGAAACTGCATATTTGCATGCTTGTCGATGCGCATCTCGATTTTGCCGCCCTTGATGTCATCAACGGCTTTAGCGACGTCCATGGTGACGGTACCGGTCTTCGGATTCGGCATCAGGCCACGCGGGCCGAGCACCTTGCCGAGCGTGCCAACCTTACCCATGAGATCTGGTGTTGCCACCGCGGCGTCGAAGTCGGTCCAGCCACCAGCCACCTTGGCAATGAGTTCATCAGATCCAACAAAGTCAGCGCCGGCGGCACGGGCTTCATCGGCCTTTTCCCCGTTAGCGAAAACCAGGACCCGGGCGGTCTTGCCGGTGCCATGCGGCAGGTTCACGGTGCCACGTACCATTTGATCGGCCTTACGTGAATCAACCCCCAGTCGCATCGCGACCTCAACAGTTGGATCGAATTTGGTTGAAATACCCTTCTTCACGAGGCGCACGGCCATTAGCGGTGAATAAAGAGTGTCTTGATCAATTAGTTCTGCGGCCTTCAAATACGCCTTACTGCGCTTCATGTCTGCTCCTTCGCAGGTTGTGGTCGGCGGGCCAAGGCGGCCCTCCCACGCGGTTCAATTGCTATGCGGTAACAGTAATACCCATCTGACGTGCGGTGCCTTCGATGATCTTCATCGCGGCATCGACGTCATTGGCGTTCAGATCAGGCATCTTGGTTTCGGCGATCTCACGCACCTGATTTTTGGTTATTGAGCCGGCCTTAACCTTCGGTGGGTTACCCGAGCCCTTTTCCAGTCCGGCAGCTTTGAGGATCAACCGGGAGGCCGGTGGCGTCTTTAGGGTGAAGTCGAAGCTACGGTCTTCGTAGACCGTGATCTCAACGGGAATCACGTTGCCGCGCTGGTTCTCCGTGGCCGCGTTATAGGCCTTGCAGAATTCCATAATGTTGACGCCGTGCTGGCCAAGTGCCGGGCCAACGGGCGGCGCCGGGTTTGCCAGACCAGCTTGAATCTGCAGCTTGATCAGGCCGGTAACCTTCTTTTTCTTCGGTGCCATGGTGTGTCAGGTCCTTCGTTGTGGTGACCCGGAGACGGCGCCCCCGGGAGTTGGCGGTTAGTTCTTGTCGATCTGACTGAAAGCAAGTTCGACCGGGGTTTCACGGCCGAATATCTCGACCAACCCGGTAACTTTTTGCCCTTCGATATTAATTTCTGAGATGGTCGCATGCAAAGTCGCGAACGGCCCATCGACCACGGTCACCGAATCACCGACCAGGAAGTCAACGTGAATTGGCTCGGCCGCGGCCACGCCCCCCGCATTTGGGCTACCCGGTACGCCGGCTTTCTTCTCCGGAACCGGGGCCAAGATCGCGGTGACCTCGTCAACCGAAAGTGGTGACGGCTGATGCCCGTGGCCCACGAATCCGGTGACACCTGGGGTATGGCGAACCGCGCCCCAAGACTCATCTGTTAGGTCAAGGCGCACGAGCACGTAGCCGGGGAACTTATTGCGCCGCACCTGCCTGCGCACGCCGCCTTTGATTTCGGTGACTTCCTCCATCGGCACCTCTACCTGAAAGATGTAATCCTCCATGCTCAGTGAGCTGATGCGCGACTCAAGGTTCATCTTGACCTTGTTCTCAAATCCCGCATAGGAGTGAATGACGTACCAGTCACCCGGCGCTAGGCGCATCTGCTCGCGGAATTCGGCAATCGGGTCAACTTCTTCGGCTTCGGCAAGCTCGTCGAGCAAGATTTCTTCGATTACCGCCTCTTCGACGAGCTCTTCGATTACCGCCTCTTCGACGAGCTCTTCGATTACCGCCTCTTCGACGAGCTCTTCGATTACCGCCTCTTCGACGAGCTCCCGAACTACTGCGTCACCGGCCAGCAGCTCGGCAAGGAGAGCGTCCGCGTCTGCCACCGCTAAGTCCGCAGACTCGGGCTGGGCTATCGCGAATGGATCCGCCGAAGGAGCGGGCTGTTGCTGGTCCTGGTCGGACACGGTGGGCTATCTCCTCGTTCGTTGGTCGGCAGGCTCTGAATTACCCAAAGATAAACAGGACACCCTTGGTGAATACATAATCAAAGCCCGCGATGATCGCGGCTATGAGTACAACAAAAACTATGACCACGATGGTGTAAGCAATTAGTTCTTTGCGAGTTGGCCAAATTACCTTGCGGAGCTCAACGATGACTTGACGCACAAACAACGCTAAGCGCCCGAAGAATCCGGGACGCTTACGGTCCGCCGATCCGCTTTCGCGGCCTTCCGCGACGTCGGTGTTTGTCATCACTCGCCTTCGTTACGTTACTTAAACTGCCGTCATGGTTCAGGTGGAGCCGGTAGTGCTTTTTGTGCTGGCCGTGCGTTTCGTGCATCTCCGCAGGGCCGGAGGGACTTGAACCCCCAACCGCCGGTTTTGGAGACCGGTGCTCTACCAATTGAGCTACGACCCTTTGGCCGACCGAGTATCAACCTGTGGGCAGGCTGACGCCAACGGACCAACCGCTTGCGAGAGTCTACGGTCCCACCGCAGAGGGGTCCAATCCGGTCGGTGGGCCACCTGAAATACTCGGGGAATGCCCACTACACCTGCCCCCAGAGTCTCCCGCCGGATCGCCGCCATTACCGAATCGGCGACTTTGGCCGTTGATGCCAAAGCCAAGGCCCTGAAGGCGGCCGGCCGGCCCGTTATTGGATTTGGGGCCGGGGAACCTGACTTTCCGACCCCCGACTACATCGTCGAGGCGGCTATCGCCGCCGCCAAGTTGCCCAAGTGGCATCGGTACACCCCAGCCGGTGGGCTGCCAGAACTCAAAGAGGCCATCGCTGCGAAAACCCTGCGCGATTCGGGCTACCGGGTCACCGCAGCCCAAGTCCTGGTCACCAATGGCGGTAAGCATGCGCTCTACAACGCCTTCGCCGCGCTCCTTGACCCAGGGGACGAAGCGATCTTGCCCGCCCCCTACTGGACCACCTACCCAGAAGCCATCCGGCTGGCCGGAGGGGTACCGGTTGAAATAATGACCGATGAGACCAGCGGGTACCGGGCCAGCGTTGCCCAGCTTGAGGCCGCTCGCACCCCGCGGACCAAGCTTTTAGTTTTTGTCTCACCCTCGAACCCAACCGGTGCGGTTTACTCACCGGCCGAAGTCAAGGCGATCGGCGAATGGGCACTTGCTAATGGCATCTGGGTGGTTACCGATGAGATCTATGAGCACCTCGTCTATGGGGATACCGAGTTTTCATCGATGCCCGTTCTCGTGCCCGGACTGGCTGAAACCTGCGTGATCGTCAATGGGGTAGCAAAAACCTATGCCATGACCGGCTGGCGGGTGGGCTGGATGATCGGGCCGCTCGATGTCATCAAGGCTGCGACCAACCTGCAATCACACTCCACTTCGAATGTCGTGAATATTTCGCAGCTTGCAGCTCTTGCCGCAGTGTCCGGCGACCTTGCTGCGGTCGATGAGATGAAGCTCGCATTTGATCGCCGGCGCAAACTGATCACCGGCCTGCTCGATGCCATCCCTGGTGTTAACTGCCCTTTACCCGAGGGCGCCTTTTACGTTTACCCGTCGGTCAAGGGCCTCATTGGCAAATCGATTCGCGGCAAGGCCATTACTTCGTCGGCCGATCTCGCCGATGTCATTTTGGACGAGGCGGAAGTTGCGGTGGTGCCAGGTGAGGCTTTCGGTACACCCGGCTACCTCCGACTCTCATATGCCCTAAGTGACGAAGACATCGTAGAAGGCGTCACCCGCATGGCGGTGCTGCTCGGCGAAGCCAAGTAAATGGCTTGAAGCCGAGTGACAATCTCAAGCGGCGCCGAGGGTGCAGTTGACCAAAGTGGGCTCCGGGTCCAGCAGGATTCCGTACTTCGCCATCACCAATTTTTGAATATGTGACGCTAGTTCTATTACCTCGGTTGCTGTTGCACCACGCGCAGCAACTATGGCCAACGAGTGCTTGTTGGAAACTCGAACTGGTGAACTTTCCGTTAGCCTCCAGCCTTTCCTCACTCCGGCTTGGTCAATTAACCAAGCGGCACTCAATTTCACACCGGTGGTGGCCGGGTACCTTGGGCAACCAGGCGGGATCCCCGCTGCAATCTCAACGGTAACTATCGGGTTGGTGAAGAATGACCCAACACTGCGGCTATCTTCGTCGTTGGCGTCAAGAACCATGCCTTTTGCCGCCCGCAGCGCAAGCACAGCCGACCTCACCTCGCCCGGAGCGGCCAACCCGCCAATTTCGATACCCAAGGTGGCTGCCAGTTCGGCGTATCGAACAATGCAGTTCGCATCAATGCGCAACTCGAGCGTGACCGCGACAATCAACCATCGATTTGGTTTCCGCTTGAAGATGCTAGAGCGATATTCAAATTGACACTCGGCGTTATCGAGGACTTCCACTGAACCATTGGCCCGATCAAGTACCCGGACTGATTCGATCACCTGCGAGATCTCTTGTCCGTAGGCCCCAACATTTTGAATCGGGGTTGCCCCCACCAAGCCCGGGATTCCCGAGAGGGCTTCGATCCCAGACCAGCCATTGACGACGCTCAGTTCGACCAAGGCATCCCAGGGCTCACCGGCCGCCACCGTCAACCGCACCGCATCATCGCCAACTTCGATCTCGATCCCTCGGGTCGCGATCTGGAGCACGGTGCCATGAAATGGGCCATCCCCCATCAAGATATTGCTACCGCCTCCAAGGATCAGTACGGCCTCGCGCGCATCGTCTAGCCGCCGCACCCGCTCGATGAGTTCATTGGTCGCGGTACATGTCCGCAGCACATCCGGCCTACCGCCAACACCCATCGTCGTGAGGTCGGCTAGGCGCATAGCCCTCAGCCTATGAGGATCTAGGTGCCAATATGTCAACACGTCCACGAAATTGTTGAAGGAGTCGGTCGTAGTTTTTCTTCGACTCCCGACTTCTCAGTTCCGGGTCTGAGTCGTGATACCCATGGTGCCGGCCCTGCTCAACCGGGAGGTGATCGGCAGGCACCACTAAGCGCCCCCCGGCAGCCCGCAGCAGCAATGACCATTCAAGGTCGCCATTGCGATAGAACTTCGCCTTTGGATTTGGCGGTGTCGCTAGCGCTGCTGTTCTATCGACAACCATCAGGTAACCCAAGAGCACATCCACCTCGCCCGGACCTGCGTCAACTACCGATCGCCAGTCACTGACATCGACGTTGGTGCCTTTCCAGCCTGCGGCGATAACACCTGGCTCATGCAACGCCGCTAATAAAGGTGTGATCGCGTCACCGGTCAAAACCGAGGAGAGGTCCATGACAACGTGAGCCGCGGCCGGATCCAACTCAATGAGCGCACCGGTCGCCCTACCCCAACCAACTTGCTCCAAAGTCTGGGCCACATGGATGACGCGAACGCGGTCTTGGTACTCCATACCAATTTCATGCGCCACCAGTCCCGCGCCATCGACATTGCCCAGATCAAGAACGATGATCTGAACCTGCGCGGGGGCGAACTCCAAGAGGGCGGTCAAGCAGGTGCGTACATCTGTGCGCCAACCGTCCACGATGATCCCGACACCACATCCGCCGTGGCTCACCGCCGTTGGGTCGTTGGCGTCAATGATGTAACCGGGGTCCATGAGCACATCGGCGAGGGTTGGATGAACTTTGAATGGCGGCTTCACCGAAAGGGCGAATCCAGCTGGGGTATCGGCCAGGATCCAGCCCGCCGATGAAATCTGGTCGCGAAGTTGATCCGCGAGTTCGAAGTCGCGCGCCACGCGAGCTGCCTGCCGGCGCTCCGCTAGGTCGATGATCTCGCTCGGGGGTGCGCTCACGCGAGCTGAACCACAGCCTGTGCTTTGCCGAGCACCGTTTGCCCGGCGCTGGCTGCCGTCAAAGTGACCCGCACGCGGCCCGCATCTAGTAACTCGGTTACCTCGCCACTGATTTCCAGTAGTGCGCCAACCCCATCATCGGGTACCGGCACGGGTCGAGTGAAGCGGACTCCATACTCGACAACAGCCCCTGGATCGCCCACCCAATCGGTAACGACCCGTACCGCTGATGCCATCGTGAACATCCCGTGGGCGATCACATTTGGCAGTCCGACCGAGGTGGCGAAGCGCTCATTCCAATGGATGATGTTGAAGTCACCGGAGGCACCCGCATACCTGATTAAGTCAACGCGCTGAATCGGAACCGACAGAGCCGGCAGTTTCGTGCCCACTTCGACATTAGCGAATTTCAACTTCGCGGTCATTGGGCATCCGTCCCGCGAGCGACAATCACCATCGAGGTGACAACAACGGGCTCGCCCGACGTCGTACTGACCGTACTCTTGACGGTGATCATGTCATTTCCTGCAGCAGCCCGAATATTTTCGATCGTATTGATGACGACTAGTTCATCGCCGGCAACTATCGGCCGGGAGTAGCTGAAGGACTCTTCACCGTGAACCACCTTGGTGTAGTCAAGCCCAAGGTCAGGATCCATCACTACTACTTCGGTGGATGCGAAGACGAAAGTGAAAGCGAAGGTAGGCGGCGCCACCACATCGGCGTAACCCAACCCTTGGGCTGCTGCCACCTCGTGGTATGCCGGATTAACATCGCCAATGGCCCGCGCGAATTCGCGAATCTTCTCGCGACCGACGAGATAGGGCTCACTCGGCGGATAGGTGCGGCCAATGAAATCCGGATTGAGCGCCATCGGTCAGCGACGCAGAACTAGCGGGTCTCTTTGTGCACGGTGTGCTTATTGCACTTCGGGCAGAACTTCTTGGCCTCAAGACGATCTGGATCGTTGCGGCGGTTCTTCTTGGTTATGTAATTGCGATCCTTGCATTCTTCGCACGCCATGGTGATCTTTGGTCGTACGTCGCTGGCCTTGGCCACGGCACTTCCTCTTTCCCTTGAGCAACTCGCCTAGCGGTCACGCGGTCGCGCAACCCTTTTCCTTCTCCTTGCGAAGTAGCGGAGGCCGGACTTGAACCGGCGACACAGCGATTATGAGCCGCTTGCTCTACCAACTGAGCTACCCCGCCTTGGGATGCCTCCGCGGGGGCGGGTGCACCATCCGAGCCCCAATACGGAATCGAACCGTAGACCTTCTCCTTACCATGGAGACGCTCTGCCGTCTGAGCTATTGGGGCACAAAGCCCCGCAAGCGTACAAGAGAGTCAGTCAAGATCTAAAATGGTACCCAAACTGCGGGTTTTACCACTGACCCCGATACTTCGTGCATGAATAAGCCCGCCGCACCGAAGTGGAATACCTCCGATTTGCCGGACCTAACCGGACGCACCGTAATCGTCACCGGGGCCAACTCCGGTCTGGGGTTTTGCACCACCGAGGCCCTCGCCGCGCACGGCGCCAAAGTAACCATGGCGGTCCGCGACCTTGAGAAGGGCAACTTGGCGGCGGGTCGGATCCGCGCCCTCGCCCCGGCGGCGCAAGTCGAACTAGCCCGGCTCGATCTTGCCGACCTCACCTCGGTGCGCGCCTTTGCCAAAGACTGGGCGCTAGCCAACCCCCAAGGCTTGGACCTGCTCATCAATAACGCCGGCATCATGGCCATCCCAAAGCGGGTCACCGCCGATGGCTTCGAGATGCAAATCGGCACTAACCACCTAGGCCACTTCGCCCTGACCGGTTTGCTCTTACCCGCCCTAGTAGCCGTGCCAAACTCCCGGGTCGTCACCGTCGCCTCCCAAGCCCACCGCATGGGGCGGATGAACTTTGATGACCTGATGGGTGACCAGAACTATCGACAATGGCGGGCCTACGGGCAAAGCAAGCTCGCCAATTTATTGTTCACGGCCGAACTCCAACGCCGCATCGATCAAGCCCGCCTCTCAATCCTCGCTCTGGCTGCCCACCCGGGGTTCGCCTCAACCAACCTGCAAAGTGTCGGGCCGAGCATGCGCGGCAGCACAGTCGAGGCGAAGTTGACCGCACTGAGCGGAAATATCATGTCGCAATCGGCGGCGATGGGGGCCTTGCCCACGCTGTTCGCAGCGACCGCACCCGGCCTTGCCGGCGACACCTATGTCGGCCCGGACGGCTTCCTGGAAACGCGGGGTTATCCCAAGATCGTCGGGCGCTCCAAAGCAGCGCTAAATTACGCTGATGCCCGCCAACTTTGGCAGGTTAGCGAACAGCTTACCGGTGTTATCTACCCATTTTACTAGTTGTTGAAGGGTGCATCATGGCTACTTGGTCAGTTTGGCGCATGGCACGCGTTGTTACCTCAATCTTTGTCTTAATGGTCGCGTCCTACTACCTAGTGGTTGCCTTCGACAACATCACCAATCCAGTGAATCCAAATGGGAGTAACTGGCCCTTCGTACAAGGTGTCATCAGCGGCGATGGAGTGCCCGCGAATAGCGGATTCGAGTGGCGATTCATCGAAGCCACCTGGTTCCAGGCCATCGGGTACGCGGGAGTGATAGCCGGGGAGTCGATCACGGGCATCTTGCTGATCATCGCCGGTGTTCGGGGCCTAAAGGCCTCGCGCACCTGCCCACGCTGGGGACATACCCAAAAGTGGACCTACGCCGGCGGCATCGTCGGCTTGGCCGTCTTCTTCTTCGGCTTTATGGCGGTCGGCGGCAACTGGTTCATCATGTATCTGAACTCCAAGTGGAATGGGCTGGAGCCAGCATTCCAAAATGCGGTGATGACGATACTGATGCTCGTCCTCGTCACCGGAGTGTTGATTGGCGGGCACCTCGCCCATGAGCATGACGAGTCAAGGACTCGGTAGCACCCGCGGAGCACGGGGCCGAGCTGGTGGCCGAGCTGGTGGCAGGTGAAGGATTCGAACCTTCGAAGGCGTTAACCGACGGGTTTACAGCCCGCTCCCATTGGCCACTCGGGCAACCTGCCTTGCCACACCCGAAGGCGGGACGCGGCACACCCTACAGGCTGCTGCCACCACCCCGGTCAGGTGTCCACTACCGCGCTCCGCGAAGATATCCCCACGTTCCTGAAGGAGGCAAAATGGCCGATAGCAGCTTTGACATCGTCTCGAAAGTCGATCATCAAGAAGCCGACAACGCCCTGAACCAAGCCGCGAAAGAGTTAGCGCAACGGTTCGACTTCAAGAACACCGGAACCACCATCGAGTGGAAGGGCGAATTAGTGGTGGAGATCACCTCCGGCACCGAGGAACGAGCGAAGGCGGCGCTGGATGTCTTCCAGGAAAAGATCATCAAGCGCGGATTGAGCCTTAAGTGCTTCGAAGCCAAGGATCCCCGGTCATCTGGCAAGGAGTACAAGATCGACGGCACCTTCAAGGCTGGTATTAGCCAAGAGCAGGCGAAGAAGCTGGGCAAGCTAATCCGCGATGACGGACCCAAGGGCGTTAAGTCCCAGGTGATGGGCGAGGAGCTTCGAGTCTCGAGCAAGAGCCGCGATGACCTACAGGCTGTGCAGGCTTTGGTCAAAGAAGCTGAACTCGACTTTGCCGTTCAGTTCGTCAACTACCGCTGACCTTCGGGCTCTCATCAAGATTATTTCGCCAGGATTCCAGTTCGCTGATGCCTTGAACCAGACCGGCCGCGCTACCAGCTGCGTAATCAAAGTCTGGCTGCCAAGCCAGCGCATCAAACGGGCACAAGTCCACACAAATCCCGCAGTACATGCATAGTCCATAATCAATCGTGAAGGCATCAAGCACACTGACTGTTCGCGGCCGGCGGGCTCCCGGTTCGGTTACTTCTTCATCATGGCATTCGAGTTCGATGCACCAAACTGGGCACTCACGGACGCATATCATGCATGAGGTGCAGGCGGATGCCGTGAGAGCGATCACGCCATGGGAGTGAGCTGGCATGCGGTCACCAGTTGTCATGCTTGCAGCCAATCATCAACTACCCCCACCGGCTGCTGCTTGCGATGCGATGGCTGACCCGGCCACGGCTTCAACATTCGAGCAGCGAGCACACTGGACTTTAGTAGGGGCGGGCGGGCGAGCATCGACCGCCTGAGTAGGGGCCGGGTATCGCCGAGCCCGATGAACTTGATCCCGAACATCTCAGCGGTTTCACGTTCCTGCCAAACCGCTCCGGCATACAGATCCGAAATAGTCGCGATTGAGTTTTGGTCGGCGTCCACCTTGGCCGTAAGCAGCAGCGACTGCTTCGTGTCCAGGTTTACTACTCGCGCAATAACTGCCAGTTGACCATCGCGTTCATAGGCCGTCAAGAAATCAAAGAATAGGAAGCCCTGGGTACGCAGCGACCTAAATTCGCCGGCCCAAAGCACCGACTCGATCTCAGGCATCACGCGACCTCGATCTCGTCGCGGACCTTGAGCAGCCCGGCGATCAGCGCCTCGGGGCGCGGCGGGCACCCGGGCACGTAAATAGTTACCGGCACCAGTTGATCAATGCCTTTGGTCACGGTCGGGGCATCCCAGTACGGGCCGCCGGTATTGGCGCAAGCCCCGAATGAGACCGCCGCCTTTGGCTCGGGCAGTTGCTCCCATGCACGCAGCACCGCGGGGGCTAGGGCATCGGTGCTGGTACCTGAGATAAGCAAGATCGTGGTGCCAGAAGCCGGACTCGCACCCACGTCAGCCGCATCCAATAGCCCAGTTTCCACCAACAATCCGGTCGCAATGGCCGAGCCCACCTCTAAGGCGCAACAGGCCAGGCCTAGGTCGAGAATCTGCACTCGCAGACTCGGGTCGGCGGCCACCCGGTACATCCGGGGGTTGGGCAAGGGGGCACTCACAAGTCCGAGGGTATTGCCGGGGGCCGAGGAAGTGTCGAATACCTCCTTGCCAATCTCCACCCGCGGCTGCGCCGCGCCGGTGGGCCCGGCAGAATAGGGGCACCATTAGGGCCGCTCGACGTAGGAGAACCCACCGTGAGCAAGCAGGTCGTCCAACTCAGTAGGGTCGTAATCCGGTTCGCCGGTGACTCAGGTGATGGCATGCAATTGGCCGGTGACCGGTTCACGTCCGAGACCGCCGGCATGGGCAACGACCTCTCGACCCTGCCAGACTTCCCCGCTGAGATTCGGGCTCCCGCCGGCACTTTGCCGGGGGTCTCGGCTTTCCAGTTGCACTTTGCCGACCACGACATCATGACCCCGGGTGACTCCCCGAATGTGCTCGTAGCCATGAATCCCGCCGCCCTCAAGGCAAACCTGAACGATGTACCACGAGGCGCGGACATCATTGTCAACACCGATGAGTTCACGAAGCGCAATTTGGTGAAAGTGGGCTACGAGACCAATCCGATCGAGGATGGGTCTCTCGAGCCATTTAAAGTCCATCCGATTGCCCTGACGTCAATGACGGTCGAGGCCTTGAAGGATTTTGATATCTCCAAGAAGGAAGCCGAACGGGCCAAGAATATGTTCGCCCTCGGCCTGCTGTGCTGGCTGTACCACCGGCCCACCGAGGGCACGGTCGATTTCCTGACTGCTAAATTCGGCAAGAAGCCCGAAATCATGAAGGCCAATCTGCGAGCCTTTGAAGCCGGCTGGTCCTACGGTGAAACCACCGAAGAATTCTCAATTCAGTACGAAATCAGCCCCGCGCCGATGAAGGCGGGAACCTACCGGAATATGTCGGGCAACCTAGCGCTGTCGTATGGCTTGATCGCGGCCTCGAAATTATCCGGCCTCACGTTGTTCCTTGGTTCTTATCCGATCACGCCAGCTTCTGACATCCTGCATGAATTAAGTCGCCACAAGCGCTTTGGTGTGATGACCTTCCAAGCCGAGGACGAAATTGCCGGTGTCGGCGCCGCGATAGGAGCCTCCTACGGCGGCGCACTTGGTGTCACCACCACTTCGGGGCCCGGCGTGGCCTTGAAGTCAGAAGCAATCGGGCTCGCTGTCTCACTTGAGCTACCGCTACTGGTGGTTGACGTGCAACGCGGTGGCCCATCAACGGGCTTACCTACCAAAACCGAGCAATCTGATCTGCTGCAGGCCATGTTCGGCCGAAACGGTGAAGCCCCAGTGCCAATAGTTGCCCCGCAGTCACCCTCGGATTGTTTCTACGCCGCGATTGAAGCCGCGCGCATCGCCATCACCTACCGCACCCCGGTGTTCTTGCTCTCCGATGGCTACCTAGCAAATGGATCCGAACCCTGGTGCGTACCGGATGTCTCCGCGCTAGCGAAGATCGAACCCAATTTCGCCACCGAACTAAACCATGAAGCCGCGGACGGCACCATGGAGTTCTGGCCTTATCTGCGTGACCCCGAGACGCTGGCCCGCCCCTGGGCGGTGCCGGGCACCGCCGGCCTTGAGCATCGCATCGGAGGTATTGAAAAGGCCGATGGCGCAGGCACCATCTCCTATGACGCCGACAACCACGACAAGATGGTGCGGCTGCGCCAAGCCAAGGTCGATGCCGTAGCGCGCAGCATCCCAGAACTTGTGGTCGATGACCCAGCTGGTGACGCACGCGTCCTGATCCTTGGGTGGGGCTCCACCTACGGACCAATCGGTGCCGCCTGCCGTTTAGTTCGCGGCGAAGGTAAATCCGTGGCCCAGGTTCATCTGCGCCATGTCAACCCTCTGCCGTCAAATCTCGGGACGATTTTGAAGAAATACGACTGCGTGATTTTACCCGAGATGAACCTAGGTCAACTTTCGATGCTGCTTCGTGCCAAGTATCTCGTCGACATCATCGGCTACAATCAGGTCAGAGGTATGCCGTTCAAGTCAGATGAACTTGCCGCAGTAATCAATGATGTACTGGAGAGCATGTGAGGAAGACATGACAACCGATGCATTCCCGGCACTATCGCTCGTACCCAAAGCAGATGCGCCCCAATCGGCCAAGGATTTCAAATCAGACCAGGAGGTGCGTTGGTGCCCGGGCTGTGGTGACTACGCAATCTTGTCTACCGTCCAAAGCTTCCTGCCTGATCTTGGCTTGAAGCGCGAAAATATCGTGTTCGTATCAGGCATCGGTTGCTCATCGCGCTTTCCGTACTACCTAGATACGTTCGGTCTGCATTCCATTCACGGGCGAGCCCCGGCTATCGCCACCGGGCTTGCGACTTCACGGCCCGATCTTTCGGTCTGGGTAATCACTGGCGACGGTGATGCGCTGAGTATCGGTGGTAACCACTTAATCCATGCGTTACGCCGCAACGTCAATCTCAAAATCTTGCTTTTCAATAACCGCATTTATGGCTTAACAAAAGGCCAGTACTCCCCAACTTCGGAGCGCGGCAAAATCACTAAATCCTCACCACAGGGCTCACTTGACTACTCATTCAACCCGGTCTCATTGGCCCTAGGCGCCGAAGCTACCTTCGTGGCTCGCACTATCGACTCAGACCGCAAGCACCTCACCGAGGTGCTAACCGCGGCGGCCGGCCACGAGGGCGCAGCGCTCGTTGAGATCTACCAAAATTGCAATATCTTCAATGACAACGCCTGGGAACCGCTCAAGGATTCCGATACGAGCGATGACCTAATGATGCGCTTAGTCCACGGTGAACCCATTCGCTTTGGAAAGAATCAAGAAAAGGGTGTCGTTCGCAAGTCCGATGGCCACCTAGAGGTGGTTGAGGTTGCCAAAGTCGGGCTCGACAACATCATCAGCCACGACGCGCATGCCAAGGACCCCGGTCTAGCCTTCGCGCTTTCTCGCCTATCTAACCCGCGCACCTTGGAGAACACCCCAATTGGAGTGTTCCGGGACATCACCCGATCATCTTATGACCGCTTGATGCGCGAACAGATTGCCGAAGTCACCGCGGACCAAGGCGCCGGCGACCTACAGACTTTGCTTTTAGGTAAAGACACTTGGGCCGTATCCTGACCGATCAGGACGAACATAAGAGATACACCCGGGGACTGCTATTTGGTGTTGCGGCATATGGCCTTTGGGGGATGTTCCCCCTTTATTTCGCCCTACTTGACTCGGTCTCGCCAATCGAAATCGTCGCGCATCGAGTCATTTGGTCACTCTTGCTCCTTTGCCTAATTCTCACTCTCACTCGTGGCTGGTCAAAGCTGCGACTCGCGTTACGCGATGGCAAGTCAATCGGGCTACTTACTGTTGCCGCCGTTGCGCTGAGTATCAACTGGTTGGTGTACGTCTACTCAGTGTCGATTAATGAAGTGGTTCAAGCCTCGCTCGGCTACTTCATCAACCCACTCGTCTCGGTCGCCCTCGGGGTGATCTTGCTGGGTGAAAGGCTGCGTAGAATGCAGTGGTTCGCGGTCGGGCTCGCTGTAATCGCGGTGCTGGTGCTCACCTTCTCCTATGGGTCCGTGCCGTGGATCAGCTTGATCCTAGCCTTCTCATTCGGGTTCTACGGGCTTCTGAAAAAGTACGTGGGTTTTGGTGCCGTGGAGAGTCTGACCATCGAGACCGCGGTGCTGAGCCCGGTTGCGATTATTTTGCTGATCACACTCGAGAGCTCACTAGCCGCAGCATTCATCCAGGAAGGCTTAACTATCACCCTCCTGCTGCTCTTGCTCGGACCGGTTACCGCGATCCCGTTACTCGCATTCGGTGCGGCCGCAACGCGCATCCCGCTCGCTATGCTCGGTCTACTGCAGTACACCACGCCGATACTTATTTTCACCTTTGGTGTCACTGTTTTCCATGACTCCATGTCGCCCTCACGTTGGATTGGCTTCATCATTGTCTGGATCGCGCTGCTCGTGTTCTCGGTTGATGCGGTACGCAAGGCGAGGATTACCACAAGGAGCCGGCGCGGGGACCTAGCCGAATCCCTGATAGTCATAGAACCCGACTGACCGGGTTTTTATCCGGTTCGAGTCACCACGTAATCGCAAAGTGTCGCCAGCGCCGATTTGGGGGCGCCTTCGGGTAATGGGTCCAGGACCGATCGGGCCTCATCTGCCCACCTGCCCGCCTCCGCCCGCGCTTCGTCCAAGGCCACGTGGCCCCGTAGGAGGGCTAAGGCTTCGGCGTGCTCGGCATCATCAGGTAACGGCCGCCCCAATAATTCTCGGAGGCGACCATCGGCTGGGTCTTGACTTCCCAGCGCCATCAACGTTGCCAAAGTAGGCACTCCCTCGCGTAGGTCAATGCCCGGGGTCTTGCCCGACTGCACGGAGTCCGACGTGATGTCGACGATATCGTCAGCCAATTGGAATGCCACACCGATGAGCTCACCGAACCGCGTCAGTGTCTCGGTGACATCTGAGCTCGCTCCGGACATCATGGCTCCGTAGCGGCAACTGGTGGCGATCAAGGACCCAGTCTTGTCGGCTAGAACCGCAAGATGATGCTTTACCGGGTCCATCCCATCGGCCGGTCCAACCGATTCAAGAATCTGTCCGGTACATAGGCGCTCGAACGTTTGAGCTTGGATGCGAACCGCATCCGGGCCCAGGTCCGCCAAAATCGCCGAGGACCTGGCGAACAAGAAGTCCCCGGTCAAGATAGCCACCGAATTACCCCAGCGCGCGTTGGCAGTGTCAGCGCCTCGGCGCACTGCTGCTTCGTCCATCACGTCATCGTGATACAAGGTCGCCACGTGGGTCAGCTCGACAGCAACCGCTGCCGAGATCACCGCCGGCCTACCTGGGTCACCAAAATGCGCCGAGAGCAACACTAGGAGCGGGCGAAACCGCTTACCGCCCGCATCGACCAAATGCCTTGAGGCGGCGGTAACGAACGGGTACTCACTGCGCACCGCCTGATCAAGTGCGGCTTCAACCCGGGCCAACCCTTGGGCCAACTTACTTTCGAGCACCGGGTCAGTTGAGAAGCGGTCCAGGGAGGGGCGAAGCATGGGACAACGGTACTACCGAATGAACAGGCCAGCATTGCTGACCAATTCCAGGACCGGTTGGGGCAAAATACCAAGGACCAAAGTCACGGTGGCTCCAGCCGCCAGCGCAATGGTGGTGAAAACCGATGGCACCACTACCGAGGCGGTCTGGGGCCCGGGCTCAGTGAAGAACATCACGACGATCACTCGCACGTAGAAGAAGGCCGCGATCAGGGAAGCCACCACGGCCACGATTACCAGCCAGGTGTCGCCGCTGGCTAGGGCGGCCGCAAAAACGCTGAATTTACCGATAAACCCACTCGTCAGTGGGATGCCGGCAAGGCCGAGCATGAATAGCGCGAAGACACCACCGACGAGCGGGGATTTGCGGCCCAGCCCGGCCCATTTGGACAAATTGGTGGCCTCACCGGACTCGTCACGGACAATTGAAATCACCGCGAAGGCCCCGATTGTCGTAAACCCATAAGCAATTAGATAAAACAGTGCACCGGCAAGGCCAGCCGGGCTCGCAGCGATTACTCCCACCAGAATGAATCCAGCCTGCGCAATTGAGGAGTAGGCCAGCATCCGCTTGATATCACTTTGACTGATGGCGATGACCGACCCAACCAGCATGGTCAAGCCGGCGATTATCCACATCATCGGTACCCAGTCCCAGCGCATGCCACCGAAGGCGACATACAGGACGCGCATCAGCGCACCGAAGGCGGCGATCTTTACCGTGGCGGCCATGAAGCCGGTTACGGCTGTCGGTGCACCCTGATACACGTCAGGGGTCCACTGGTGGAAAGGCACCGCAGCAACCTTGAAGAGCAGGCCCACCAAGATCAATGCCATGCCTATCAAGGCCAAGGAAGTCTGGCCGGGCTTGGCCGTCAAAACACTCGCGATCTGCGGCAATTGGGTGGAAGCCGCGTAACCGTAGACCAGAGCCACTCCATAAATGAAGAAGGCGGAGGAGAAGGCCCCCAGCAGAAAGTACTTAAGGGCAGCTTCCTGCGAGAGCAGGCGGCGGCGGCGCGCCATGCCAGCCAATAGATAAAGGGGCAGGGACATGACTTCAAGTGACACGAACATGAGCAATAGGTCATTGGCTGAGACGAATAACACCATGCCCGATACCGCGAACAAGAACAGTGGCCAAACTTCGGTCTGGAGGTACCCACGCGCCGTGAACTGCTTTTCGTCCTCGGAGCCGGGTAAGGCTGATGCGCGTGCGGCAAAAACATCACCACTGGGATCCACCGAGCGTTCGGCCATCAATAAGGCGCCAAGGATCGCTAAAACCAAGATGGAACCCTGCATCACCAATGCTGGACCGTCAATGGCTATCGCGCCTTCGGCTGTCACCACGCGGATCCCGGTGATCGTAAAGATCCAAACAAGGGAAGCAACCAAGGCTCCGAACACGATGAATAATTGGATGAACCGACGTGAGCCGCGTGGTAGTAAAGCTTCCACCAAGACCGAAATCACACCGGCCCCCAACAAAATCAGTAAGGGCGCAATAGCGTTGTAATCAACTATTGGGAGGGTGAACGGTACATCCACGCTCACCGCGGCGAGGGTACTCACCGGCCGCTCCCTTCACTTGAAACCGTGGGTCCGGGGTCCTTGGCCGCGATCGTCGTCATCACGCGATCCACCGCGGGGTTGATGACATTTAAGATCGGGGCCGGGAAGAGCCCGAGCACTAATGTCAGCACCACAACCGGCATTAGAGCTATGACCTCACGAGCGCCTAGGTCAGGCATGCCGACCAATTTGACCGCAAGTGGACCGGTCATAGTTTTCTGATAGAGGCGTAGTACATACGCCGCCGTGATCACGATGCCCAAGGTCGCCACCCCGCCAACGAACAGGTAGCGCTGGAAGGTCCCGAGCAGCACCATGAACTCACCGACGAAGGACACCAAACCTGGCAGCGCCAGCGATGACAGGGCGGCAAACATGAAAAACCCGGCAAGTACCGGTGCCGCCTTGTTCACTCCCCCGAAATCAAAAATAAGGCTCGAGCCATTGGCGCGCTGCATCAAGAATCCTGCGGTCAAGAACAGTGCGGCTGTAGAAAGTCCGTGGGCAACCATGTAAACCATCGAGCCACTTTGGGCGACTGTGGTGAAGACGAAAATACCCAACGCAATGAATCCGAAATGCGACATCGATGAATAGGCAAACAACCGCTTCATGTCATTTTGATTCAAGGCCACATACGCCCCGTAGAAGATGCCGACAAGTGCCATGCCGATCACGACCGGAGCATAAAATTCGCTCGCAGCCGGGAAAATCGGCAGACAGTACCGGATCATTCCGAAGGTGCCTACCTTGTCGAGCACTCCGATGAGTAGTACCGCGGTTCCGGGCTTGGCCGCACTCGCCGCGTCAGGTAACCAAGTGTGAAATGGCCACAACGGTGCCTTGATGGCAAAGGCCAAGAAGAAGCCGAGGAAGAGAATCCGCTCGGTCGTTGGATCCATCTCCAACCCCACCAGTGTCAGATAGTCAAAAGTGCCTTGGCCGGTCATCTGGGCTGAAACTACATACAGGCCGATCATTGCGGCCAGCATGAAGAGGCCACCGAGCAGGCTGTAGAGCAGGAACTTAACGGCCGCGTAGGACCGTTGCGGGCCGCCGTATCGACCGATCATGAAGTAAACCGGGATAAGCATGACCTCAAAGAAAACGTAGAACATGAATACGTCGGTGGCAGCGAACACCCAGATCATCATGGATTCCAGGGCCAAAATCAGCGCGAAGTAACCCTTAACCGATCCACCGCTGGTGGCATCGACATCGCGCCAACCAGCGATGACCACGATTGGTACCAAGGTCGCAGCTAGGGCAATTAAGACCAGCCCGATTCCATCAACCCCCACTGAGTACGAAATACCAAATGCCGGAATCCACGGATAGGACTCCACAAACTGGAAAGGGTCGCTGGATGCACCATTGAACTGCAGGGCCATCAGCACGGTCAACACCAAAGTGACCAACGAGATCGCCAGCGCCAGTTGCTTCGCCAAGACTGGGCGTGACTTGGGCAGCAAAACCACGATGACGCTGCCGAGCAGGGGTACGACCGCAAGGATTGTCAACCACGGGGTCATGACAGCCTCACCAGCACGAGAGCAGCAACAATCAAGACGGCACCGCCGAGCATTGAAAGTGCATAGGACCTGGCAAACCCTGATTGGGTGCGGCGAATGCGCCCTGCTGCGCCACCCACGAACGCCGCACTACCGTTGACAATGCCGTCAATCCATGCTGAGTCGAACCAGGCAAGCCAGCGGGCCAGGGCGAATGAGGGTCGCACGATAACCACTTCATTGACAAGGTCACCGTAAAGGTCGCGTCGCGCCGCTCGAGTTAACCAGTTTCCACGCGGCGCTTCGATCGGCACCGGATTGGCTCCGTACTGACGCCAGCCGATAAAGGCGCCAACCAGTACGACCACCAATGTGATTGCCATGAGGGTTATGGATGAGAGCGTGGTGGGCCCACTCGCAAACCCGACCACCGGCTCGAGCCAAGATTCAATATTGCCCCAGAACAACAAGGCCATGCCCAAGAACGTCGAGCCGAGGGCCAAGATGACGAGTGGCACCGTCATTACCGCCGGTGACTCATGTGGGTGAACGTCATCCTCCCAACGAGCCTTGCCGAAGAAGGTCATCGCGACCATGCGAGTCATGTAGAAGCCGGTGATACCAGCGCCTAAAATCGCCGCGGCACCAATGACCCAACTACGCTCAAACGCGGCATGGATGATCTCATCCTTTGACCAGAAGCCCGCAAATGGCGGAATTCCCATGATCGCTAGATAGCCAGCCAAGAAAGTTACGAAAGTAATGACCATTAATCCGCGCAGCGCACCATAACGGCGCATGTTCACGTTGTCCTTCATGCCATGCATGACGGACCCGGCACCAAGGAATAACCCGGCCTTGAACACGCCGTGGGTCAAAAGATGGAAAATCGCAAAGACATAACCGATTGGGCCGAGGCCAGCCGCAAAGATCATGTAGCCGATCTGACTCATCGTGGAACCAGCAAGAGACTTTTTAATATCGTCCTTCGCGGACCCGATGATGGCTCCCATGAAAATCGTTATCAGGCCAACAAGGACCACCGCGGCCGCGGCCCACACCGCTCGATCGAATACCGCATTGCTACGCACGATCAGGTAGACACCCGCCGTGACCATTGTTGCGGCGTGAATAAGTGCAGAAACCGGGGTCGGACCCTCCATGGCGTCTAGGAGCCATGCTTGTAGCGGGAATTGTGCCGACTTGCCGCATGCCGCTAGGAGCAGGAGCAATCCGATCGCAGTCAAGGTGCCTTCACTCGCTTCACCGGATTGGCCGAACACATCCTGAAATGAGACCGAGCCGAAGGTCACAAACATGACCATGATCGCCAGGCTGAGGCCAACGTCACCCACCCGGTTGATGATGAAAGCCTTTTTGGCCGCCGCTGCTGCGGTGGGCTTGATTTGCCAGAAACCGATCAACAGGTAGCTCGCCAAACCGACACCCTCCCAGCCGACATACAGCAGGAAGTAGTTATTGGCGAGAACCAGCAAGAGCATCGCAGCAACGAACAAGTTCAGATAGCCAAAGAATTTGCGCTTGTCGACATCATGCGACATGTAACCGATGGAGTAGATATGAATTAGGGAACCGACAATGGTGATGAGCAGCACAAACACCATCGAAAGTTGGTCCAGCTGGAAAGCCATATCCGCTTGAAAGCTACCGGCAAAGACCCAAGTGAAAAGAGTTTGGCCGACCGAACGCTCTTCTGCAGGTTGCCCCATCATGGCTAACAGCATCAACACCGCGAGCACCGCGGACCCAACCACGGTGAACACCCCGAGGTAGGGGCCCCAAGAATTGGTGCGACGACCACCGAGCAGCAGTATTCCCGCTCCAAGAAGTGGCAATGCAATGAGCACCCAGATCAGGGAGAACACGCCCTCCGCGGGCATGAGCTCAATCACGGTCAGATCCTCTTCGTCGGCCCTGTCGGGTGCGGTTAGTACTTGAGTAGATTCGGTTCATCAATTGAGGCAGAGCGTCTACTTCTGAAAATAGTCACGATGATGGCGAGCCCGACCACAACTTCAGCGGCCGCCACCACCATGACGAAGAATGCAGCCACTTGGCCATCTAGATTTCCGTTCATTCTCGCGAAAGCAACAAATGCAAGGTTTGCTGCGTTAAGCATTAACTCGACGCTCATGAAGACGATGATCGCGTTGCGGCGCACCAGCACGCCGATTGCGCCAAGGCTAAAGAGGACAGCGGACAAAACCACGTAATTAGCCGGGTTCACTTCGCCCCCCCGCCAAGGCTTTCGATTTGTTCGACATCGTGATGATCGATCGGTCGGACATCACCACGAGCCACAAGCGGCCCGGGAATACTCAGGTCACTCGTTGAACCATCAGGGAGCAGGGCTGGCGTGTCAACCGCATTGTGGCGCGCATAGGTACCGGAGCTGGGCAGGTTACCCGGGTGTCCCGGCCCCATGAATCGAGCTTTGGACAGTTCCTCCTGGCTCGCACGCGGTAGCCAACGCTCTCGATGTGCCAGCACCATGGCACCGAGCGCTGCGGTAATGAGCAGGGCCGAAGTGACTTCGAAGGCAACTAGGTATTCGGTGAAAAGAAGGCGCGCGATCCCTTGCACATTACCGCCGTCTAAACCATTGGCCGCGTCCAGACCAGCCGGCACCAAATCGGTAAGGCCCGCCCCGACACCGGCGATCAGCAAGATCCCAAGGCCCAGGGCCAGCACGATAGCCACTAACCGCTGACCCTTGAGAGTTTCGATTAGCGAGTCGGATGAATCAACACCGACCACCATCAAGACGAAGAGGAACAGCATCATCACCGCGCCGGTATAGACAATGACCTGCACCATGCCAAGGAAAGGAGCCGAATTGGCAACATACAAAATTGCTAGGTTGATCATGGTCAGTGCTACCCAAAGGGCACTGTGTACAGCTTTTTTTGACAAAATCATGCCTAGGGCCCCGAGCACCGCTAGCCCACCGCTGACCCAAAAGACGATCTCCTCGCCAAAATTTCCCTCGATCATGGAGCAGCCTGCTCTTCATTCGCGGCGGCAACTTGCTCGGGTACCGAACCGGTGATCTTATTTGCGTAGTAATCGGTGTCGGTGGTGCCCGGCACCATCGCGTGCGGAGGTGCGAGCATCCCGGGCAACAACGGTGCCAGTAGATCCTGCTTTTCGAAGATCAGATCAGCGCGGTTGTTATCTGCCAGCTCAAACTCATTCGTCATTGTCAGCGCCCTGGTCGGGCACGCCTCGATACACAATCCGCAGAAGATGCAACGTAGGTAGTTGATCTGGTACACCCGACCGTAACGCTCCCCCGGTGAGTGCCTATCACCTTCTTGATTGTCCGCACCCTGCACAAAGATGGCGTCGGCAGGGCAGGCCCAAGCACACAGCTCACAGCCAATGCATTTCTCCAGGCCATCAGCCCAACGGTTGAGCTGGTGCCGACCGTGGTAGCGCGGCTTCGGTGGGAACTTGGCGGCCTGCTCCGGATACTGCTCGGTCACTACCTTCTTGAAGATGGTGGCGAAAGTGACACCGAAGCCACGCACCACCTGCGGAAGTTCAGCCATCGAGGGCCTCCTGTTGCACTACTGGGCTACCCGATCGCCGTGAGGTGAGTACGGCCTGCTGTCCCGGCATCGGCGGGACCGGGAAACCACCGGCCATCGGGTCATAAGGGCGGTTCTCGATCTCACTACGCACTAATCTGCGCGCTGCTTCCCGCCGATCGATCGTCCCTTGGGCAAACCAAGAAACCACCAAAAGCCCGGCGATAACCACGGCCCCGATAATCAGTAACTGTCGATTGCTCAACTCGACATCATTTCGCAAAACCCGAGCCGCAGCAACGATCATGATCCAAATTATCGAAGCGGGAATCAGTACCTTCCAGCCAAATTTCATGAACTGGTCGTAACGAAGACGTGGGAGGGTGGCCCGCAGCCAGATGAACACGAAGATGAAGATTTGCACCTTTGCCAACCACCAAAGTAGCGGCCACCAACCGGTATTTGCCGACTCCCAGAGCGAGATTGGCCAAGGGGCCAGCCAACCGCCCAGAAATAAAGTTGTCGCCAATGCCGAAACCGTAACCATGTTGATGTACTCAGCTAGGAAGAACATGGCAAACTTCAATGAGGAGTACTCGGTGTGGAACCCACCGACTAGTTCTCCTTCGGCTTCGGGCAGATCAAACGGCGCCCGGTTGGTTTCCCCGACCATGGAAGTTACGTAGATCAGGAATGACGGAAGCAAGATCACCGCGAACCAAATTGGCTCCTGCGCCGAAATGATCTCAGAAGTTGACATTGACCCGGCATACAAGAACACAGCGACAAATGACATACCCATTGCGATTTCATAGGAGATCATCTGGGCGCTGGAGCGAAGGCCGCCCAGGAGGGGGTAGGTCGAGCCCGATGACCAACCCGCAAGCACAATCCCATAAATGCCAATCGAGGCAATCGCCAATATATAGAGCACCGAGACCGGAAAGTCTGTCAGCTGCAATGGTGTTTCCACCCCGAAAATCGAGACCGTAGGGCCAAATGGGATGACGGCAAATGCCAGAAAAGCAGCGGTTGCCGAAATCACCGGGGCAATCCAGTAAACACCTACGTGTGCTGCCTTGGGGATGATCTCTTCCTTCAGGCCCAACTTGAAACCATCCATCAAGGACTGCAGCAAACCAAATGGTCCGACACGGTTTGGGCCGATTCGGTTCTGCATCCGAGATACCACCCGACGCTCCCACCAAATGGTGAACAGGGTGAGAAGTACCAGCATTACAAAGATGGCCAAGACTTTTAGCAGTACCAGCCACCATGGGTCGATACCAAAAACTCCGAACTGGGATTCGGTCACACCGCACCCCCCATTGCCACGGCCTCGCCAGCTCGCACGCCAAGATCTCGATAAATGGCGCAGCCCGGGGAGTTGAGCGGCAAGCACACAACCCCGTCGACTACGTCACCGATTTGCAGCGGCAGTGTTATCGACCCGAGCGGGCCCGTCACGGTAACCTGCTCCGGTTTACCAAGAGCATTGGCGGTTGCCGGCGAAACCTTGGCGGTCACTGCAGGTGCCGTTGCTGCCAAGTATGGCTCACCCTCCTGCATCACACCATTGTCAATGAGCGCACGCCAGGAACTGACTAGGTAGTCACCGTCCACAACCCGACCTGGCGGTGTGTTCGGCTGCTCCGCTCGCTCTCCTGCCCAGGCTCCCAGTGCGCCAAGTTCTTTCCGGATACCCGAAACATCACTGGCACCGATCGGTACGTCCATCGCGCGTGCCAACATTCCAAGGACTACCGCATCGGACATCACAAGTGCATCCTTGAAGGTTTGCGCGAATGGTCGCGGTCGGCCTTCCCAGTTCATGAAGGTTCCGGATTTTTCGGTCACTACTGCCACCGGGAAAACCACGTCAGCGAGTTCAGTAATCGCTGAGTGGTGATTCTCAAGGGCAACCACGAAAGCGGCAGCTTCGATGGCGTCGTGGCCAAGTGCTGGGTCTGGGAAATCTGCCAGTTCGACACCCGCGGTAATTATCGCTCCGATGTCACCAGCCTTAATCGCTTGCAGCATGGTGGTACCAGCCAAGCCAACGGTTGCTGGCAACGAGTCAACTCCCCACGCGGCAGCGACCGCCCCGCGGGCAACTGCATCGGTTAGCGGCCGGCCGCCCGGCAGCAAACCCGCTAGGGCACCCGCATCCAGCGCCCCGCGTTCACCGGCCCGGCGAGGCACCCAGGTAACGGCCGCACCGGTCGTCCGGGCTAGTTCAAGTACCGCGGTGGCGCCACCTTCGACACCAGCGATGCGCTCACCCACCATGATGACCGCGCCCCGGGTGCTCAGATCCGCGCGCACCTGCTCGGTTAACCCCGCGAGTGCCGAGCCTTCTGCACCAGGCCTTGCCGGAATCAAGGTTCCCATCATTTTGGCTAATCCGCGGGTGGCTAACGCACCCACGGAGTAGATGCGGGTGCCGCCCCGAGCCGCCTTGCGCAGGCGTAAAAACACAATCGGGGATTCATCCTCTGGCTCGAAGGCAATTAGCAATACCGCCGGAGCCTTCTCAAGTGATTCATAGGTCGTACGCACAGCAGTGCCCGCCACCGCAGCCCGCAGGAATTGGGCTTCTTCATCCGATGAGTCACGCACCCGGAAGTCAATATTGTCGGTTTGTAGCGCGACTCTGGCGAAGCGAGCGTATGCATACGAATCTTCAATCGTTGAACGGCCTCCAACAAGTACGCCATGGCTGGTGGCGGCTGCCAAACCGCGCGCGGCGAAATCCAGGGCTTCCGGCCATGATGCAACTCTCAGTTCGCCGTCTTCACGAATCAATGGCGTGGCCACCCGGCCCCGCTCCAAATAGGTGAAGGCAAATCGGCCTTTGTCGCAGTTCCACTCTTCGTTCACCGCGGGTTCGTCCCATGCCAACCGGCGGGTGACCGTGCCGCGACGATGGTCTGTCCGAAGTGAGCAACCTGAGGCGCAATGCTCACAGGTTGTTGGCACCGACACTAGGTCAAATGGCCGTGACCGGAATCGGTACGCCGCGCTTGTTAAAGCCCCGACTGGGCAGATTTGGACGGTGTTACCCGAGAAGTAAGAGTCAAATGGCTGATCGGCTGCGGTGCCAACTTGCTGCATTGACCCGCGTTCGAGCAACTCGAGCATCGGATCACCGGCGATCTGCTCTGCGAATCGGGTGCAGCGGGCACACGAGACACAGCGTTCCCGGTCGAGCAGGATCTGCGCACTCACGTTTATCGGCTTCGGGAAAGTGCGCTTCTCTTCTTCGAACCGCGAATCCGGTCGACCAGCACTCATGGCTTGGTTTTGTAGCGGGCATTCACCACCCTTGTCGCACACCGGACAATCCAGTGGGTGATTCAGGAGCAAGAACTCCATCACCCCCTCTTGGGCCTCGCGCGCAATAGGCGAAGTCAATTGAGTTCGCACCTGCATGCCATCGGAAACCACCTGCGCACAGGCTGGCTGCGGTTTCGGTACGCCTTCAATGTCTACCAGACACATGCGGCAGGCAGCGACCGGTTCGAGTAGTGGGTGATCGCAAAAACGTGGGATCTCAATACCGAGTAATTCAGCTGCCCGGATTACCAAAGTGCCCTTGGGGATTTCAATTGCGACCCCATCAACAACGACGGTCACCATCTCGGTCTGCGGACTGAGATCTGACCCAGCATTGCTTGTAATAGTCATCGCGTTGCCGCTTCCGCAAAGACGTAGGACGCCACCGGATTGAATTGCTCATCAGCGGACAAGGTCATGGCAGCTTCAAACTCTTGGCGGAAGTACTTCAGTGCTGCCGGGTACGGGGTCGCAGCCGCGTCACCCAGTGCGCAGAAGGACCGACCTGCGATTTGCGAGCAAAGATTTACCAGGGTGTCTACTTCGGCCGGTGAACCGTGGCCGTGCTCAAACTTTTCGAGTACGCCGGTGATCCAGTAGGTACCCTCCCGGCACGGCGTGCATTTACCGCAGGACTCATGCTTGTAGAACTCAAGCCAGCGCGTTACGGCCTTAACGACACTGACAGTTTCGTCGAAGAGCATTGGGGTGCCCGTGCCGAGCATGGTACCGGCCGCCGCCATGTCTTCGTAGGTCATCGGCGTATCAAGGTGATCTGCTGTCAACATGGGCACCGATGAGCCACCCGGCAGCCAGAACTTAACCCGGCCGCCGCCCCTGATACCACCCGCGTAGTCGAGGAGTTCATTCATCGTGATGCCAAGTGGCGCCTCGTAGATACCGGGGCGAACCACATGGCCCGATATTGAGAACACTTTGAAGCCGGGGGATTTCTCGGTACCGAATTGCCGGAACCAGGCCACCCCGCGATCCATGATGTAGGGGATGTTGACGATGGTTTCGACATTGTTGATCACCGTGGGTGAGGCGTACAGACCCGCAACCGCCGGGAATGGTGGCTTGAGCCGGGGTTGCCCACGGTAACCCTCCAGCGAATCCAACAGCGCGGTTTCTTCTCCGCAGATATAGGCACCGGCACCGGAGTGAACCACTACGTCTAGTGCGAATCCACTGCCAAGAATATTCTCGCCAATGAACCCCGCTGCGCGTGCCTGCTCTACCGCATTGGCTACCTTGCGGATGGCGTGTGGGACTTCACCGCGAATGTAGATGAAGGCATGGCTCGCTCTAATCGCATAGGAGGCGATGATGACGCCTTCGACCAGTGCATGCGGATTCGCCAACATAATCGGAATGTCCTTGCAAGCACCGGGCTCGGATTCATCAGCGTTAACAACTAAATAGTGGGGCTTGCCATCGTTTTGCGGGACGAACCCCCACTTCATGCCCGTCGGGAAACCCGCGCCCCCGCGTCCTCTAAGCCCGCTGTCCTTGATCTGCCCAATAATCGCATCGGGATCCAGCCGCAATGCGGCCGCCAGTGCCCGATAGCCACCGACTCGGCGGTAGCCCTCGATCGTATAAAGATCTGGTTTATCCCAGTGCTCAGTGATGATGGGTGTCAGCCCGGAAGTAATCATCACGCCTCCCCCGCCGGTACCGAGGCCGCGCTCATGCCGCGCTCCTTAGCAAGGCGAAGACCGACCAGCATTTTCGCATCCACGGCTTCCCCTTCATTGACCAAGCCATCAAGTGGATACGCCAAGGTATGTTCGGTGGCCCTGAAATCGCGAATAACAGGACCGCGAGTGGACTGAACCCGCTCGCCTCGTGCTAGCCGGTCCACTACTTCCACAGCGCCAGCCGGCGTGACATCGTCCATAAACTCCCAATCGACGGTCATCACCGGTGCGTGGGTGCAGGCCGCCTGGCATTCGATCCGCTCCAGCCAAAATTCACCATCAGCGCTGGACTCATTGTTCTTGGCACCAAGACGCTCACTGAGTGCCGAGAAGACCGCATCGCCCCCTAGTAACCCGCACAAGGTATTTGTGCAAACGCCAATGTGATGCTTACCAACCGGCTTGCGCTTGTACATTGTGTAGAAGCTGGCGACCGCTGTTACCTCCGCCGAGGTGATTCCAAGGACTTCAGCACAGGCGTTGATGCCGTCGGTGGTTACTTCGTCTTCAACACTTTGCACCAGATGCAGCATCGGTAGTAATGCCGATCGCGATTTCGGGTAGCGCGCAGCCAGTTCACGCATCTGGTTGCGAGTTATCTCACTGATAGTCATTATGCTGCGTCGCTCTCGTTTAGATTGGGTACTACCGGTCGACCCCGCCCATGACAGGATCGATGCTGGCGACCGCGGCAATTAGGTCTGCCACCTGCCCACCCTCACTCATCGCTGCCACAGACTGCAGGTTGGTAAATGACGGATCACGAAAATGCGCCCGATACGGCCGGGTGCCACCCGCGCTAACAAGATGGCAGCCAAGCTCGCCACGCGGCGATTCGATTGCCGTGTACACCTGACCGACCGGAACTTTGAAACCTTCGGTGACCAGTTTGAAATGGTGGATTAGAGCTTCCATCGACTCGGCCATTATTTCACGAATATGGTCTGTTGAATTACCCTGACCATCCGCACCGATGGCCAATTGCGCCGGCCAAGCGATCCGCTTATCAGCGATCATCACCGGACCCGGCTTCTCGAGCCGATCAAGTGCTTGTTCCACGATGCGAATGGACTGTTGCATCTCTCCCACACGGATCAAGAAACGACCGTAAGCATCGCAGGTGGTTTCGGTGACAACATCGAACTCATATGTTTCGTAACCGCAATATGGCTGGCTCTTTCGTAGGTCGTGGGGTAGGCCGGTGGCACGAAGTACCGGCCCCGAAACTCCAAGCGCCATGCAGCCCGTGAGATCGAGGTAACCAATCCCCGAAGTGCGGCCCATCCAGATTGAATTATCAACCAATAGATCGGTGGTGTCCTTTAATCGCTTTCGCAGTAGCGGCAGCATCTCACGGATTTTCGCAACCCCATCGGCCGGTAAGTCCTGCGCAACACCACCAGGTCGAATATAGGCGCTGTTCATGCGCAAGCCGGTAACCATTTCGAATACATCAAGGATCAGTTCACGCTCGCGGAAGCCAAAGATCATCGCGGTGAGAGCACCCAGCTCCATGCCGCCGGTGGCCAGCGCTACCAGATGCGAGGAGATCCTGTTCAATTCCATCATTAGAACCCGAATGGCACTAGCTCGCTCTGGGATTTGATCGGTGACCCCAAGCAGTTTCTCAACCGCAAGACAGTAGACCGTCTCATTGAAGAACGGTGCTAGATAGTCCATTCTGGTAACAAACGTAACTCCCTGCACCCAGGACCTAAATTCCATGTTCTTTTCAATGCCGGTATGCAGGTAACCGATACCGCACCTGGCTTGGGTTACGGTCTCACCCTCAAGTTCGACAATTAAGCGCAGCACGCCGTGGGTTGACGGGTGCTGCGGACCCATGTTGACAACGATGCGTTCCTTCTCGCCATCCGGCGCCGCGGTGATGGTGTCCCAGTCGCCGCCCGATACGTTATAGATGGTCTCGTCGCCGGTTTCATAGGAGCTGGCATAAGGGTCGGTCAAGTGATCGGTCGACATCAGTTGTAAGCCCTCCGCTGATCCGGCGGCGGGATGGTAGCGCCCTTGTATTCAACCGGGATGCCACCGAGCGGGTAGTCCTTGCGCTGCGGGTGCCCCGGCCAGTCATCAGGCATTTCAATTCGGGTCAAGGCCGGATGTCCGTCAAAAATGATTCCGAAGAAATCCCATGTCTCGCGCTCATGCCAGTCATTGGTTGGATAAATGGCAACCAAGGACGGGAGGTGCGGATCGGCATCAGGTGCGGCGACTTCGAGCCGGATCCGGCGATTGTGGGTGATCGAGAAAAGATGATAGACAGCATGCAGTTCGCGGCCCAGGTCATTTGGGTAGTGGACTCCATTGACACCGCTGCAGAACTCAAAGCGAAGACCGGGCTCATCGCGCAAGGTGGTCGCGAACGCGAGTAGTAGCTCACGCCGAACAAAGAAGGTGATCTCACCACGATCTACCACCACTTTTTCGACCGCGCTTGCCATCGGGATACCGCGGGCGGTCAGCGAGAGCTCCAGCTCTTCGGCCAATTCATCAAACCAGCCGCCAAACGGCGGCAAACTGGGTGCTGGGAGCACCCGAGGGTCGATCAACCCGCCAAATCCGCTGGTATCGCCAGAACCGTGGATTCCAAATGCCCCATGCTGAACGTCGATGACGTCAATCTGTCTGGCACCTGCGGGCACCACCGGGAGCGGGTTGCTGGTCATCGCAGCAGCCCCTTCATCTCCAAGGTTGTTGGGGCCTGGAGTGCCGCCGATTCCAAGGCGATAATTTGGGTCTTTCGATTAACACCTAATTTCATATCTTGGATTTGGTCATGCAGTTTCAAAATCGCATCGATTAACATCTCCGGGCGCGGCGGGCAACCGGGTAGGTAAATATCCACCGGAACCACGTGGTCAACACCTTGCACAATCGCGTAGTTGTTGAACATCCCACCGCTCGATGCGCAAACACCCATCGCTAACACCCATTTTGGGCCGGGCATTTGATCGTAGACCTGACGCAGCACGGGCGCCATCTTTTGACTCACTCGGCCCGCGACGATCATGAGGTCCGCTTGTCGCGGTGAGGCTCGAAAGACCTCCATGCCGAATCGCGCTAGGTCATAGCGAGCGCTCCCAACCGCCATCATCTCAATAGCGCAGCAGGCAAGCCCAAAAGTTGCCGGCCAAAGCGAACCTTTACGCGCGTATCCCGCAACCTTCTCAACCGTTGTTAGTAGGACACCCGATGGTAGAGCTTCTTCAAGTCCCATTATTTTCCCGTCAGTCCCACTCGAGTCCACGTCGACGCCAGACGTAGGCGTAAACAACGAGGACAGTGGCGATAAATACCAGCATTTCAATTAAACCAAATACCGCTAGGCGATCAAATGCGACAGCCCACGGGTAGAGAAAAACAATTTCAATGTCAAAAACAATAAACAACATTGCCGTTAGGTAGTACTTAACCGGAAAGCGGCCACCACCCACCGGCTGCGGTGTCGGCTCAATGCCACACTCGTACGCGTCGTACTTAGCTCTGTTGTAACGCTTCGGACCGGTGAACGTCGCAATGCCAACCGAAAAAACCGCAAATGCGAAAGCAAGGATGCCAAGGATCAAAATCGGCGTGTAGACGTTCACCGCAGTTCCATCACTCCTTGCAGCTGCCGACTGGATTCATCAATACTGAGTTGTGCTACCCGGTGCCCGTGACCGCGAGATACCATCAACTTTGCGCTCTTGTGAAAGCCTTCACGATCTCCCCAAGTATAGTGCGGCAGCCCATACTCACGCAGTGGCATCCGGCCCCGGGTTAACCCCTCGGTGCAGGGCCACGATCCCACCCGTTAGGTTGCGCCACTGCACCCGGGCCCAGCCCGCAGCTTGCAGGTGCGCCGCTAACTCCCGCTGGTCGGGCCAAGCCCGGATCGACTCGGCTAGGTATACGTAGGCTTCCGGATTACTCGCGACCCTAGTTGCCACCGCTGGCAAGGCTTTCATCAGATACTCGGTGTACACGGTGCGAAATGGGGCCCAGGTTGGCTGCGAAAACTCGCAGCTGACCAGCCGGCCACCGGGTCGCACCACGCGCCTTAACTCCGTCAAGCCGGCGGCCAGGTCGGCCAAATTTCTCAGCCCAAATGAGATGGTGGCCGCGTCAAACACCCCATCGCGATAGGGCAGGGCTAGACCATCACCGGCCACAAATGGCAATTGCGGTAACCGCTCGCGGCCTACCTTGAGCATGCCCAGTGAGAAATCGGTGGGGAAGACGTCGGCCCCCAGCTCGGCAAATGGCAAACTCGAGGTGCCGGTGCCGGCGGCCAGATCCAAAATCCGCTCCCCGGGTAGCGGAGCCACGGCGGCCAACACGGCCTTGCGCCAGCGCCGGGTTTGGCCCAGCGCCAGCACATCGTTGGTTAGGTCATAACGTTCTGCGACCCCATCAAACATGGCGGCGACATCGATGGGGGCTTTGGTCAGATCAGCGCGCGTCACACCCCTATCCTTCCAGACACTCGTGCTGCCTTAAGTACCGTGGGCATCTAAACTATCGGGGTGGTTAACAAAGCCTTGTCTCGCTTGGGCGCCACCCCAGAACCTGCCCGAATCATCGTGCAGACCCGACCAATCCCGGACCCCCAGGCCCTCTTGGCGCGGCTGCCAGTTGCCGATCCGGTGGCTTGGGTACGCGGCGGTGAAGGTCTAGTTGGTTGGGGTGTGGCTGCCCAACTCGAGGTCAGCGGGCCCGAACGTTTTAGCCGGGCTCAGCGCTGGTGGTCTAAATGGTGCGCTGAGAAAGTGATTGACGACACCGTGGATGTACCCGGCACCGGCCCGGTTGCATTCGCATCATTTGCCTTCGACCCGACCCCGGGTACCTCGATCATCACGGTCCCGAAAGTCATTATCGGCCGTCGCGGCGGCCAGGCCTGGGTCACCGTGGTGGACCCGGATCATGATCCCCGCAAGGCGGTCCGACCAGTGTCCGCACCAGCCAAGCCAGCCGCGGTGCGCTGGGCGGAAGGGTCACTTACCGCCCCCGAATGGCAAGGTGCGGTGGCCGAAGCCATCAGGCGCATTAATGCTGGCGAACTCGACAAAGTGGTCTTGGCGCGCGATGTAGTGGCACATGTCGATGGTGCCCTTGATATGCGACATCTCCTGTTGAATCTTGCCCAGAGGTACCCCTCCTGCTGGACATTTAGTGTCGCAGGCTTGATCGGAGCCACTCCTGAGTTACTCGTGCGCCGCACCGGTGACCTCGTTACTAGTCGGGTACTTGCTGGCACCGTTCGCCGCCAAGGCGATGCAACCGCGGATGCGAGCTTGGCCTCGGCGCTTCTCGGCAGTGGCAAGGACCTTGAAGAGCATGAATATGCGGTTCATTCAGTTGCACGAGCACTAGCAGCACATTGCACAGACTTGACGGTGCCAGAGAGGCCGCACGTGCTTGCACTCGCAAATGTTCAACATCTAGCCACGGATATCACCGGACGTCTGGCGGACGCCGCATCCGTGCTAGCACTGGCAGCATCACTGCACCCAACAGCAGCCGTTTGCGGTACCCCAACCGAGCGCGCCCTGGCGGTTATCCGCGAACTGGAGGGCATGGATCGCGGTCGATATGCCGGCCCGGTGGGATGGTTTGATGCCCAAGGCGATGGTGAGTTCGGAATTGCCCTTCGCTGTGCTGAAATTGATAGTGCGAGCCAAACAGTGCGCGCATTTGCCGGCTGCGGCATCGTTGCCGGATCGCATCCAGAAACTGAATTAGCCGAGGCGGCAGCGAAACTGGTGCCGATCCGGGATGCGCTAGAGGCTTTCTAGCAGTTGAATCTGCCGCTAACACGTGGGCCGTTCGCTCTCACCCTTAATCGGCTACGCGGAACCCAAAGCTGCACGGACTGCATCGCGCAGGGCCTGCCAAGCGGTGGCTTCAGCGCTTCGAGAACAGGTACGAGCAACCACCACTTGCACTCCACCAGCGGTGATCGCACCCGCCAATGCCCGCTCGAGATCGGCGGCGGTTTCCACCACCTGTGTTGGCACCTGCAGCGCCGCAGCAATCGCTCCGATATCAGCACCCAAAGGCACCGCAAATACCCGATCGAATGAGTCGATGAAGCGCGGTTCGCCTTGCTCGAGTTGCGAGAAGATTCCGCCACCGTCGTTGTCAGCGACCACAATCACTAAATTCGGTCGGGGCTCACCGGCGGGCACCAGCAAGGCGTTGGTGTCATACAGAAAAGTCTGATCTCCAACTAGGGCAATCGCCCAAGTCGGATTGTCCGCATCATCACCGCGCTGCATGGACAATGCGGCCCCCCAAGCCGAGGAGATAGCACCATCTATCCCTGAAGTGCCGCGATTGCCCATGACTATTGCTTCGCTAACAAAAGATGATGCCAGGTTAAATACATGCCGCACCTGCGATGATGCCCCGAGGAACAACATGCCACCGGCGGGAACCGCGCTGCAGGTAACCCGCGCAATCTGCATACCGGTCAGTTGCTCACCGGTGGCGGCTAGCACGGTTTCGACCGCTGCGGCGGCAAGGACATCGGCCCCCTGCCATGCCTCCAGCCACTGGGGGTAGACCGCTGCATTCTCTGGTGGTAAGGGCACTCCCGCAATAACTATGTCCGCCGATCGAGTGGGGTCGCTCCAATTCGGCTGCGGATCAACTGCAATATGCAACGGCGCATTTGCGATCATGCGCAATACCGCGCGGCTCAGGCCAACGCGCCCCACCGTGAGGACCACGTCCGGTAAATGGGTGGCGACAAAGTCCGCATCGGCAACTATCAATGCACCGTGTGAAAGTGAAGTATCACAATCCGACACATTTCCGCTTGGCTCGCCGATAATCGGCCAGCCGAGTGCATCACCGAGATCATCTATTAAACCCATGGATTCAGAATCGCAGTGATCACCGACAAAGATAATTCCGCGCGCTGGCACTTCATTGTCTTCCAAGATGACACCGATTACGTCATCAAGTGGGGTACTCATCCCCGCCACAAATCGAGCATCAGCTGTCCAGGGGCGCCCGTTAGCCCGCCCATCGTTACGGCCACCGAGTGCGGTGACCGGGGTATCGTCATCTATCAAATCAGGGACAAGCGGATCGGCAAATGGCATGTTCACGTGGACCGGCCCCGGTCGCCATGCGTCCGTGGCTGCGGCTACCACCCGCGAGACGCTGGACCGCCAGTAGCGCACATCTTTGGCTGGATCAACGCCAACTCCCAGATCTATCGCAAGCCGGACTGACCCGCCATAAACATCGCTCTGCGCAATACTTTGATTGGCTCCGACGCCGCGCAACAGCGGCGGCCGATCGGCGGTCAATGCAATTAGCGGGATATTCGACTCATCCGCCTCGACAACCGCCGGATGCAAATTGACCGCAGCCGTGCCCGAAGTGGTAACAACCACCGCCGGCACTCCGGAGACTTTGCCCAGGCCGAGTGCCAGGTAGCCGGCACTTCGTTCGTCCAGGCGCACATGCAGGACGATTTCACCGCGCTGCTCCGCGGCCGCGAGCGCAAAAGCCAACGGGGCAGAGCGCGAACCGGGGGCAAGCACATAATCCGTGATGCCGCACCTGATCAACTCATCGACGAAGACTCTCGCTTGAACCGTCGATGCATTCATTGGGTCAGCCTTTCATGCCAAGTGCACTCACCGCGGAACAGGTCACAAACTGCCGATAAGCGGCCCGGTGCGCTTACTCGAACCGGCGTACCAGGCCGCAGCCAAGCGGGCACGCCACCAAATTGCGCGATCGCAGGAAATATGATCACGCGCCCTCATCAGTGCCCCCAGCTCCGGGGCAACCCGCTCAACTTTGATCATTCCGCCCACCGGCACCACCGGCTGTTCAACTAGGTCGGCAGCAAGCAAGGTTCCCGTGCCCAGGCCACAAGCACTTGTGGTGCCAAGGGCTCCAGCCAATGCGGTAGCAGCCGCTAGGCCGACAGATGAGTCAAGTGATCCACTGATGACTACCGGCATCGCCAGTTGCTCGACCAGCCGGAGGCTGGCCCGCACCCCACCAAGTGGTGCCACTTTGATGATTGCGATGTCGGCGAAACCCCGCAGATCCAGTGCCGCCGGGTCAACCGCACCTCTTATCGCTTCATCGAGTGCGATGGGTACCGACACCTGGCCTCGCACCTGCCGGACATCGGCCAAATCCGCACACGGCTGTTCGACATATTCAAGTCCATATTCACCAAGTCGCCTTAGTGCCTTCACCGCTTCGGCTACCGACCAACCTGCGTTAGCGTCGATTCGGATTGACCCAACACCGCGACCCAACGCGGTATCTAGTACATCGCGTACCGCCGCAACCCGAGCTTCGTCATCGGCCAAGGTGCCACCGACTTTTATTTTGATGCAATGACACCCGTTATCGAGGACCGCCGAGCGAGTTAAAGCCGCCGCCTCTGCTGAGCCCACCCCGGGGATGATCGCGTTGACAAGCACCATTTCCCGTTTGGGCTCCGGCCAAGTGCCAAATGCTGATTCGATGGCACAGTCAAGCCACCGGGACGCCGCGGTGTCGGTGTAGTCATCAAATGGTGCGAATTCACCCCACCCCGAGGGGCCTTTTATCAATACACCCTCGCGCATCATTACACCACGAAATGCGCGTTTCATAGGCAACCCGAATACCACCGCCGTTTCGAGCAGAGCCTGCAATTGCTGATCGGGCATGCGGGGTTAAGGGCGCTTGGGGAATTGGCGGAAGTCGGGCTCACGCTTTTCTTTGTACGCATCGCGACCCTCTTGGGCCTCCGCTGTCATGTAGAACAACAAGGTTGCATCACCGGCAAGTTGTTGTACTCCGGCGAGGCCGTCGTCGGCCGCATTGTGCGATGCCTTAAGCATGCGCAGGGCCAGCGGGGACATGTCAAGCATCTGACGTGCCCAAGCCACAGTTTCGATTTCAAGATCAGCGATCGGCACGACGGAATTAACCAGGCCCCAGTCGTACGCTTGCTCGGCACCGTACTGCCGGCAGGTGTACCAGACTTCTCGCGAGCGCTTTTGCCCGATGGTGGCCGCGAGTAATCCAGAACCATAGCCACCATCAAAGGACCCCACTTTCGGGCCGGTCTGGCCAAAACGCGCGTTATCCGAGGCGATGGTCAAGTCACAAACAACATGAAGCACATGCCCACCACCGATGGCATAGCCCGCCACCATTGCAATTACCGGTTTCGGCGTGCGGCGAATCTGGACCTGCAGGTCCAGGACATTTAGTCGACCAATCCCGCGTTTAGCAACTTCATCATCACCGAGGTAGCCGTCGTTACCCCGGATAACTTGGTCACCGCCGGAACAAAATGCCCAGTCGCCCTGCCCGGTCAAGATAATGACGCCTATGGAGTCGTCATCGCGCGCGTAATTCAGGGCATCACTTAATTCAAATAGTGTCGGTGGCCTGAATGCGTTGCGCTTCTCTGGCCTATTTATGGTTATTTTCACGATGCCTACGTCCGCACCGACTGAAACTTCAAGGCGGATGTCCTGATACTCCCCGATCTGACGCCACTGACAGCCGGGGGTGATCGACGAATAAGCGGGGTCGGTCAAAGCTGGTGACCCAGCGGGTACCACCGGCGGCAATAGGTATCGGGTACGGGTATCCATGTCGGGAACGCTATCGCGACGTCCTACGCTCGGAGCGATGCGTCCACTCACTTCGGTTCTAGTGCCACCCGGCCCCGCCGGCCTAGCGGCATTACTGGACCCACTACGCCTAGCCATTACCGGCGCCGGGCCGGCTATTGCCCCGCTCCCCGCGGTCACCGCCACCATCTCACCGGACTACGTCGATCGCCTACGCAGCGCCACCCGCCCTGATGACCCCGGCCAGCCGCTTGAATCCGAGGATGTTGCAGTGGTAATTGCCACCTCGGGCTCTATGGGGATGCCAAAAGGCGTGCTGCTGACCGGGGCCGGCCTCACCGCCCTTGACGGTGCCATCAACGGTCCGCGCGCCCAGTGGATAGCCGCCTTGCCCCTGCATTCCATGGGTGGCTTAAATGTCGCGGTTCGAGCCATCGCCAGTGGCAATGACCCAATTGCGGTAGCCAGTTTGGGTGGCGCCCAGCCCTTCACCCCAGCAGTTTTTGCCGACGCGGTCGAGCGAGCAAGTGGCGGCCAGATTCATGTTTCCCTCGTGACCGCCCAGCTCCGCCGCCTACTCGCCGATGACCTCGGCATCGCAGCGCTACAGGCGTGCGCGTTGATCTTGGTCGGTGCCGGACCCCTTGCCGCTCGCACCCGGGCACTCGCTGTGCAGCATCGGGTGAGCTTGATCACTTCGTACGGCATGACCGAGACATCAGGTGGCTGTGTTTTTGATGGTAAACCCCTACCCGGAGTAAGAGTGCACATCTCTTCGGACTCCTACGGGACCTTGGTGATCAACGGGCCCATGCTGGCTGCCGGCTACCGGCTGGCCCCCGAATTATCGCGCACTGCCTTCACCGCGGATGGGTTCATCACAAGTGACCACGGCAGCGTCGATGACACCGGCCTCGTAAGAGTAATTGGTCGTACTGATGACGCGATCATCATCAACGGTGTCAATGTCTCCGTAACCGCGGTGGAGCAGGTGATAGCTGATATGGGCAAAGTGGCTGACGTCGTGGTCTTTAGTGTTCCCGGGCCCGATGACCAACTGGTATTGGTAGCGGCGATCGAAACCACCGGGGGCCCGGCTCTCGAGGGTGCCATAAAGACCAACGTGCAACAACGACTCGGGCCAGCGGCGGTACCTTGTCATGTTATTGCACTAACTGAGCTCCCGATGCTGCCGAATGGCAAGGTAGACCGAGTGCGGCTAATTACCCTCGCGACGCAATCCGGAAGGCTGCCATGGCAACGTTAGGACAATGGGTCGAGGGCTCGCGTCCACGCACCTTGCCGGCGGCGATAGCTCCCGTTGTTGTCGGCACCGGCCTCGCCATCAACCTGGACTCCCTCAGAGTTGACCGCGCCGGGCTGGCCCTGGTCGTCGCATTAGCGCTGCAGGTCGGCGTTAACTTCGCCAATGATTACAGCGACGGAATCCGCGGCACTGACAATAAGCGCGTGGGTCCGGTTCGTCTTGTCGGCCAGCAGTTGGCGCGCCCGCAGACCGTCCGCCTCGCTGCTTTCATCGCATTTGGCACTGCCTGCCTTGCCGGGCTGGCGCTGGTTCTCGCCACCTTGGCTTGGTGGCTCTTGCTTGTTGGCGCAGCATGTGTCGCTGCGGCTTGGCTCTATACAGGTGGCCCGAAGCCATATGGATACCACGGACTAGGTGAGGTTTTCGTCCTCGTCTTCTTCGGGGTTGTGCCTGTTGTAGGTACTTTCTACGTGCAGTCCGAAACCATTACCCTCGCAGCGGTCACCGCATCCATCGGCGTAGGTGCGCTCGCCTGCGCAGTGCTAATTACAAATAACCTGCGCGACCTACCCGGTGATCAGGAAGTTGGTAAATACACGTTGGCGGTTAGGCTCGGGGATCATCGCACCCGATTACTTTATGTTGCGTGCATAGCAACCGCTGCAACAACAACTGTTCTGGTCGCCGCATTTTTATCCTGGCTCATAATGCTGGCACTTGCAGTCTTAGTAATGGCGCCGATTCGCTTGGTACTGGGCGGCGCAGGAGGCACCGCACTCATTCCCGCCTTGAAAAAAACCGGCCTACTCGTTCTTATCTACGGTCTCGGCCTTGGCCTCTTGATCGCCTTGGCTTAGCCGACGATTGTCGTCCTCTTCGTCTTCGGCTCGGGTGGATGCTTCAATCCGCGAATTAATCCGGCCGAAAAATTCGGCCACGGTGACACCCATGGCGGCGCGCTGCTTATTCAGTACCACGATGCTTATCACCCCGGAAATCAGGAGAGCAACTACTGCGGCACTTAGGCCGCGCAATGGAGTCGTCAATTGGAGCAGCAGCCAAGCCAAGGCAAACAGCAGCACCCGCAGCACGGTGAAACGAATAATTGCCCATCTTGAGGACTTCACTAGCCCAGCGTACGGCCCTTGGTGGGGCCAACGCCAAACCACCTTTAGCGGGTAACGCCCATACGCGTTATTGTGACGGGGCAAGATGACCGGTAAACCATTGGGAGCACGAGCCAGGAGGTGTGCACATGCTTCGAGTTCTCGGGGTGTTAGTTCTGGTTGCTTTGTACATCTCATTCATCATTGACGTGTTACGCACCCCAAGACTAGAAGCCCGCACCCTGCCGAAACTGCTCTGGCTAGCCTTGGTGGTGCTCATCCCGATCATCGGCGGGATCTTGTGGTTCTTCCTGGGCCGCCCGCGCCCAACCAACGGTGGGGTATTCCGGCGCCGCGGTCCGATGGCACCCGATGATGATCCCAAGTTTCTAAAAGGTCTAGACGAAGAAGCGTGGCGCCGGCGGATGCGGGAGCGCCGCGGCGAGGTTTAGCGCTGCTGGATGACTAAACCCCAGAGTATGAATGCAGGCTGTTGATGAAGATATTTACCCCGAAGTAGTTGATGATGAAGGCGCCCCAACCAGCGATTGCCACCCACGAGGCTCGATCCCCGCGCCAGCCCACCGTTGAACGTGCGTGCAGGTAGGCGGCATAGATAACCCAGGTAATAAATGCCCAAGTCTCCTTTGGATCCCAGCCCCAATACCGGCCCCAGGCATTCTCGGCCCAGATGGCTCCAGCAACCACCGCGAAAGTCCAGAGCGGGAAAGCAAAGGCAAGTACCCGGTAGGTCAAGGTTCGAAGCTTGTCCGCCGACGGCACCTTCGCCAAGACAGACCTCCCGCGGCGTTCGGAACGCGATTGCACTAAAGACAAACCGGCGGTGGCTGCGGCCAAGGTGAAGGCACCGGAACAGATGATCGCAGCCGAAACATGGATAATCAGCCAATAGGACTTCAGTGCCGGCACTAACTGCGCGGCCTCGGTATATAACACCGTCACCGCTAGGCCCAGGGTTAGCAAAGTTGGGATGACGATGAAAAGTCCCAGCCAGCGCACATCACGGCGCAGCGACACGATCAAAAAAGCACCGAGAATTCCAAGGGCTGAGGTTATCGAGAATTCGTACATGTTGCCCCAGGGCACCCGACCGGCCCAAACCCCGCGTAGCACCACCCCGACGAACAGCAGCACAAAGCCCAGCCAGGTCAATGACATCCCGACATTCGCAAAGATGCGACCGGCCTCGGCCTCTGCCGGCACCTTTGGCTCAGGTCTCGTTAGCACCGCGGTGCTCCCGATCGAGGCAAATACCGGCAGTTGGGTTTGCGCCTGTTGGGTTCGGCGCCGGCCCGAGGCGAATGAAATTGCGAATGCGATCATAGCAACGCTCAGGGTCGACATTGAGGCGTAAACCGCCGCGTTGCTGGCCCCCGCCAAATCAGTCGCGTTCACACCTACTCCTTCACAACTGTCGAATCAATTACTGTCTTTCCCGACGGCGTGTGCGATAAATCACTAACCGCCGCGCGAATCAACTCTAATTCTCCCGGCAGGTCAGCAGATTCAATACGCGCCAACCCAGCTACCTCTACTACCGTAACTCCTTCCGGAGTTGATGCAACCGCAATCCAGACCCGACGCCTGCGAACGAACAGGGACAACATCAAACCGGTCATCGCGAGTATCGCTCCCAGCAATGCCATCTCCTTACCCGGGTCAAAGGCAATCTGAAAGGAGGCCCACCGTTCAAAGCCGGTTAACTCAATTGATCCTGAGCCGTCCTCAAGAGTCCAGACCTGACCCGGGCGCAAAGCCCTGATACCAATTTGCTCCATGGCCGCGGTATCTAGCCGGTAAACACTTTGCGGAGCACCCGCGTCCAGCCCCATATCCCCCCGCCAGGCAGACATGAACACCGCAGGATCATCCGGGCCGGGGAAAGTTGAAATCGGCCCGCGCAGGTTATTCGATGCAACAGTCGGGACGAAAATACCTTCGATTCCCAAGGGGGGTTCGGAATCGGGGATTTTTAGCACACCGGTTGAGGTGAAATTACCATCCTGCGGCAGGAACACCACGGAGTCATCAAAGACGACCGCACCCCCTAGGTCACGAACTATGAAATGCGGTGCGTAACCATGTCCGACCAAGAAAACCTTGGCGCCGTCAATCTCAAGTGGAGTATTGACTTCAATACGCGCAGTTTCCACTCTCGCTCCTGGTGCCCGCCGAAAGGTAACATCGGCTTCGAACAGACTCGGTGCTCCGCGCTGAGCTTCGCTTCGATCGAAATCAACCTTAAAATTATCAAGGGCGAAGGAAAATGGCGAGAGCCGCGATGCACCGGTGAATCGTCCGCCACCCCAAGCGTCATATTGCGTCAAGGTATTGGAAAATCCCTGGCCCTCGCGCACGATGACATTGCCTTTCCAGCCAAATAGCCCGCCCACAGCGATGGCAACCAGTATCAATATCAGCGAAAAGTGAAACAGCAAGTTACCCGTTTCACGCAGGAAACCCTTTTCCGCTGAGATCGAATTGTCAGCCTCGAGCAGGCGCCAGCGTCGCGCTGAAAAGTACCTGCGCCCGCGAGCCAATACTTCATTAGCCGGCGCCCCTACTTCAAATGCCATCGACTCGGGCAGGCGAAGCAGGTTACGAGGCGCCGGCGGCGGCGGCGCAAACATCGCTCGCCAGTGCACCTTCGTCCGCGGTAGAACACACCCGATAAGTGAGATGAAGAGAAGTAGGTACACCGCTGCGAACCAGGGTGCGGAATAGACGTCAAAGAACCCAATGGCATCAAAGATTGGGCCAAACGTGGGGCTCTCCGCAATCCACTCATTAACGAGTAGTGGATTATTGCCGCGCTGCGGGAAGATGGAACCGGGCACACTCGCGATGGCCAGCAGAAATAGCAAAATCAGTGCCGTCTTCATGCTGGTTAATTGCCGCCAGGTGTAGCGCAGGAATCCAAAGGTGCCCATTGGCGGCAGTGTCGGCGACTCTTTATTCATTAGAGGACCGTCTCAAATGTCGACACTGAAGTGCGCAGCCAGACCGTGAAATCTGTCCACACCCCGGTGACAAGGAGCACTCCAACGATTACCAACATCGCGCCGCCAAGACGCATAACCAAGAGATAGTGGCCTTTAACCCAGGCCAAAGCTCTTGCCGTACGGCTAAATAGCACCGCTAGTAAGACAAAAGGCAGCCCAAGACCAAGGCAGTACACGAAGGAGAGCAGGGCGCCGCGAAGTGCACTGGCTTCGGTGAAGGCTAGGGTCTGCACGGCCGCCAGGGTTGGGCCGATGCATGGGGTCCAGCCCAAGCCAAAAAGCACCCCGAGGAGTGGAGCACCGGCTACCCCCCAGGCAGGGAGCCGGTGAATTCGCCACTCGCGTTGTAAACCCGGGATTAAACCCATGAACGCCAGCCCCATGACGATGACTAGAACCCCAAGCACCCGGGTGATGGCATCTTGGTACTGCAGCAGGACCGCGCCTACTCCGCCGAAGAAAGCTCCAAAGGAGACAAAGACCACACTGAAACCGAGTACGAACAGCAAACTCCCGAGCAGCATTCGACTCTTGCGACCATCAGCAAGCTCCGCCCCGGTCAAGCCGGTCATATACGACACGTACCCGGGGGCTAATGGCAACACACATGGGCTCAAAAATGCGACTAGCCCTGCGGCGAATGCCACTGGAAAGGCAAACAGCAGCGACCCACTTGTCATTAAGTCGCCGATCATGGTTGCCCGACCGATTTTTCATTCAACAGTTGTTCAACCAAGGCCCGCAAGGAAACCTCACTAATGGTGCCCAGCGCCCGGGCCGCAACACGCCCCTGTTTGTCTACCAGCAGCGTTGACGGAATCGCCTGCGGTGGCAACGTATCGCGAAACAACAATTGCAGTTGCCCATCGGTGTCGACGATACTGGGGTAAGTCACCTGGAACCGATTTACGAATGCCTCGGCTGATTTTTTCGAGTCCCGGGTATTCAGCCCAACAAATGCCACCCCTTTACCTACAAATTGCGACCACGCGGCCTCGAGGGCGGGGGCTTCAGCTCGACACGGTGCGCACCATGATGCCCAGACATTGAGCACCACCACCTCACCCTTTGCCCGCGATAACTCAAAGGTGTCACCGCCTAGGGTGATGCCAGTCAGTGCGGGGGCCGGGGCGCGTCCGGCCTCGGGTAACACCACGATCGAGCCATCACCGGCGACATAACCGGCATCTGCGCCAACTGGTATCGAAGGTTCACTACCACCGCAGGAATTAACTGACAGTAGTGCGACCCCGATGCTGAGCACCGGGATTAATCGGCGAACGAGTCTTTGCATCGTGGTGACTATGCGCCGGCGATCTTGCTGGCCTTGGCCAGTAGGTCACGTGACGGCTCGGTATACGTGATGGCCACCAAATTGTCAGCGTCGTACGTCAGCGAGGTAAGCGAGGCCAGCGAGCATTGGCGGCTGCGCGGGTCATGCCAGAGCCGTTGGCCTTCAACGCTTAGCCGGGCTACCCAGATCGGGAGTTGGTGGCTAACCAAAACCACTTCATGTCCACGAACCAGGTCACGTGCCGCATGTACCGCGGTAGTCATCCGGGTGGCAACTTCGTGATAGGGCTCACCCCATGAGGGAAGAAATGGGTTCCAGAGGTGACGCCAAGTCTTCGGCTGCTTCAGAACCCCATCGCCGACACTCACTCGTTGACCTTCGAAAATATTGTCAGCTTCAATGAGCAATGGATCGGTTTGAATAGTTAAACCATGCCCCTCGGCTATCGGTTGCGCGGTTTGCTGGGCCCGCTCCATCGGCGATGAGATGACGGCCGCGACATCGTTATCGGCCAAAGCAGCTGCCGCCCGTATCGCCATCTCTTGCCCAAGGTCAGAAAGGAAATAGCCCGGCAGGCGTCCGTACAGGACACCTTCTGGGTTGTAGACCTCGCCATGGCGGAGCAGATGCACCACAGTTCGCTCATCACCACTCATATGAGCCACTCTAAGTTATGTGACTTTGCGGCGCGCGGCGGTGCGACGACGACTCGGGCGCCAACTACCCTCACCGGCTTCGAGTGCCGCCTCACGTAATCCCTCACCATGTGCCGCAACCGCTTCCACCAAACCAAACAAGGTGCTGGTGCCGGCGAGAACATCGACGCGCAAGCCATGCTCTTCAGCTGTCTTGGCGGTCTGCGGGCCGATGCAAGCCACGATCGTGGTGTGATGTGGCTTACCCGCGATACCAACTAGGTTGCGAACGGTGCTGCTTGACGTAAACAACACCGCGTCAAAACCGCCAGTCTTGATGGCCTCGCGCACCTCAGCGGGCGGCGGTGCGGCGCGAACGGTGCGGTAGGCCGTGATGTCTTCAACCTCCCAGCCCAGTTCAGCCAACCCGGCGGCCAAGGTGTCGGTCGCGATATCGGCACGGGGCAAGAAAACCCGGTTAATTGGATCGGTCAGGGAGTCATAGATCGGCCAGTCCCCCAACAACGCGCTGGTTGACTGATCACCCACCGGGACAAGATCTGGCCGCACCCCAAATTCGATTAGCGAGGCCACGGTGCTGTCGCCCACCGCCGCCACCTTAAGACCGGCAAAAGACCGCGCGTCAAGGCCGTACTCATCCAGTTTTTCGCGGATGGCGCGGACCGCGTTCACCGAAGTGAAACCAATCCACTCATAGCGACCCGAAACCAGACCGTGGATCGCCCGGTCGATTTGCTGCGGGGTGCGCGGTGGCTCGACGGAGATGGTCGGCACTTCCATCGGCACCGCACCGTGCCCACGCAGCAACGTCATAATCGAGCCGGTGGTGTCTTGGGTTCGCGGAATCAAAACCCGCCAACCAAATAGTGACTTAACCTCGAACCAGTCAAGTTTTTCGCGCTGCGACACGACGTCGCCAACGACAACGATGCCAACACCCGCGAGTTTCATAAGTTTTGAGATATTTCCTATCTCAGCCAAGGTACTCGCAATGGTGCGCTGATCAACGGTGGTGCCACGCCGCGTTACCGCGATATGGGTCTGTGGATCAGCGCCAGCCTGCACCAGCAGCGCCGCAATTTCAGCGACCTTGTCCGCCCCGTTCAGCACTACCAAAGTGCTGCGCGGGTTTACGAGGTCAGCCCAATCTAGATCGGCATCATTTGCATCGACTACCCGAAATTGACGAGTGCGGCCACCCGTTAACCCAAATCCTGCATAGGCCGGAATGCCAGTGACTTCGCTAACCCCAGGTGCCACCTCGAATGGCACTTTAGCTTTACGCAATGCTGCCGCCTCCAACAGCAAAGTACCGTCGACCACGGGATCGCCAGCGATTAAGCGGACAGTGCGCTTACCGTCGCGCGCTGCGGTCACTATCAGCTTCGCGCGCTCATGTTGATCTAGCGGAACACCTTCTTGATCAACCGCGGTAATGACTTCGGCCCCGCTGCGAACATGGGCTTTAGCGATTTCAACCGCCTGCGCGTCAACAATTACGATCTCCGCCTCACGCAGCAACGCCGCCGAGCGAAGTGTCAGCAATTCGGGGTCACCCGGACCCGCCGCAACCAGTGCGACCGGACCCAAGCTCACCTTCTTGCGGGCCTTGGTGGTCGTATTCACTGTTTCTCCTGGGCTGGTGCTGATCGGCTCATTGGGCATTACCGGAGTTTTAGGCTTGGTCATGCGTTCATCGCCTCCTGCTCATAGCCACGGCGCTGCTCATGGAATGCCAGGATCTGCAGCTCAACAGCGAGATCGACTTTGCGTACCTCAACGCCATCGGGGACTTCGAGTACCACCGGGGCGAAATTCAAGATACTGCGGATACCGGAGGCGACAAGGCGGTCGCATACCCCTTGCGCACAATCGGCCGGCGTAGCAATGACGCCAATCTGGGCTTTAGTGCCGACCACTATCTGCTCAAGATCAGCAAGGGGGCTCACCTTTAAGGCTACGGAGGTTTCGAGTTCGCTCACGGCTAGGCCTTCGCCTACCACATCTGGGTGCTTATCGATCAGGCCGACAATTGCAAAACCCCGTGAGGTGAAGCCGCGATAAGAGATCAAAGCCCGACCTAGGTTCCCGACGCCGACGATCACCACACCCCAAGGTTGCGAAGAGCCCAACTCCCGGCTGATGTGAAATGTCAAATAGGAGACGTCGTAACCAACACCACGGGTGCCGTATGAGCCGAGATAAGAGAGATCTTTGCGAAACTTGGCGGAGCTGACACCACATTTGGCAGCGAGCGCCTCGGAAGAAACCGTCTGCACCCCGGCTTCACTGAGCGCGACCAACACCCGGTGATACACCGGTAGCCGGGCCACCGTGGCACCTGGAATACCACGACCGGCCTCGCGGGGTCGATCTTTGCCGAGGGAGATTGACACCTTGCTCCTGCTGGGAAGCCCCGCCGCTTTTGGCGAAGTAGCCTAAGAGTAGGCACTCGCGCCCCACTTCACAAAGTTGAGCGGACATTGGCGTCCGATTATCGGGCCAGAGCCTCCCGTAGGCGGTCTGGGTCGATCCGCCAGAAATCATGGACGGCACCGTCGATCAGGAGCACCGGGATTTTCTCCCAATAGGCATCGAATAGGGCCGCGTCGTCTAAGACCGAGAGCTCATCGAAGGTGGCACCGGTTTCCGCACATACTTGGGCAACTATCACCCGCGCCTCATCGCATAGATGACAGCCCGGCTTGCCAACTATCGTGACGGTCATCTGGGATCACGACGCTGCTGGTCACTCATCGCCATAAACCTCATGAAGTCGCCCCTTGGCAACCTTTCCGGTTGCCGAATGCGGCAGCGCATCTACGATCCGGATCACCGAAGGGCATTTAAAGCGTGCCAACCGCTCAGCGCAATGAACTGCAACTTCCGAAACCGAAAGCCTCCTGCCCGGAACTACCACGACCAGCGCCGTTACTGACTCACCTGTCAAATCATCAGGCACACCGATGACCGCGACCTCTGCAACAGCGTCCATCGAATCGATCGCAGCCTCTATTTCACGGGGATACACATTGAAACCACTAACCAGAATTACTTCACGCCGGCGATCGACTATATGCAAATCGCCATCATCGTCAAAGAAGGCAATGTCACCTGATCGAAACCAGCCGTCGGAGTCGGGGCCGCCGGCACCGTCGGGCCAATACCCACTGAAGACCGATGAACCGCGAACCCACATCTCACCCGGGTCGCCCTCATCCGCATCGAACCCGGTGTCGACACCGTCATCAAGTACCAAACGCACCTGCACTCCGGGTACGGGCCGACCCACCGAACCAGGCTTCGGTGTGCCCGACACCAGGGTCGTAGCAACCACTGGCGCAGTTTCGGTCATGCCATAGCCTTCGAAGATTTCCTTGCCCGTGGCCGTCACAAAGTCTTCGAACACGCGAACTGGCAGGGGCGATCCTCCGCTGGTAAATAAGCGCACACTCGCTAGGGCCGAACGGGCATCGGGTACTTGGCTCCAAGCCTGATACATGCCCGGTGCGCCCGCGACAGTGGTAACTCCATGCCTGGTTATTACTTCAAGGCTGCCAACCGGGTCGAATCGATCTAATACAACGCACGTGGCGCCGGCTGCCGCTGCCAGATCAAGGACCGCATTAAGCCCGTACACGTGGAACATTGGTAAGACAAGCAAAACGATGTCGCTGTGCTGAACAGCGGGGGGCGACTGCAGTGATCTGATCATCTCGACATTCGCGCGCAGCGCACCGTGGGTGAGCATCGCTCCCTTAGGCCGACCACTGGTGCCAGCGGTGAACAATAAGAGCGCAAGGGCATTGGTCGGGGTCGCCTGCTCGGCGAGTACCCGCTGCGCACCGGTGCTTAGAATTTCTACCCACGGCCTACTACCTTTAACAATGACTTCACAGGCGGCAAGTGATGCCGTTGCGGCGTTCGCGGTTGCCGCGGCCCCCTCGTCCACGAACAAAAGACGCGCACCTGAATCGGCAATCAGCAATGCGATCTCCGGAGCCGTATAAGCGGGATTCAGTGGCACAGCCACCAGCCCTGCGCGGAGGATGCCGAAATAGGCGATCACAAAATCCACCGAATTACCAAGGAGTCCGGCTACGCGCTCACCGGCATGCAACCCCCGCTGCAGAAGACCACAGGCGAAAGCATCGACTTCAGCATCAAGGTCGGCCCAGGTCAAAGTCCGATCGGCGTCGATAATTGCTACCTGGGTTGGGTAATCGCGGGCAGAGTTTCGGACGAATTCCGCGACATTGGCGTTCTGGGTCACCCCAACTCCTTCCGCCGTCCCGATGCCATAACTAGTCCCCTAGGTACGCTCAGCCTATGACGGCAAGAGATCGGCCTGCAGGACAGACGAGCAAAAGCGGCAACCTTGACGTGCTCGCTGCATATCGACAAGCCGGACAGGCTTCGGCTAAGGCTGGTAAGGAGTCGTCCAGCCCCCACGAGCAGGCCCAGAGCGCCGCCTTTTTCGACCTCGACAACACGATCATCCGGGGGGCTAGTGTCTATCACTTTGCCGTCGGCCTCGCCCGGCGCAAATACTTCACGATGCCGGAGATCGCCGGTTTCGCCGTCAAGCAGGTGAAATTCGTTGTCAGCGGATCGGAGGACCTCGAGGACATCGCCTCGGTAACCGAGGCCGCACTTTCCTTCGTGCAGGGTAGGGGTGTTGAAGAACTTAACGCTTTTGGTGAAGCCATTTTCGACGAGAGCATGGTGAACAAACTAATTCCCGGCTCCCTGGCGCTGGCACAGGCCCATCTTGATGCCGGACAGCAAGTCTGGCTGGTAACCGCAACCCCGGTCGAACTCGCCACCATGGTGGCAAGGCGTTTAGGTCTCACAGGCGCACTCGGCACCGTCTCGGAAATCCAAGCCGGTAGATACACCGGCCGACTCACCGGACCCCCACTTCATGGCCTTGCGAAAGCCGAGGCCATTCGATCGCTTGCCGAACGTGAGGGCCTAGACCTAACTGCCTGCTCTGCCTATTCGGACTCATCCAATGACATTCCAATGCTGTCTGCCGTGGGTCACCCGGTTGCCGTAAATCCTGATTCGACACTTCGGACACATGCTCGTGAAAACAATTGGGTGATCCGAGACTTTCGCCGCCGCGCGCAACTCAAGGAGTACTCCGCGCCCGGAGTTTCAGCTCTGGGCGGCATCGCACTCGGTTTAGCGGTCGGGTACGCGATTGGCCGACGGCGGCGCTAGGCCGCCCGTCGCTAACTTACTGGCACTAACCGAACACCGAAGGTCGTTGCATCAGTAATCGATACAGGGTCTGCTGGATCTGTTCACGAACCTGATCGGTCAAGTTGAAAACCAGCATCGGATCATCAGCCGCATTATCCGGATATTGATCAGTAGGAATCGGTTCGCCAAAATGAATGAACCACTTACTGGGTAAGGGAATCAAGCCAAGTGGCCCGAGTAACGGGAACGTCGGAGTGATCGGGAAGTAAGGCAAACCGAGGAGTCGAGCAACCACGGTCGCATTGGCGATCATCGGATAGGTTTCCTCGGCCCCCACGATGGCCGTCG
>BJGE01000007.1 GCA_014190275.1 Actinomycetes bacterium | reverse complement strand
AGGCTTTGGCCCGCATGCTCTCGGCTTGGTTCCGCAATGAATCCGCCTGCTGCTCGGCGTTACGACGCTCTCTCCTGCGACGGCGTTCGTCGGTTTCGCGCGCGGTCAAATACGCCTTCCAGCCCAGCGTGTAGACATCTATCTCACGTCGGTTTGCGTCAAGGTGCCAGACACGATTTATCGTGCCTTCGAGAAGTGAAGCGTCGTGGCTGATCACCACAAAACCGCCTTCATATGACGCCAGGAACTTGTGCAGCCACCTTACGGAATCGGCATCTAAGTGGTTGGTGGGTTCATCCAGCAGCAGCACATCAGCCCCGCTGAATAGAATCCGCGCTAACTCGACTCTACGGCGTTGCCCACCGGACAAGGTCCCAAGTGGTTGACTCAAGATGCGCTCTTGCAAACCTACTGAGGCCGCAATAGCAGCGGCCTGTGACTCCACCGCGTAGCCGCCAAGTGACTCGAACTCCGCCTCGGCCCGCGCATACCGATTGATGATCCGTTCGCGCTCCTCTGGGTCAGGAGTATCCATTTGCATGCTTGCCTCTTGCATGCGCCGAAGCACATCACGAAGTCCACGTGCCTCCAATATCCGATCCCGGGCCAGCTCATCTAGATCACCAGACCGGGGATCTTGCGGCAAATAGCCAACGGTGCCCGTGCAGGTAATTTGCCCTTGAGCCGGAACGCTCTCACCCGCTAATGCTTTGGTTAATGTCGTCTTACCGGCACCATTTCGCCCAACTAGACCGACTCGGTCACCTCTGCCCACTCGGATGGAGACACTGCCGATGAGAAGTTGGGCGCCAGCACGCAGCTCGACCCCGGTGGCGGTAATCATGATGGGTTCAGTCTACGAGCAAATGAGGCCTATCAAAACCACGCAGCCACCTCTTAAAGATTAAACCCCAAGGCGCGCAGCATGTCCTTGCCGTCATCGGTGATCTTATCCGGGCCCCAAGGTGGCATCCACACCCAGTTTATCGCGAAATCACTCACGACCGCGGAGAGTGCGGCGCGGGTCTGATCCTCGATGACGTCAGTGAGCGGGCACGCAGCAGAGGTGAGCGTCATATTCACCGTGGCCACATTGCCGTCATCAACGCTAACCCCGTAGACCAAACCGAGGTCGACAACGTTGATTCCAAGTTCGGGGTCAACCACATCCTTCATGGCTTCGATCACATCATCTTCGGTTGCGAGACTCACGTTTTCATCCTCACCCTTGGATTGTATCTGCTATTGGCATCAGACCACCTTGGATTTCTGCATCCTGAAACGCCATCCAAGGAAGCAGCGCACACTTTATGCGCGCCGGGTACTTGGCCACACCAACAAATGCGACCCCGTCACCTAGCACTTCCTCATCGGGTTCGGCATGTCCTTGGCTGTGCATCAGTTCGACAAAAGCCTGCCGAATCTTCTCGGCGTCGGACGCGGGCAACCCTTGCACCAGTTCGTAAAGCACACTTGCGCTTGCCTGTGAGATTGAGCAACCGGTGCCTTCATAGCCGATCTGCAAACCGCCTTGGGCGTCAGTTGCCACCTGCACATTGACTTCGTCACCGCAAGTCGGGTTGACGTGAAAGGCCGTTCCTAGCGGGGACTGGAGTAAGCCGCGCCCGCGGGGATTCTTGTAGTGGTCAATGATGATGTCCTGATACAGGGACTCAAGGCTCACGGTGCCACCTTGAAGAAACGCTGCGCCTCGACAATGCCCTCGGCAACCGCATCAATATCTCGAAAGTCGTTGTAAATATAAGGTGAAATCCTGGTCGTAGCAGGTACCGCAAACCGGCGGCAGGTTGGCCAGGCACAATGGTGACCAACCCTGACGGCGATCCCCAAATTGTCGAGTACTTGCCCGACATCATGAGGGTGGATGCCGTCAACCACGAAAGAGATTGCACTGCCGCGGTTGCGGGCATCGAGTGGACCGATGATTCGCACGCCCGGGAGATCGGTGATTGCTTTCAAGGAGTATTCGGTCATAGCTAATTCATGTTCAGCTACTTCCTGCATACCTAAGTTCACAAGATAATCCACTGCCGCCCCTAAGCCAACAGCTTGGGCAACCATCGGAACCCCCGCCTCAAATTTTGCTGGCGCCGCGGCGTAGGTGCTGCGTTCCATTTCTACGGTCGAGATCATGGAACCGCCGGTGAGGAATGGCGGCATCGAGTCGAGGATTTCAGCAGTGCCATAAAGCAGACCGATCCCGGTGGGTCCAAGCATCTTGTGGCCACTCCACGCTAGGAGATCCGCCCCGATTTCGCGGACGTCAACGGGCATATGGGGCACCGACTGGCACCCATCAACCACTCCGACAGCACCCACAGCATGTGCCATGTCCATAATTTCGGCCACCGGGTTGATCGTGCCAAGAATATTAGACTGGTGCACAACACTGACAACCTTAGTGGCCGAATCGATTAGATCAGGTAGTCCGGACATGTCCAAACGGCCATCATCAGTAAGTGGAATCCACTTTAAGGTGGCACCGGTCTTCGCACATACCTCCTGCCAAGGAACCAAGTTGGCATGGTGCTCCATCTCCGTGACAACCACGCTGTCGCCAGGTTTCAATTCGAACCTCGGGTCCACCGAGGCACCCTGGCTGGCTAATGCGGTGGCATTGGAAAACGCATATGCCGCGAGGTTCAATGATTCGGTGGCGTTCTTGGTGAAAACGATGTTTTCCGGTGATGCGCCCACGAATCGTGCGATCTTTGCTCTCGCACTTTCATAGGCTTCTGTGGCTTCCTCAGCCAGCTGATGCGCACCACGATGCGCCGCCGCGTTACTTGTTTCATAAAACTCACGTTCGGCATCGAGTACCGAGAATGGCTTTTGTGAAGTAGCACCACTATCTAGGTATACCAGCGGCTTGTTTTCCCGCACGGTGCGCTTCAGAATTGGGAAATCCGCCCTAATTCGTGCTACGTCGATGCCTGACATTTTAGCTACCTATCCGTCCGGATCACGCCGAAGCCGGCGCAAACTGTTCATAGCCCTCTGACTCCAGAGCACTAGCAAGATCCGCTCCGCCACTTTTGACGATGCGGCCGTCTATAAATACATGTACTAAATCCGGCTTTATATATTGCAGAATCCGGGTGTAGTGGGTTATGAGCAGCACGCCGGCATCGGATTGCTCCCTAAATGCATTCACACCCTCAGATACCGTTCGCAAGGCGTCAACATCGAGGCCGGAATCGGTCTCATCCAGAATCGCGAATTTCGGATTGAGAAGAGACAACTGCAAAATCTCATGACGTTTCTTCTCCCCACCGGAGAATCCCTCATTGACATTGCGTTCGGCAAATGAAGGGTCCATCTGGAGCGCGCCCATCGCATCCTTCATTTCCTTGACCCAAGTACGCAACTTTGGGGCTTCGCCGCGCACCGCGGTGACCGATGTCCTAAGAAAGTTGGAGACCGACACCCCGGGAACCTCGACCGGGTATTGCATAGCTAGGAATAGGCCGGCGCGCGCCCTGGCATCAACGCTCATCCCAAGTACATCGACGCCGTCAAGGGTAATACTGCCTGAAGTGACCCGGTACTTCGGATGCCCGGCTATTACATAAGCCAAGGTCGATTTACCCGAGCCATTTGGCCCCATTACGGCGTGGGTGGTGCCGCTTTCAATGGTTAGCGAGACCCCCTTCAGAATCTCCAGTTCGCCTTCGTCGGTGATGACCGAAGCACAAAGATCCGTGAGAGCGAGCGATCCCATGACGTGTTGCCTTTCTGTTCGACGTGCCGGTGGCTAGGGGGAAACTTGGGTAGCGCAGACTTCAATGACGGCTTCGTCACCGGAGCCGACTATTCGAGTTGGATATACAGGTACCCGGCTGGTTGCCGGGAGCGAAAGCGGCTCGCCGGTGCGCAGATCGAACTGTGAGCCGTGCAACCAGCACTCGATCATGCAACCGTCGACCTCGCCCTCAGACAAGGGCACGTCCGCGTGGGAACACTGGTCCCTGATCGCAAAAACACCCTCAGAATTGACGACTACAGCGATCGGGACATCGTTGACTTTCACGTGCTTGGCACGATCAGAGGCCACCTCGCTGACCAAGCAAACCGCTACGTATTGTGCTGATGCTTCAGACATCGGTGGCCTCCGCAGCCGGTAACCCCAAGCGGCGGGAGATAATTGCCATCATGGAGTCACGCAGATCCACTTGATTGAGGCGCCCAAGTACTTCGGCAAAGAAACCGCGCACGACGAGTTGCCGAGCCTGCATTTCCGAGATACCCCGTGATTGCAGATAAAAGAGTTGCTCGTCATCGAAGCGACCGGTTGCACTAGCGTGCCCCGCTCCGACAATATCTCCGGTTTCCAGCTCTAGATTTGGCACCGAATCAGCACGCGGCCCATCATTTAGAAGTAGATTTCGGTTCATCTCGTAGGTATCGGTACCGACGGCCCCTCGACGTACAAGCACGTCACCAACCCACACGGTGTGTGACCCCGACCCAGACAACGCCCCTTTATAGGTGACCCGACTGGTGCAATTTGGTTGCTCGTGCTCAACAAAAATTCGGTGCTCGAAATACTGATCGCCATCGGCTAAGAACAAGCCTAGAAGCTCAGCATTACCACCTGGAGCAGAATAGGTAACGGAGGGAGAAATCCGGACGGCGCCTCCCCCAATGGTCACAGCGCACCCGATAAAAGTCGAGTCCCTGCCGGTGGTCGTATGCCAGCCCGCGATATGTGTTGACTTCTTATCGCCCTGCAGCACCGAGAGCATCGTCAATTTGGCGCCATCGGCGACGTTGACAACCATCGCACCGCAAATATCGAGTTCAAGATCATGCTCGAGGACAATCACCGCATTGCTGAAAGCGCCGATATTCACCTCTATATGTTGATAGGACCGCGCCGCAGACCCCTTCAACTGGACAACGATCGGCGCAGCGACCGTGCAGTCTTTGGGGACTTCGACTACGACCGCATTTTGGGCAAGTGAACGCGCTACCGCCAACGGCCGATCACTAGGCAACCAGCTTGACCGCAGATCTGCCATCGCAATATTCCGCACGTATTGAGAGGATTCGATCGCGGTGACAAAACCGGCGTCATTGATTGGCTGAAAGAACACGCCGAACGAGTCGAGTGGGGCAAAACGCCACTCGACTTCGCGGCCGGTCGGTATGTCAAATACGTCTGGATCCAAAGAGGTTAGGCGCGGAGAAAGATCAACCGGGGGTGCGATGGTCACCCAACCGCCCCTTCCATCTGCATCTCGATGAGGCGATTGAGCTCAATCGCGTACTCCATCGGGAGTTCACGGGCAATTGGTTCGATGAATCCGCGCACGATCATGGCCATAGCTTCATCCTCGGTCATGCCACGAGACATCAAATAGAAGAGCTGATCAGCGCTGATCTTGGAAACGGTTGCCTCGTGACCCATCGAGACATCGTCCTCACGCACGTCAACGTACGGGTAGGTATCCGACCGGGAGATATCATCGACCAGCAGGGCATCGCACTTTACGGTGCTTTTGGCCCCATGGGCACCCTCCAGGATTTGCACCAATCCGCGGTAGGACGTGCGGCCCCCGCCGCGTGCAACAGATTTGGAAACGATATTAGAAGACGTGTTAGGTGCAACGTGCACCATTTTCGCGCCAGCGTCTTGGTGTTGCTTTTCACCGGCGAAAGCAATTGACAAGGTTTCACCCTTGGCATGCTCACCCATAAGCCAGACCGCCGGGTACTTCATCGTTACCTTCGAGCCTAGGTTGCCGTCAACCCATTCCATGGTCGCACCCTCATGCGCCACGGCACGCTTGGTCACCAGGTTGTAGACGTTGGTGGACCAGTTCTGAATCGTGGTGTAACGGCACCTCGCGCCCTTGCGCACGATGATTTCGACCACCGCGGAGTGCAGCGAGTCACTCGAATAAATTGGCGCTGTGCACCCTTCGACATAGTGAACGTAGGCACCCTCATCGATGATCATCAAGGTGCGCTCGAATTGGCCCATGTTTTCAGTATTGATTCGGAAGTACGCCTGCAGTGGGATATCAACCTTCACATTCTTGGGTACATAAATAAAGGACCCACCCGACCAAACCGCCGTGTTCAGGGCAGCAAACTTATTGTCGCCGACCGGGATCACCGAGCCGAAGTACTCCCGAAACATATCCTCGTGCTCCCGCAATGCGGTATCCGTGTCGAGGAATAGAACGCCCTGCTCCTCGAGGTCTTCACGGATTTTGTGGTACACAACCTCGGATTCGTATTGGGCTGCCACCCCCGCTACGAGACGCTGCTTCTCCGCCTCCGGAATCCCCAACTTGTCATAGGTGTTCTTAATATCCTGCGGGAGGTCTTCCCAGCTGGTCGCCTGCTTTTCGGTTGATCGCACGAAATACTTGATGTTGTCAAAATCAATACCAGCTAGATCTGAGCCCCAAGTGGGCATCGGCTTCTTCCCGAACAGCCGGAGGCCCTTGAGCCGAAGCTTCAGCATCCACTCTGGCTCGTTTTTAAGCGCGCTGATATTGCGAACAACATCTTCATTTATCCCTCGCCGCGCGCTGATGCCTGCGGCGTCCCCATCATGCCAACCGAACTCATATCGCCCGAGTTCATCAATCGTCGCTGCCTGCTGCTCCGCGGTGGTTGTCATCTCGTTGCCCTTCGGTCGATGGGATCGGTGGAAATCTGGCTAGGGAAATTAACTCGTGCATCTTGAACTGGAATCACCGTGGTGCACACCCCATCACCGTGCGCCAAGGTCGCCAATCTGGTGACATGGCGGCCAAGTGCGGTGCCAAGTGCCAACGTCTCAGCATCGCAGAGCACCGGAAACTCCGCGGCCGCGTCCACGACCGGGCAATTGTGCTGGCAGAGCTGAACCGTTACCCCTTGGTCACCGGTCTCGATCGAGGCGGCATAGCCAGCCGCCGTCAAGGCGATGGCGATTTCTTCCGCGGTACCGGTGATGTCGTCATAATTTGTTGGAAGTACCTGTTGAATCAACCGCTTCGCCCGACGCTCAGCGAATGCCCGCACTCCCGCGGCTCCTTGGGTCTCCTGCACAAACCGCAGTACGTCCACCGCAAGATCATCATAAGTTCCGTTGAGTGCCGCCCGCCCCGAGGCGGTCAGGCTAAATACCTGGCTGGGCCGACCCCGCCGGGGCGCCGGTGCTGGCCCATAGGGGGCTCGGTCCCCCGCGGTAACCAGTCCGGCTTCCTGTAACGCGGTTAATTGCCGCCGGATCCCCGCGGCGGTCATCCTTAAGCGATCCGCCAATTCCGTGGCGGTAGTAGGCCCCACGTCCAATAGTGAGTGCGCAAGGCGCTCGGCGGCTTCACCCGGGAATTTCACAACCTCATTGTTGCGTAATTCCAGTTATTGGGCAACCCGGGGGGTGCATAGGATGCGGTGGTGACCAAGACGGCGCTGCGGGTTGCGGATCTGGTGGTCCGGTACGGGGGGTTTACCGCCGTAGACCGGGTCGATTTTTCGGTCGAAACGGGCCAAATCACGGCGCTGGTCGGCCCCAATGGGGCGGGCAAGACATCCACTATCGAGGTCTGCACCGGCCTCCGCCCGGCCACCGGTGGTTCGGTTGCCCTCTTTGGCAGGCCACCTGGTGACCTGTCCGTGCGGGCCCGGATCGGGGTCATGCTGCAAACCGGAGGGCTGTACCCGACTGCCAAACCCCTCGACTGGCTGACCTATTTGGCCCGGTTGTACTCCAAACCCGCCGATCCGCGCTACCTACTCACCCGCCTTGGTATTGACCCGAAAACCAGGACCGCAACGCGGCGAATGTCTGGTGGCGAGCAACAGCGGGTCAAACTTGCCGCGGCTTTGCTCCCGCAACCAGACCTACTCTTTCTCGATGAGCCAACCGCGGGCTTGGACCCGGCGGCGCGGCGCGAACTGCTGGAGACACTGCGTGGCCTAGGCGATGAAGGCACGGCAATCATCTTGACAACTCATCAACTAGATGATGTGGAACAGATCGCTGATTTTGTGCTGGTGATGGCCGCGGGACAACTGGTAGCCACCGGATCCGTCGCCGAATTGATCGGAGTGGATCACTTCACGAGTTTTCGAGCTCCACCCGGCCTCAACCTGGCAACATTGGCGCGCGATCTCGGCGCCGGCTTTGCGGTAACCCAGCCGCGGCCGGGTCAATATCTGGTGACCGGGCAGGCCTCACCGCAACTACTTGCCGATCTCACCAAGTGGTGCGCGACCAATGGCGTGCAAGCTACTGAAATTAAGGCCGGTGGGCGCACCCTTGAAGACATCGTCATCCAAGCCACGGAGCCCAACCCATGACAAGCTCATGGGCTCGCACTCGGGCGCACACCGGTTGGGAACTTAGACTCCTGCTCCGTAATGGCGAGCAACTACTCCTCGTCTTCATTATCCCCGTCGTCCTTGTCCTCGCGCTAGGTCTAACTTCCTTCATGCCAGGGGGGATCGATTCGGCCATTTCGAAGGTCCTGACGATCAGCATCCTGGCGAGTTGCTTCACCTCCTTGGCCATCGCAACGGGATTTGAGCGACGCTCCGGTGCACTTCGTTTTTTGGCAACTACCCCGCTGACCAGGGCGCAGCTACTGATGGGTAAATCTCTCGCCACCGCGATTGTGACTTTGCTCTCAGCAATTGTGGTCGTGCTGCTCGGGATCACCTTGGGCTGGCACCCGGGCGGTTCTTGGCCACTGGCAGTTTTGATCGCGGTGCTGGGGTGCTTCACATTCGCCTCCTGGGGCTTGTTCTTGGCGGGAGCACTGCGTGCAGAGGCGGTACTCGCGGTCGCCAATGGCGTATTCCTTGCGCTATTGCTGTTCGGTGGGATCCTCATTGCCCCAAGTGAGCTACCAGAAGTCCTCGGCGTCGTAATCGCATTCTTGCCATCGGCCGCACTGGCTGACACCTTTAGCCTCATCTTGATCGGCCCCCTGAACAATCTCAATCTGCTCCTGCAACCCGTCGCGGTTCTCATGGTGTGGGGTGCGGCAGGGGCCATTCTCGCGCGGCGCTTTTTTCGTTGGGAGTGACGCCGGCTGGCGACAAGCCAACGCTCTGTCTAATGTGGGCTCATGAGCAACTTGGCGCAGCAGCGCACCTCGGTGGCCCGTTCAGGTAGGTGCAGCCGGGCCACGCGGGGTATCTTCATTGCGAACTTGGTGGCCCAATGCGCCATCATGGTCACCGGCGCCATAGTTCGCCTTACCTCCTCCGGGCTCGGCTGCCCGACTTGGCCGCAGTGCGTTGAAGGTTCATACCTTCCCACCGCGCGACAGGAGGAGTCGTGGCATAAGTACGTGGAATTTGGCAATCGACTACTAACTTTTGCGCTGGTTGTTCTGGCAATCGCAGCAGTGGTTGCCGCGATCATCGATCGCCGACGACGTAAGTCCGCGGGTTTGACCCCGAGGACCGTTGTCCTATTACTGGCCACTATTCCTATCGCCGGCACTTTCGCCCAGGCCTTTCTCGGCGGTATCACCGTCCTGACCGGCCTGAGCCCACTCAGCGTCTCAGCGCATTTCCTAGTGTCGATTCTGATCGTTGGGGGCTGCGTTGCCCTAGTGGTTCGGTCAAGTGACTTAGGTGACAAGCCGGTCAACTTCCTAGTGCGCCCGGAACTGCGAGTCCTGACCTGGGCGATGGTTGTCACCGCGTTTTTCGTTGTCGTGCTCGGAGTGATCGTCACGGGTAGCGGCCCGCACAGTGGTGACGCAGACAGTGAGTCCCGGTTTGGTTTTGATCCTCGTACCGTCGCGTGGCTGCATGCCGACGTGGTACTGCTATTCATCGGACTGATCTTGGCAATGTTACTTGCTGTCCGACTCACGAAAGGTCCCCAGCAATTATTCAGGCTCACTTTGGCCTTGCTCGCAATTAGTTTGGCCCAGGGGGTGATCGGGTACACGCAGTACTTTTCGGGTCTTCCGGTAGCGCTCGTGACCTTGCATGTACTCGGTGCATCCTTGGTTTGGGTGACCGTATTGTTCATGCCAGCCGTCATAAGAACCCGTGGCCAAGCGGCTGTAACGCCTAGCCGATAAAGGGGTCGATGGCGACCGCAAGAAAAAGCAGTGCCAAATAGGTGATTGATCCGTGGAATAGACGCATGCCGGTGCGAAGCACATCACCGCTTTGTGACCGCGCCGCTCGATAAAGAACGACCGTTTGCACGATAAAGAGCGCGCCCAAGATTAGGGCGGCAACACCATAGAACCAACCCATGGGTGCCACGAATATCAAAGCTAGAGAGAAAAGCACCATTATCAACGCGTATACGAGAATATTTGTGGTTACCGTAGTTACCGGTTTAACAACGGGCAGCATCGGCACACCCGCACGCTCGTAGTCGTCTCGATACTTCATTGCGAGGGGCCAGTAATGCGGAGGTGTCCAGAAGAAAATAATCAGAAAGAGCACCACCGGTGTCCAGGTCAACGATCCGGTGACCGCTGACCAAGCAATCAATACCGGCATACACCCTGCCGCTCCACCCCACACAATGTTCTGCGAGGTTCGACGCTTCAGTAAAATCGTGTAGCCCACTACATAGAGCAAAATGGCAGCTAGCGCGAGTGCCGCAGACAGCACATTTGCGAGCAACAACAGTGTCAAGACACTGCCTACGCCAAGGACAATGCCTAGGCTGATGCCAGCACGGACGCTGATGGTGCCCAGTACGGCAGGCCGGTGATCGGTCCGCCCCATCAAGGCATCGATATCTCGGTCATAAACACTGTTGAAGGTATTGGCGGAGCCGGCCGCCAGCGTGCCGCCAATCAGCACGGCAACCACCGCCTTCAAGGTTGGCAAACCCTGGGCGGCCAAAAACATGGTCGGGATGGCGGTGGTTAGGAGTAATTCGACGATCCGCGGCTTAGTCAGCGCAACGAAAGCCATCAACTGTTGGCCTCTAGTTAACTTCTCCGGAGTGGCCGCTACCGTCATTTCACACACACTACCGTTCCCCAGTATTTCGGCCCCTCGGTGTCGAGATCGGGGGTTCGGTGGAGGCCGGCATTCACTAGGGTTGGGGCATGAGCAGAGCACTTAGTTGGGACACCACCGACGATGACGCCGTCCGCCACCTGCGCGCCTTGGCAATGGATGCCGTCCAAAAGGTTGGGAATGGTCACCCGGGTACGGCGATGAGCTTGGCGCCCGCCTCCTACCTACTGTTCTCTCAGTGTTTGCGCCATGATCCAAGTGACCCGAATTGGCTGGGGCGCGATCGGTTCGTCCTCTCGGCCGGTCACTCCAGCTTGACTTTGTATTCGCAGTTATTTCTGTGTGGCTACGGCTTGACGCTGGAAGATCTCCGCGCCTTTCGGACCTGGGGCTCGCGTACCCCCGGTCATCCCGAGCACGGCCACACCACCGGGGTGGAGACCACCACCGGTCCCCTTGGCCAAGGGCTCGCAACCGCGGTTGGCATGGCGATGGCTGCCAGATTCGAACGCGGTCTTTTTGATCCTGATGCCGAACCGGGCCAGAGCCCATTTGACCACCGGGTGTGGGTAATCGCGTCCGATGGCGATCTGGAGGAGGGCATCACCTCCGAAGCTTCATCACTCGCCGGAACCCAAGGCCTTAACAATCTAATAGTGATGTGGGATGACAACCACATCTCCATTGAAGGGGACACCGCCGTTGCCTTCACCGAGAACGTTGTCGATCGTTACGCGGCCTATCACTGGGCTACCCATGAGGTCGAGAAAAATGCCGATGGCTCGGTGAATGTGGCACAGCTGTATCACGCCATGCAGGCGGCGATGGCAGAAAAGTCGCGACCGACTTTCATCAAAGTTCGCACCACGATCGGCTGGCCGGCACCAAAAGCACAGAACACCGCGAAATCCCATGGGTCGGCGCTTGGCGCAGATGAGGTGGCCGCTACCAAGGTTTTACTTGGTCTTGACCCGGGCGCCTCATTCGCCTTCCCGGCGGAATTGATTTCCACTGTGCAAAAAAGATTAAGTGCTCGAATTGCAAGTGAGCGGGTCACCTGGGACGCCGAATACGAATCCTGGCGCAGCACGCACCCTGACCGCGCACTACTTCTTGACCGGTTGCGCGCCGGTGAACTGCCAACCGGATTCGACTCGGCTTTCCCCTCCTATGAAATTGGCAGTTCGGTGTCCACCCGCAAAGCATCCGGTGAGGCGATTAATGCGGTGGCCAAACTGATGCCAGAACTCTGGGGTGGCTCCGCCGACCTAGCCGAATCGAATAACACCACGATCGAAGGCGGCAAGAGTTTCCTGCCCATCGGCTCGAAGTCACCCGACGCGTCACCCTACGGCCGAATATTGCACTTTGGTATCCGCGAGCACGCCATGGGTGCGATCCTCAACGGGATTTCACTGGACCGATTGACCCGAGTATTCGGCGGCACTTTTATGGTTTTTAGTGATTACATGCGAGGTGCCGTCCGGCTCGCAGCGCTCATGCAAACCGCCGTGACCTTCGTCTGGACCCACGATTCGATAGGACTCGGCGAGGATGGACCAACCCATCAGCCGGTCGAGCACCTTTGGTCCCTTCGAGCGATCCCAGGCCTGTCGGTCGTCCGGCCGGCCGATGCGAACGAGACCGCGGCCGCCTGGCATGCAACTTTGTCGACCCACCGACCCGTGGGCTTGATCTTGACCCGGCAGAACCTGCCGACACTGGTGACGACCGAAGCCGCCCGAACCGGAGTTGCTCGCGGGGCCTACATAATCGCTGACCACGGCTCACCCTCGGTACTACTCATGGCAACCGGCTCCGAAGTCCAGTTGGTTCTAGATGCGCATGTACAGCTTGCCGCGGAAGGGATCTTCTCCCGAGTTATCTCCATGCCCTGCTTGGAATGGTTTGATGAGCAAGAGCAGGCCTATCGCGATAGTGTGCTGCTACCAACAGTGCGAGCCCGAGTCGCTGTTGAAGCCGGTGCCACCCTCGGTTGGTGGCGGTACGTTGGTGACCATGGCAAGGTAATCGGAATCGATCACTTCGGTGCAAGTGCTGATCAAAGTGTGCTATTCCATGAATTCGGAATCACGACTGAGGCAATTATCGCAGCGGCAAAAACAAGTATGGGAGCGTGAGCAAATCTGATGAACACCCTGTTGGAGCTAACCGATCTAGGTGTGTCAATCTGGCTTGATGATCTTGACCGACACCGAATCACCTCTGGAAATCTCGCTTATCTAATTGAGAATAAATGCGTTCGGGGCGTCACCACGAACCCGGCCATCTTTGACAAAGCGGTTTCAGCGGGGGCCGAAGCCTACGCGGCCCAGATCAGCGAACTCACGGCTCAAGGCAAAGATGTCGACCAGATAATTCGCCGTCTCACTACCGATGATGTACGCGCGGCATGTGATCTTTTCACCGGTCTTTGGCAACAATCAGGTGGCGTTGATGGTCGGGTATCCATTGAGGTAGATCCACGATTGGCGAATGACACCGCGGCTACAATTACGCAGGCGGCTGAGCTTTGGACCCAGGTCGCCCGTCCGAATGTTTTGATCAAGATCCCGGCAACGGCGGCTGGACTGCCGGCCATCACCGAAAGCATCGCCAACGGCATCAGCGTCAATGTCACCTTGATCTTCTCTGTTGATCGTTACCGCGAAGTAATCGCCGCCTATGAGGCCGGACTCGTGCGCGCAAGGGCAGCGGGTCTGGACCTTTCAACTATTCAATCCGTCGCCTCATTTTTCGTCAGCCGAGTCGATGCTGCGGTGGACGCCCGACTCGAGGTGAATGCCACGCCTGCAGCTATCGAACTCAAGGGTGAAGCTGCAATTGCCAATGCCAGGCTCGCTTGGGTTGCCTATGAGGACGCCCTCGCCACCGCGAGGTGGGCCGAACTCGCGGGCGCCGGTGCCAACCCGCAGCGTCCGCTCTGGGCCTCAACCGGGGTCAAGGACCCAAAGTACGACGACACCCGGTACGTCGTGGACCTCGCAACTTCAGGGTGCGTTAACACCATGCCCGAGGCTACTTTGGAAGCGGTCGATCAGCACGGACGGGTGATCGGTGACACCGTGCGTGGTACCGGTGCAGCCGCAGCAGCCACGTGGCGGCAACTCGCTGAACTTGGGATAGATCAACGGGCGGTGTGTGACCACTTGGAGATCGAAGGCGTGCAGAAGTTCATCGATTCGTGGGAGCAGCTGCGAGGTACCGTGCAGAACGCGATGCAGGCGCCCTGATGACATCGGCAGCGGATAACCCACTGCGGGACCCCCTTGACCATAGACTGCCGCGAGTCGCCGGGCCTGGCGGCATGGTGTTATTCGGGGTCACCGGCGACCTTGCCACCAAGAAGGTAATGCCGGCGATATATGACCTAGCAAATCGTGGCTTGCTACCACCGGGATTCGCCTTGGTCGGTTTTGCCCGCCGTGATTGGGCAGACGAGGACTTCGCTCAAATCGTTCACGACGCCGTTCGGGACCACTCGCGCACCCCCTTCCGTGAGGAGATTTGGCAGCAGTTGGCCGAGGGCGTGCGCTTTGTCGCCGGTGATCTCGCTGACCCGGCCGCCTATCAAGAATTGAAAACCACGGTCGCGGAGCTGGACAAGTCCCGCGGGACCCTGGGCAACCACGCCTTCTACCTGTCCATCCCGCCAGGACTCTTTCCGGTGGTACTGCAGCACCTGAAGACCTCCGGTTTGGCGGAGGGCCAAGCCGGATCCTGGCGCCGGGTTGTCATCGAGAAGCCCTTCGGGCACGACTTGGAAAGTGCAACTGATTTGAATCGACTAGTTGGCGAGGTATTCCCCTCCGGGTCTGTTTTTCGGATTGATCATTATCTCGGCAAGGAGACTGTGCAGAACATTTTGGCGGTGCGATTTGCCAATGCGATGTATGAGCCTCTCTGGAATTCGAATTATGTCGACAACGTGCAGATCACGATGGCAGAAGATATCGGAATCGGCGGGCGCGCCGGCTATTACGATGGCATTGGGGCTGCTCGCGATGTAATTCAAAACCATCTGTTGCAACTCCTCGCCCTTACCGCAATGGAGGAGCCACTTTCGTTCAACTCCGATGATGTGCGCCTCGAGAAGGAAAAGGTTCTCTCCGCGATCACGGTGCCCACAGAAATCGATCTGCACTCCTCGCGTGGGCAATACACCTCGGGCTGGCAGGGTGGGATCCCCGTCAAGGGCTTTCTAGAGGAGGATGGCATCTCACCCACATCCACTACCGACACTTTCGCAGCGATTCGCCTCAATGTGGAGAATCGCCGTTGGGCCGGCGTACCCTTTTATCTGCGCACCGGAAAGCGGCTCGGTCGTCGGGTCACCGAAGTAGCGATCGTATTCAAACGCGCACCCCACCTGCCCTTCGCTCAAACCGCGGTGGAGGAACTCAGCAACAACGCCTTTGTTTTCCGCATTCAGCCCGACGAGGGGATCACCGTGAAATTCGGGTCAAAAGTCCCGAACACCTCATCCATTGAGGTTCGCGATGTGACGATGGATTTTCAATACGGGGACTCCTTTGCGGACTCGAGCCCCGAAGCCTATGAACGACTCATTTTGGATGTGCTACTCGGCGATCCGCCGCTTTTCCCGAGGCCCCGTGAAGTTGAACTTGCTTGGCGCATTCTTGATCCGGTGCTGGACCGATGGGCCGAAAATGGTCACCCCGATCAATATGTATCCGGTGGTTGGGGGCCACATTCTGCAAATGACATGATCGCTCGCGACGGGCGCACCTGGCGGCGACCATGATCAGACTCGAGGATACAAGTGGCGGGACCATTGTTTCGACCATCAATCGCGAGCGCAGCCGTTTGGGATCATCAGCAACCGGAATGGTCTTAACACTTATCATCGTCGCAAATGAGGAGACCCAAGCCGACGCCACGGCGGCCGCGATAACCGCAGCGCGCTCACATCCAATGCGCATCGTAACGATGGTACCTCGACCCGGTGATCCCAGAACACGCCTAGATGCTGACATCGCTGTGGGTGGTGAAGACGGTCCCGGTGAGGTTGCCGTGCTGCGGCTGCGTGGGTTGCTCGCCGAGCACGCCGACTCGGTTGCGGTCCCGCTTCTCCTCTCAGACACCCCGGTTGTTGCCTATTGGCCGGGGCTGGCACCGGCTATCCCGGCCGATGACCCGATCGGGCGCCACGCCCAACGTCGCATCACAAATGCCACCGGAGCCTTAGACCCGATGCGGGAGCTTTTGGTGCTTAAATCTGGTTACCGCAGCGGCGATACAGATTTAGCGTGGACTCGACTCACCTCTTGGCGTTCGGTTCTTGCTGCAGCACTTGATCACAGCGTTGCAGATATCACAAGTGTGCACGTTGCCGGCGAGCGCGGAAATCCCAGCCTGCCGCTACTGACTTCATGGTTACGTCAACGCCTAGGTGTGCCAGTAGCCCTGGAATGCAACGCCGGGCCGGGCGTTACCTCGGTCGCGATATCGGCCGGCCAAATCGACATCAGCATCTTCCGCGGCGAGGACTCGGTGGCCACCATGCACCGAACCGGCCTTCCAGAAACCAAAGTGCCGCTCCCCCGCCGTGACCTAGCCGCCCTGCTTTCCGAGGAACTTCGACGGCTGGATCCGGACGAGGCCTATGAAAGTGCAATCACCGGCGTAGCTGAATCCGAGTGCGGGTGATGAGCACCGTAGAGATTTTGCGGCATCAAGGTGCCCAATCCCTTGCTGATGCGGTGGCGGCACAATTGATAACCACAATCGTCGAGGTCCAAGCGGCAGGAGTGCGTCCCCATATTGTGCTAACGGGCGGCGGGATCGGCACCGCGGTGCTAGCCGGTGTCGGGACAAGTCCTGGATGCAGCGCGGTGGACTGGGAGCAATTGGAGATCTGGTGGGGTGATGAGCGGTACTTGCCAAGTGGTGATCCACAGCGAAATGAGACTTCCGCACGAGCCGTGCTCTTAGACTTGGTCGACATCCCAGAGCAAAATGTGCACGCGGTCAACGGCCCGGACAGCTCACCTGATGCCGAAAGTGCTGCGGCGTCCTATGCGTCAGAACTCGCTCAATATCGCCGTCCGGAAGATCATGCCCCGATACCAAGTTTCGAGGTGGTGCTATTGGGTATCGGACCTGATGGACATGTAGCCTCATTGTTTCCAGAGCTACCCACATTGCACGATGATCGTGCGGTCGCGGCCGTTCACGGTGCTCCCAAGCCACCGCCTACCCGGATCACCATGACATTGCCGACAATTTGTGCCGCGCGTGAGGTTTGGGTGCTTGCTAGCGGCGCCGAAAAAGCAGCTGCCGTCAGGTTGGCACTGGATCCGGCGGCCGGAGCGCTGCAGGTACCGGCCGCCGGTGTTCGCGGCCGCGAACGCACCCTGTTCCTACTTGATGGACAGGCCGCCAGCAAATTACCACCGTCCCTGGGTCGCAGCACCGCCTAGCCAAGTTTGGTAAACCGGGGCGAATACCTACGGACGGATATTTTCCATCGCCTCGGCTAGGAGCGCTGCACCGTCTTTATCGGATCGCCGCTCCTTGACATAAGCCAGGTGGGTCTTATAAGGCTCTACTTTTGGGGGCGATGGGGGGTTAGCCTCATCGGGACCGGCCGGCAAACCGCAGCGGGGGCAGTCCCACTCCTCCGGAATGGCGGCATCAACCGCGAAACTCGGCTTTGATTCATGACCTCGACAGCACCAGAAGGACACCCAAACGCGCGGTGCCGCATCGCCTCTTTCCGCCTCGCCCATTGGCCCGGCACCGACCCGGCTACCACGAATTGCACTACCACCTGCCACCTAGATTCCCTTCGAAGGTTTATTGAGTACCCGTACGTACAAGCAGGCCCACAGCGATAACGCTGGCGGCCCAAACCAAGCCCAAACCCACGGTCAACCGGTCCAGATTGCGCTCGGCGACACTTGAGCCGCCGATTGACGAACTAACCCCGCCACCGAAAAGATCCGAGAGCCCACCCCCCTTACCGCGGTGCAGTAAAATCAGCACTATCAGCAACACACTGGTTATCACCAAGATAACTGCGAGGGCAATTGTCAGGACCGCGATCATGGGCTGAGGATACGCGGTCCACTAAACCGCCGGTTCGGCTGGGTGGAGCCGGTACCGGACGATGCCCACGAAGTCATCAGGGTCGATGCTGGCACCGCCCACTAGCGCCCCGTCTATGTCGAGGTGGGCCATTATCCCAACCACATTGCTGGATTTCACCGAACCGCCATAGAGCACTCGAACTTCAGCCGCCGGCTGCTTGCCCCAGACTTCGGCCACCCTTGCCCTAATCGCCCCACAGACCTCCTGGGCATCAGCCGGGGTGGCTACCTCACCGGTGCCGATTGCCCAAATTGGCTCGTAAGCAATCACCAAAGTGGCGACCTGTTCGGGGGTCAAACCGGCCAAGGAGCCTTCCAACTGTTCCAAGACATGGGTAACCGCGTTACCACCTTGCCTGACATCTAGGTGTTCACCCAGACAAACAATCGGGATGATGCCATTTCGAAGGGCCGCCTTTGCCTTTGAGTTGACGATCGCATCTGTCTCACCATGGTATTGACGGCGCTCACTGTGGCCGACAATTGCATATGCGCACCCTAATTTTGCCAACATCGGGCCAGAGATGTCACCGGTGAATGCACCGGAATCGTGAGCAGAAATATCCTGCGCACCGTAAAGCAGATCGTATTTATCACCATCAATCAAGGTCTGCACCGAGCGGATGTCGGTAAATGGTGGCAGCACGACGATATCGACCTCAGCAAAATCTCGTTCAGTTAGGGCGTATGCCAGCTTCTGGACCAAAGCGATCGCTTCGAAATGGTTCATGTTCATCTTCCAGTTGCCGGCCATCATCGGCTTTCGGTGTGCCACGGCTATTGCCCTTCGTCGAGAACGGTGATCCCGGGCAAGATTTTGCCCTCGAGAAACTCCAAACTAGCCCCGCCGCCGGTGCTGATGTGGCTAAAAGCCGACTCATCAATACCAAGAATTCGGATCGCCGCGGCTGAATCACCGCCACCAACAACACTCATGCCGGGTGCGGTCGCAATCGCCTCGGCGACCCCCCGGGTACCACTCGCGAAGGGCGCCAACTCGAATACTCCCATCGGGCCGTTCCAGACGATGGTTCCTGCGTCAATAATCTTTGCCGCAAATAGCGCGAGCGTCTTGGGCCCAATATCAAGCCCGCGCCAACCGATTGGGATCATGTCGCTGGCTACGCATTGTACCGTCGCGTCGGCGCTGAACTCATCTGCGATAACAATGTCCACCGGCAGGACCAATTCAACCCCTGCGGCGTCGGCTTGAGCCATGAAACCTTTGACAGTTTCAAGCTGATCGGCTTCCAGCAATGAGTCTGCGACCTCGTACCCTTGGGCGGCAAGAAATGTGAATGCCATTCCACCGCCGATTAGCAGGCGGTCCACGCGACCGATCAAATTCCCAATCACGCCGAGTTTGTCACTGACTTTTGAACCGCCGAGTACCACTACATAGGGTCGATCGGGATTGGCAAGAAGCCCGCGAAACACCTGGGTTTCGGAAACCAACAACCGCCCGCCAGCACATGGCAACAGTCTTGCAATATCAGTTACCGAGGCCTGTTCCCGGTGCACTACGCCGAAACCATCAGAAACATACACATCACCGAGGTTGGCTAATTCGCTGGCAAGTTCTTGACGCTCGGTGGCATCCTTGCTAGTTTCGCGCGCGTCAAATCGCAAGTTTTCAAGTAGGAGTACCCCACCTGGTTGCAGTTGGGAGATCAACTCCGAAGTTATCGGACCCGAAATATCGAAACCCAACTTAACCTGAGCTCCGAGCAGTTCCCCCAGTCTTATCGCCACCGGGGCCAAACTCAACCGGGGATTGGCAACGCCCTTGGGGCGCCCGAGGTGAGCAAGTACCACTACTTTGGCACCGGCCGCCCGCAACTCCTCAATCGTTTGCAATCCGGCACGAATCCGGCCGTCATCGGTGATGACCCGTGAGCCATTTTCACCATCAGCAAGTGGCACATTGAAATCTGATCGAACTAGAACCACTTTCCCGGCGACATCTAGGTCGTCGAGGGTGCGCATGTTCTGCCGCCCTAGAGGGATGCGCCGACGAATACGGTGATATCGACCAAGCGATTGCTGTAGCCCCACTCGTTGTCGTACCAGCCGACAACTTTAGCCATGTTCCCGTTGACATTGGTCAAACCCGAATCGAAAATACATGACGCCGGGTCCGTAACAACATCACTCGAAACAATTGGGTCCTCGGTATAAACCAAAATCCCCTTGAGCGGGCCATCAGCCGCAGCTTTTATTGCCGCGTTGATTTCCTCTCTCGAAGCGCTCCTCTTCAACTCCACCGTTAGATCGGTCGCCGAACCGGTTGGTACCGGAACCCGCATTGCATATCCATCGAGCCTGCCCTTGAGCTGAGGCAACACCAAACTGATGGCCTTAGCGGCACCGGTACTGGTCGGGATCATATTTATCGCGGCTGCACGAGCTCTAAGCAAATCGCTGTGCAGATAGTCAAGAATGCTCTGGTCATTGGTATAGGCATGAATTGTCGTCATCAAGCCACGCTCAATTCCAAAGGAATCGTCCAGCACCTTTGCCATCGGTGCCAAGCAATTTGTCGTGCACGAGGCATTCGAGATGATGTTGTCGGTTACCGGGTTGTACTTGTCTTCATTGACCCCCATCACGATCGTGATGTCCTCGCCCTTGGCGGGCGCGCTGATGATAACTTTCTTCGCGCCGGCGGCTAGGTGTTTACCCGCATTGGCAGCGTCGGTAAAAAAGCCGGTCGACTCGATGACGATATCCGCCCCGACTTTCGCCCACGGCAGGGCAGCCGGATCCCGCTCCGCGAATACTGGAATTGTCGTACCGTCAACGACTATCGCATCTTCGGCCGCTAGGACTTCGACCCCCAAGCGACCCAAGATGCTGTCGTACTTCAGTAGGTGAGCAAGGGTCTTGGTATCGGTCAGGTCATTAATACCGACAATTTGGATGTCGGCACCGCTGGCACGAAGCGCGCGGTAAAAATTCCGCCCGATCCTGCCGAAACCATTAATCCCAACCTTGACGCCCACGTGAACTCCCCATAGTCTCGTTATTTCTTGGTTAAAGCACTACCTTTGTAAACGCTCACATGCTAGTGGTTCTTAGGAGTCGTCTTCATCTTGGCCAAGGGCTGATTCGGTGTCTGGAACCCCAAGATCCGCGGCCCGCTTATCGGCAAGTGCAAGTAGCCGACGGATTCGCCCAGCAATTGCGTCTTTTGTCATGGGTGGGTCGGCCAAGGCTCCTAGTTCCTCCAGGCTGGCCTGCTGATGCTCCAGGCGTAGCCGGCCGGCGACGGACAGGTGGTCTGGTACTTCGTCACCGAGAATCTCCAACGCCCGCTGCACGCGGGCACCGGCCGCCACCGCCGCGCGGGCTGACCGGCGTAAATTTGCGTCATCGAAATTCGCCAGCCGATTTGCCGTGGCGCGCACTTCACGGCGCATTCGGCGTTCTTCCCAAGCCATCATTGATTCATGTGCACCCAGCCGGGTCAACATCGCCCCGATCGCGTCACCATCTCGAATCACGACCCGATCCACACCGCGTACTTCACGGGATTTGGCAGGAATACCCAAACGTCGGGCGGCGCCCACCAGCGCTAATGCGGCTTCGGGACCCGGGCAGGTTATTTCCAGGGACGAGGACCGCCCCGGCTCGGTGAGTGAACCGTGGGCAAGGAATGCCCCCCGCCAGGCAGCCTCGCACTCGGCAACCCCACCGGCGACGATAACCGGTGGCAATCCACGCACCGGGCGTCCGCTGGCATCAACGATTCCGGTCTGCCGAGCGAGCGCCTCACCGCCTTCAACTACCCGGACCAGATAGCGGGAACCTTTACGCAAGCCACTTGGCTGCACCACGACAATTTCACTCTCGTGACCATAGATATCAAAGAGGTCCTTTTTCAAGCGCCGGGCGGTGGCACCGGTATCAAGATCAGCTTCGATGACAATGTGACCCGCAACTAGATGTAAGCCACCGGCAAAACGCAAGATGGTGGCCACTTCAGCTTTTCGGCAACTTGCCTTATTGATCTCAACTCGGCTGAGTTCGTCCTTTACCGCCGCGGTCATCGCCATGGTGCGCATCTTGCCATGTCTGGCAAGCACCCTCGCGCGGCACCGGATCTTGGGTGTGGTCCCAGAATTCGGAGATCAACAAGGTGCCCAGTGATTGCCCAGCTAGGTCACCGGCGCCACCAAATCGGTGCTGAACCGTCCCCTCAAGGTGGCAGCGAGCCCATGGCCCCGCCCAATGCGGCCACATTTGGGCCGGTTCACCCAAAAGCCAGTGCGCCGCGTTTACTCACTCTCGTCCCAGGTCCCGGTGCACCACCAAGGTTTCGATCCCGGCCGCACGCAGGCGGCTCGCCAACTCTTCAGACACTGCGACACTTCGATGCTTCCCCCCGGTGCAGCCGACCGCGATAGTTGCATATCGCTTGCCTTCCTCGACGTATCCCGGTGCGATAACGTTTATCATTTGCGAGTAAATCTGCAAGAACGCCTGCGCGGCCGGCTCCGTCAAGACGGTGCGCATCACCGGTTCATCAAGTCCATTTAGGTCTTTGAGCTCAGGTATCCAGTGTGGGTTCGGCAAGAATCGAACATCTGCAACCAAGTCGGCATCAACAGGGATCCCGTATTTGAAGCCGAAGGACATGACCGTGGCGTGCAGGGTGAGCGCATCTTCATGTCCGAATGCCGCCTCAATCTTGCGTCGCAAGTCGTGCACGTTCAGCGCCGTTGTGTCGATGACAACATCTGCGATCGCGCGCATATCCCCTAGTGCGATGCGCTCGGCCGCCAACCCGTCGGTAATTCGTTGACTGCCTTGGAGTGGGTGTGGGCGGCGCGAGCTTTCGAAGCGTCGCACTAGAGACTCATCCGAGGATTCTAGGAACAAGGTGCGAACCGGGACTCCATCTCGTCCCAAAGCCTCCAAGGTTCGATTTAAGTCTCGGAAGAAGGACTTTCCGCGGACATCTACGACGACCGCCACCTTTGAAATATCTTCACTACCTCGGACCAGTTCAATCGCTTGCTGCAACATCGACGGTGGCAGGTTATCAATTACGAACCAGCCAATATCCTCCAGCACATGTGCAGCTGTTGACCTACCAGCACCAGACATCCCGGTAACAAGCACTACATCGAAGGGGGCCACGTCACTGCTGACCATCGGTTTTCACATCCTCTTTTAGGTTGTCCGCCTGCCTTTGGTCACTTAGTGCTAAAGCAATTGTTGCAGCAAGAACGGGCCCGATTCCGGAAACCGAGCCTAATTCTGCGGTAGTCGCCGAACGTAACGCGCGGACGCTCCCAAAATGGCGGAGTAACGCTTTAGCGCGGATCGGTCCGAGACCCGAAATATCATCAAGGGCGCTGGCCGTTGAGCGCTTCCCCCGACGCTTACGATGCAGGCCAATAGCGGTCCGATGGGCCTCGTCTCGTACGCGCTGCAATAGATACAGGGCCTCACTAGTCCGGGGCAAAATAATTGGATCCCGGGCCTCGGGCAACCAGACTTCCTCTAGGCGTTTGGCCAACCCGATGACCGGTAAATCGCTCACTCCGGCCGCCATCAGGGCATCCTGGGCGGCCCGCACTTGGGGTTGGCCCCCATCGATCACCAGTAGCCCGGGTGGGTAGGCGAACCGCTGCTGCGTGCCCGCACCCGCTGCCTCCCCCTCGGTCACCGGCACCGGTCCCAAGGGTCCGGGCAGCTCAGGTGTCGGCCTGAACCTTCGTGAGACGACTTCTGCCACCGCCCCGGTGTCGTCGGCGGTGACCGTCCGGATTATGAAACTGCGATATTCGCGCTTCTTAGGCAGGGCGTCTTCGAATACCACTAACGATGCCACGGTGTCTTGACCCTGCAGTGTCGAAATATCAATGCACTCGATTCGCAAGGGCACATCATTGAGCCCAAGTGCGTCTTGCAATTCCTGCAGTGCCCTGCTCCGTGAGGTGATATCGGAGGACCTGCGTAATTTATGTACCTCCAAATTGTGTTTAGCGTTCACCGCTGCAGTTTCCATCAGCGCCCGCTTATCGCCACGTTGCGGGACCCGAACTGTGACCGCTGAGCCTCGCTTTTCAGACAGCCATGACTCCCAAACCTGCCGTGACTCAAGAACATTTGAGACCAAAACTTCGCGCGGGATATCAATTTCCTCGGAATAAATGCGCTGCAAAACTCGTTCAAGGTAGCCACTGCTGGTGAGATCCTCAGACTTCTCCAGAACGAAACCCCGCTCGCCCCGAATTCGACCGCTGCGCACGTGAAAAATTTGAATTCCAGCCTCTAACTGCTCCTCTACCATGGAAATTACATCGGCATCAGTGTTATCCGAGAACACCACCGCATTGCGTTCCATGGCAGCACGAAGGGCGCCAACTCGATCACGTAGTCGGGCCGCCTCCTCATAGTCTTGAGCCGAGCTGGCATCTTGCATCGCACGATCAAGGTCACGGATGAAGGTCTCACCCTGCCCGGCCATAAATGAGCAAAAGTCATTTACTAACTTTCGATAGTCCTCAGAACTGATCTTCGATACACAAGGCGCGCTGCACTTGCCGATATAGCCGAGTAAGCAGGGGCGCCCAACCTGCTTGGCCCTTCGGTAAACACCGTCGCGGCAGGAGCGAATAGGGAATACCTTCAATACCTCATCAAGTGTGTCGCGAATTGCCCAGGCGTGGGCATACGGTCCGAAGTATCTAGTGCCTTTGCGTTTCGCCTCGCGAACCACAGAGACCCTCGGAAACTCTTCGCCCACCGTTACCGCAAGGTATGGGTACGTCTTGTCATCACGAAAACGCACATTGAATCTGGGATCGAATTCCTTTATCCAGGCGAACTCAAGGGTTAGTGCCTCAACCTCATTTCCGACAACCACCCAATCGACACTCGTCGCGCACTCAACGAGGGATCTGGTTCGCGGGTGCAGTGTCACCGGGTCGGCGAAGTAGCTACTAAGACGCGACCGAAGATTACCCGCCTTGCCGACATAAACCACCCGCCCCGAATGATCACGAAATCGATATACCCCCGAGGCGGTGGGGATATCGCGCGGGCGCGGTGGGGTCACGAGGTCGACGCTAGCCCAAGAAGCACCTAGGGCAAGACGACAGTGTCGCCCTGAACCACGATTTCGGCGGCCGTTAACCCTTGTTCGGCGGGGCCTTGGATTACCGAGCCGTCCTCGGCGGAGAACAACGATCCGTGGCAGGGACAAACGATCTCGTTATCGGCGACCTCACCCACCAAGCAGCCCTGATGCGGGCAGATCGCCGTGAACGCCTTGAAAGTGCCCGCCGTCGGCTGCGTGATGACAATCGGGGGCTCGGGGACGATCACCCCTCCACCTACTGGAATATCACTTGTCGCGATCCCCGAACCAGCCGCGGTTGGTGCACCCGCGGAGGCCGCCGGCGCGGCCGATGAAGGCGCGGCGGGTGAAGGCGCGGCGGGTGAAGGCGCGGCCGAAGAGGTTGCCGATCCACCACATGCCGCCAAAGCACCCCCGGCTACTACTAGCCCCCCGGCCGTTAGCACCGTGCGTCGTTCGACCTCGTACGTCTCGATTGTCATCAATCCTCCATCGTCATCAACCGGCTTTAGATTTACGAAGTCTAGGCTGTGGCAGACCTAGCCGCTCGCGCAAGAAGTCGCCAGTGAAACTTCCCGAGGCGGCGGCGACCGCCTCCGGTGTGCCGGTGGCTATCACCTTGCCGCCACCGGAGCCACCCTCTGGACCCATGTCGATCACCCAGTCAGCAGTCTTAATGACATCAAGATTATGTTCGATAACGACCACCGTGTTGCCTTTCTCCACGAGTGATTGCAGTACCCCGAGCAACTTTCGAATATCCTCGAAGTGCAAGCCCGTTGTGGGCTCATCTAGTACATAAATGGTGCGACCGGTTGAACGCTTCTGCAGCTCCGCCGCCAATTTCACTCGTTGTGCCTCGCCACCGGACAAGGTGGGGGCCGATTGACCCATTCGTACATAACCTAGACCCACGTCAAAAAGGGTCGATAGGTGTCGAGCGATCGGCGGCACCGCGGCAAAGAATTCGAGGGCTTCTTCTATTGGCATATTCAGGACATCTGCGATGGTCTTACCCTTGAAGTGAACTTCAAGGGTTTCGCGGTTATACCTAGCACCCAGACAGACCTCGCACGGCACATACACATCCGGCAGGAAATTCATCTCGATCTTGATGGTGCCGTCACCGGCGCAGGCCTCACAACGGCCTCCTTTTACATTGAAACTAAATCTTCCTTGTAGGTACCCACGGACCTTCGCCTCAGGGGTCTCGGCAAAGATCTTGCGCACATGGTCGAAAACTCCGGTGTAAGTAGCCGGGTTGCTCCTTGGAGTTCGACCAATTGGGCTTTGGTCAACGTGCACGACTTTGTCAATGTGCTCCAGCCCGGTGACTTTCTTATGCTTCCCGGGTACTAATCGCGCCCCGTTTAGATCGCGCGCCATCACGTTGAAGAGCACGTCATTTACCAGTGTCGATTTACCTGATCCACTCACCCCGGTCACCGCGATCATGCAACCTAGCGGGAAGTCCACGGTCACGTTTTGCAAGTTATGCTCCGCGGCCCCGTGAACCGTGATGACCCGATCCGTCGTTGGACGTCGAACCATTGGAATCTGGATCTCACGGGCACCCGTTAGATATTGACCGGTAATGGACCTAGGCTCCGCTAGCAGATCCGATAACGTGCCACTGACCACAATTTGGCCGCCATGCTCACCGGCGCCCGGGCCGATGTCGACAATCCAATCTGCGGTGCGGATGGTGTCCTCATCGTGCTCGACCACTATTAAGGTGTTGCCCAGATCCCGAAGACGGATCAACGTCTCAATTAGTCGATGGTTGTCACGTTGGTGCAACCCGATACTTGGCTCGTCAAGTACGTAGAGCACTCCCACTAGCCCGGAGCCAATTTGGGTAGCCAACCGAATGCGTTGTGCCTCGCCACCAGCCAAGGTGCCCGCGGGACGATCCAGTGACAAGTAGTGCAAGCCAACGTCCATCAAAAACTGGAGGCGCTCATTTACCTCTTTTAGTACTCGGGTTGCGATCGTTGCATCACGTTTGGAGAGTTTCAGCCCCCCCAGCATTTCGGCCATCTTGCCAATCGGCAAAGCAGCGATTTCGGCGATTGAGTGTCCGCTGACTGTTACCGCCAGCGACAGTGGCTTCAGCCTGGCACCGCTGCAAACAGCACAAGGGACTTCGCGCATGAAGCCCTCGAATCGTTCCCGTGAAGCATCGCTATCGGACTCGGAGTGCCGGCGCTCAATGAAAGGGATAACGCCCTCATAGGTGGTGTAGTAGGAACGCTGCCGGCCATACCTATTTCGGTACTTGACGTGCACTTGCGTGTCATGCCCGTAGAGCAGGGCTTTCTTGGCGCGCGCGGGCAATTTTTGCCACGGTACGTCCATGTCAATCTCTAGCTCCCCGCATAAAGCTTCGAGTAGCCGCTTGAAATAATCAGAGACATTGCCGCCGGCCCATGGCGCTATGGCTCCATCGCGCACGCTGAGCTCACCGTTCGGGACGACCAAATCGGGTTCAACTTCGCGCCGGGTCCCAAGCCCGGTGCATTCAGGACAAGCTCCGAAGGGCGAATTGAAGGAAAAAGATCGAGGCTCAAGTTCCTCGAATGAGTTCCCGCACTTCATGCAGGCCAGATGTTCACTAAAGACCCGTTCGCGGTGCGCGTCCTTCTCAGGGAGATCAATGAAGTCAAGGACCACCACCCCACTGGATAGCCGCAGTGCAGTTTCGACAGAGTCGGTAAGACGTCTGCGGGATTCGGCCTTGACCGTCAGGCGATCAACAACCACATCGATACTGTGCTTTTCTTGCTTCTTCAGCGTGGGCACCTCATCTAGCCCGACCACCACACCGTCAACGCGAACCCGCGAATAACCCTGGGATTGCAATTGTCGAAACAGTTCGCCGTATTCGCCTTTGCGCTCTCGGACAACCGGCGCGAGGACCTGAAATCTGGAGTCCGCGGTTAGTTCAAGTACTTGATCAACGATTTGCTGGGGGGCTTGGCGAGCGATCGCTGACCCACAGTCGGGGCAATGGGGCTTTCCGATGCGGGCATACAGCAATCGCAAGTAGTCGTAAACCTCGGTAATGGTGCCCACCGTCGACCTTGGATTGCGGGATGTGGACTTCTGGTCTATTGATACCGCCGGGGATAGACCCTCGATGAAATCGACATCTGGTTTATCCATCTGGCCCAAAAATTGCCGTGCGTATGCTGACAGGCTCTCCACATATCGGCGTTGGCCTTCCGCAAAAATAGTGTCAAAGGCTAGGCTGGACTTGCCGGATCCTGAGAGCCCGGTAAAAACGATCAGGGAGTCGCGCGGCAGCTCCAGCGATACGTCCTTAAGGTTGTGTTCGCGGGCACCTCGAACCACCAACTTGTCTGGCACGGGTTCGCCTCCGGATTTCGGGTTACCGCACCAAATTGGACGGAGAAGTAAATGTATACCGGAAACGTAAAAGTTGGCGGCAGCGCTGACGTCCACGAGTTGCCTAGACTCATCATAAGTAAGCTGGCAGTGGGGCCATATAACAACAATTCTTATCTACTTCGCTGTCGGCGAACAGGGACCCAACTGCTCGTTGATGCCCCCAGCGAACCAGATCGGCTGCTGTCACTAATCGGTGCTGAGGGCATCGCGACGGTTGTAACCACCCATAGCCACCACGACCACTGGGGGGCACTTGCCGAGGTAGTTTTGGCCACTGGCGCCCAGACCGCCGCGCATCACTTAGATGCCCCGGACATCCCGGTAGCGACCGACCTGCTCTTGGTGGATCAAGACCAGGTAAGTTTTGGAGAAATATCCCTAACCGCGATCCACCTCGTTGGCCACACCCCCGGTTCTATCGCGCTCCTTTACCAGGATCCGGCTGGTCCACCCCACCTGTTCACCGGTGATTGCCTCTTCCCAGGCGGGGTAGGAAACACCGAAAAAGATGCCATCCGCTTCAATTCACTTATTGGCGATGTGTCCACAAAACTCTTTGACCGTCTACCCGATGAAACCTGGGTATACCCCGGGCACGGCCATGACACCAATATCGGCAGTGAAAGACCGCAATTGTCTAGTTGGCGCGAGCGCGGCTGGTAGCGGACGCGGACCGGAACTAGTTCGATGGGGCTGGTTCCACCCGATCTTTGGCGAGTCGTCGGCGAGCATTGATACCCCCATAACTTACACCGGTGCCAGGCCCGGCATGGACGGTCCTTAAACCTGCTCGTTCCGTCATCGTGCAGCCTTAAACCTGCTCGTTCCGTCATTTTCGTGGTGATTTTTGACGGAACGAGCAGGTCGATGCCAATGGCCGGCCGGCCGAACCTTGCCTAGCCGGGGCAGGTCGACGAATTGGTGGTGTGCGTCAATCCCGGGGCGCTGTCCGCAAACTAGCGATGATTGTGACTGCCAGCACGGCGACAATGAACATCAAAGACAGCCAGACCGGTATGAGCGGCACCTGAAGGCTGGTCGTTGCGTGGATTGCCTCCAGTACCAATTTCACGCCGATGAACGCCAAGATTACGGCCAAGCCCTTGTTCAGGTAATGCAATTTCCCTAGGAATCCCTTTAACAGGAAAAACAGCTGTCGCAGGCCCATTAGCGCGAATGCATTTGCGGCGAATACGAGGTACGCCTCGCTCGTGATTCCGAAAACAGCCGGGATACTATCGAGGGCAAATAGCAGATCGGTCGTACCGATGGCAATCATCACCATCGCCATTGGGGTGAGCATCCGCTGCCCGGCGATATTGACGGATAAAGCCGTCCCGTGGTATTCGGGGGTGGTCGGGAATCGACGCCCCACAAATCGCACGAACCCATTGCCCTGTGGGTCCGGATCACCGCCCTTATCGGTCCAAACTTTGTAAGCCGTATAGAAGAGAAAGGCACCGAATAGGAAAAAGATACCCGTGAATCGGGCAATAAGTTCGGCTCCCACGAGAATGAGAATGGCCCGCAGGATGAGGGCAATGACAATACCGACTAGTAGAACGCGATGTTGATGCTGATCGGGCACGGCGAAGGCCGTCATGATGATCAGGAATACGAACAGGTTGTCAACGCTCAGTGAGTATTCGGTCAAGTAACCAGCGGTGAATTGGCCCGCATATGACCAACCAAAGTAGAAACCTAGGAAGATGGCGAAAAGTACCGCCAGCAAGATGTAGAAGCTCACCCAGCGGGCTGCATCGGTTGAGCTGAAATGGTGCGGTCGACGATCCACGATCAATAGGTCGATCGTGATAATTCCAACCAGCCCGATAACAGTCGTAGCCCACATCCAAAGTGGCACGATCACTAGGTAGCCTCCCGCATCCCGCGCAACTCACGCTTAAGATCCCCGACCTCATCACGAAGGCGGGCGGCCAATTCGAAATGCAGTCCGGCGGCGGCTTGATGCATCTGTTTTGTCAGGTCATCAATCAGTGAAACCAGTTCAGACTCGGGTGCACCCGCAATACGAGAACTCCTTCGACCAGACCCTGAATCCTGGAGAAGCGCGGCGGTATCCGCATCCTCGCGGGCCAGCAGGTCTGTTATGTCTGCGATCTTCTTGCGAAGTGGTTGCGGATCCACCCCGTGCGAGACATTAAATGCCACTTGGATTGCGCGTCGACGATTGGTTTCGTCAATAGCTTTTCGCATTGACGGCGTAATTTTGTCGGCGTACATATGCACCTGCCCGGAGACATTTCGGGCAGCACGACCAATTGTCTGGATCAGGGAAGTCTCCGAGCGTAAGAACCCTTCTTTATCGGCATCGAGAATTGCCACCAGCGACACTTCCGGCAGATCGAGCCCTTCACGCAGCAGGTTGATTCCCACCAGCACGTCGAAAACCCCAAGGCGCAGCTCCCTGAGTAGCTCAACCCGGCGCAAGGTGTCGACCTCGGAGTGCAGGTACTGCACCCGCACCCCATTCTCAAGCAGGTAATCGGTGAGGTCTTCAGCCATTCGCTTGGTGAGGGTGGTCACGAGCACGCGCTCGCTACGACCGGCGCGCTGGCGAATTTCGTCCATGAGGTCATCGATCTGACCCTGGGTTGGTTTCACCACGACCTCCGGATCCACCAAACCGGTCGGCCTGATGACCTGTTGCACCACGTCGCCCGCCGCTTTGCCGAGCTCGTATGGACCCGGTGTCGCGGATAGGTAAACCGTCTGCCCGATCCGCTCCGAAAACTCCGAAAACCGCAGGGGGCGGTTGTCCATGGCACTAGGTAGTCTGAAGCCGTGCTCCACCAAGGTGCGCTTACGACTCATATCGCCTTCATACATGGCCCCTATTTGTGGGACCGTCACATGTGACTCATCAATAACCATTAAGAAATCCTCTGGAAAATAATCTATTAGGCAATTAGGCGGGCTACCGGCTTCGCGGCCATCGATATGTCTCGAGTAATTCTCGATCCCCGCACAACTGCCCACCTGGCGCATCATCTCGATGTCATAGGTTGTTCGCATACGAAGTCGTTGCGCTTCAAGCAGTTTCCCTTGACTTTCGAATTCCGCGAGTCGCTGCTCGAGCTCTGATTCAATTCCGGCGACTGCTCGATCCATGCGTTCAGGTCCGGCCACATAGTGAGTGGCGGGGAAAACATATATTTCTTGATCTTCGGTGAGGATTTCGCCGGTCACGGGGTGCAGCGACATAAGCCTTTCGATTTCATCACCGAACATTTCAATGCGCACCGGGTGCTCCTCGTACACCGGGTAGACCTCCACGGTGTCACCGCGTACCCGGAAGGTGCCGCGTTGGAATGCAATATCGTTACGGGTGTACTGAATATCGACGAAGGATCTGAGTAATTTATCACGTTCCATCGTTTCACCAACTCGAAGGCGTACCATCCGGTCGACATATTCTTGTGGAGTTCCAAGGCCATAAATCGCCGAGACTGTTGCGACAACCAATACATCGCGCCTGGTAAGCAGACTATTTGTTGCCGAATGGCGAAGCCGCTCAACTTCGTCGTTGATGGACGAGTCCTTCTCGATATAAGTATCGCTTTGAGGTAGGTATGCTTCCGGCTGGTAATAGTCGTAGTAGGACACGAAGTATTCCACCGCATTATTCGGCAGCAACTCGCGAAATTCAGTTGCTAACTGGGCCGCGAGTGTTTTATTGGGTGCCATTACCAAAGCGGGGCGCTGCAGGGCCTCCACCAACCAAGCGGTCGTCGCACTTTTGCCGGTGCCGGTGGCCCCGAGCAAGACATTGTCGCACTCACCAGCCAAAATGCGTTTGGTTAACTCGGCAATGGCTGTTGGCTGATCCCCTGAGGGCTGAAATGGTGCAACAACCTCAAATGGTGCAACCCGCCGCTGTAGGTCTGTTATCGGGCGAGTCATGACCCAAACCTACCCCGGTCTCGGTCTGGGCGCGGGTTAGCGCGCGTGCAGATCAGACCAAAGGCCGTCAACAGCAGCTTTGAGTTCACCTAGTGATCCGCTGTTGTCAATAACGTAATCAGCCAGCGCCAACCGCTCCTCCCGCGAAGCTTGCATCTGCATCCTTCTTTCTACATCTTCGCGATCTAGGCCCCGCATGGTGACGGAGCGTTCAACCTGCAGTGACTCGGGAATATCCACCACGACGACAGTGTCTACTAGGTCTTGTTGCTTGGTCTCTACTAGCAGTGGCATGTCATACACCACCACCGCTGCTGCTGCCACCTCGAGTCGCCGGGCCGACTCAGCTCGGATAAGTGGATGCATGATGGCATTGAGCCTCTTCGTTGCCTCGGGATCGCTGAATGCCAACTTCGCGAGCTCGCCTCGACTCAAAGTGCCGCTATCGGTCAAGATACGGGGACCGAATTCCGTTACCAAAGCCTCCAGCGCCGGCTCCCCCGGCTCCACGAGTTCGCGGGCGATGGAATCCGCATCAATGACTATGGCGCCGCGCTCTTGGAGCAACGACGCCACGGTCGACTTGCCAGATCCGATTCCGCCGGTCAGCCCGATGCGTCTCATCCATCCAGCCTAGGTGGGACTTCAATTAATGCGTTGCCGAGGAACTACTCTGCAGTAAGTTTGTCGCGAAGTGCCTGCAGGGCCTCATCAGAGGCAAATGCACCATCCTCGGCGCCGGTCTCGGTGGAGTAGGAGGACTGGCCCTCACCGGATTCAACCGAGGCCACTTGGTCAGCCACCCGAGCCTCACCAATCTGCTTGCGGTGCGCCTCCCAGCGCGAGTGGGCGTCAGAGTACTCCTTCTCCCACTCGGTGCGCTGGGCCTCGAAGCCCGCTTTCCATTCACCGGTCTCCGGATCAAAGCCATCTGGACCGATGTAGTTCCCAGCCTCGTTGAACGCCGGTGCCATACCGTACAGATATGGGTCAAATTCCTCGACGGCGACTCCATCACCGGAATCATTGGCTTGCTTAAGGGATAGGGAGATGCGACGACGCTCCAGATCGATATCAATTACCTTGACATAAATATCGTCGCCAACCTGAACAATTTGCTCCGGCATTTCAATGTGACGTTCCGCAAGTTCTGAGATGTGCACTAGACCTTCGATGCCCTCCTCGACGCGGACGAACGCTCCGAACGGCACCAACTTGGTCACCTTGCCTGGCGCGACCTGACCGATGGTGTGGGTGCGAGCGAAGTGCTGCCACGGATCTTCTTGGGTCGCCTTCAACGACAAAGACACCCGTTCACGATCCATGTCGATATCAAGAACCTCCACCGTTACTTCCTGACCAACTTCGACCACCTCACCCGGATAATCAATGTGCCTCCAGGAAAGTTCAGATACGTGCACTAGGCCGTCGACGCCCCCGAGGTCAACAAACGCTCCGAAGTTGACGATGGAAGAAATAACACCGCTGCGAATCTGGCCCTTTTCGAGTTGGGTCAAGAAGGTCTGGCGGGTTTCGCTTTGTGTCTGCTCCAGCCACGCCCGCCGCGAAAGGACCACATTGTTACGATTCTTATCGAGCTCAATGATCTTCGCTTCCAAGACCTTACCCACATATGGGAGCAGGTCGCGCACGCGGCGCATCTCAACAAGTGAGGCCGGGAGGAAACCCCGAAGGCCGATATCTACTATCAAGCCACCCTTTACCACCTCGATGACCAAACCTTCAACAACACCATCTTCTTCTTTGATCTTTTCAATCGTGCCCCAGGCGCGCTCGTATTGCGCACGCTTCTTGGACAAAATCAACCGGCCCTCTTTATCCTCCTTCTGGAGAACAAGGGCCTCCACGTGGTCGCCCACGGAGACCACTTGGCCCGGATCAATGTCATGCTTAATTGAAAGCTCACGAGAAGGGATCACGCCTTCGGTCTTGTAGCCAATATCAAGTAGCACTTCGTCGCGATCGACTTTCACGACGGTACCTTCGACGATATCTCCATCATTGAAGTATTTGATGGTCAGATCAATAGCGGCGAGGAAATCCTCGGCCGAACCAATGTCATTGATTGCAATTTGCGGGCTGCTGATAACTGGGGTGGATGTCATGGAGTAAGTGGCTCCGGTGGATAGGGATGCATTGAACACAATCCGTTGGCGTTACTCGCCGGTGCCCAGGCCGGGCCCAACGGGCCAAACCAATGAACTGGCGCGGCCCACTAGGTCTGGGGCCGCACTCCTGCTCGTAACCCGCAAAGGATACGCCATCAAGGCGGTTACCTAACCGCCGGGCGGCCACCGGCACCTGTTTTGGGGCAGGTGGAGCCATCGCGTTGGTTGCCACCGCCGGTTAGCCCGGGGCCGGGGTAAGTGGATCAGGGGTGGTTCGGGGAAATTTAAGCCGGATCAACTAGTGGGCGGCGGCGTCCCAGGAGCGCCCAAACCCGATTGACACATCAAGTGGCACCGCCAGCTGGGCAGCTCCGGCCATTGCGTTGCGAACGAGTTGCTCTAAGCCGGCTCGCTCCCCCGGGAATACTTCTAGCACGAGTTCATCATGAACCTGAAGTAGCATTCGGCTCTGGAGTTGATTAGCCTTAAGTGCCGCATCAACAGCCAGCATCGCGATCTTCACGATGTCGGCAGCGGTGCCTTGAATAGGCGCATTAAGTGCCATCCGCTCGGCCATTTCCCGGCGTTGTCGGTTATCACTATTCAAGTCCGGTAAGTACCGCCGGCGGCCAAACATCGTCTGGGTATAACCGCATTGGCGTGCGCTTTCGACTACCGCGGCCAAATAATCTCGCACCCCACCAAATCGCGTGAAGTACTCGTTCATTAGCGCCCCAGCTTCCTGGGGGCCAATCCCCAACTGTTGCGATAGCCCAAATGCCGATAATCCATAAGCCAACCCATAGGACATCGCTTTGGTGCGCCGGCGCATCTCGGCATCAACCAGCCCCGGTGCCACCCCGAACACCCGGCTCGCCACCGTGGTGTGCAGATCTTCCCCACTGATGAACGCATCGATGAGCCCAGCGTCTGCAGAGGCATGCGCCATGATGCGCATTTCGATTTGACTGTAATCAGCAGTTAGTAGACCTTCATAGCCCGTGCCAACAATGAAGCACTCGCGAATCCGGCGCCCGGCTTCGGTGCGAATGGGGATGTTCTGCAGGTTCGGGTCGGTACTCGAAAGCCGACCGGTTGATGTCGTCGTCTGGTTAAAAGTCGTATGGATTCGATGTGCCTTATCCGCAAGCGGCAGTAACCCGTCGACGGTTTGTCGTAACTTTGAGCGATCACGCCAATTCAGTAGTTGCTCAATCAACGGGTCGTTTGTCTTCGCATACAGTGACTGCAGTGCTTCAGCATCGGTCGTATAGCCGGTCTTGATCTTCTTCGTCTTGGGCAACTTGCGCTCCACGAACAGCACCTCTTGAAGTTGCTTAGGCGATCCCAGATTGAATGGACGACCGACAATTTCGTGGGCTCTGTTCTCGGCGTCACGCATAGTCGCCCCAAATTCAGTCGACAGACTTTCTAGCGCCGCCACGTCAACAGCAATACCGGCAGCCTCCATTCGGGCAAGGACATCAACCAAAGGCAGCTCGATGCCCTCGAGAACTCTTAAGGCATCTTCAGCTTCCAAGGATGCCGTAAGAGCAATGGTTAGCTCACCAATCACCGCCGCCTGTTCGACCAGGCCCTCGTGTGCTTGGGCGTCAGGAAAACTCAATTGGCCAGCTGAGCTCTCGGTCAGCAGTTCGCGTCCTATTAATCGACTCGCCACATCGCCCAGCACGAAGGACCGCTGCCCCGGCGCAATTACGTAGGCCGCCAGCGCCGTATCAAATACCAAACCTTGAATGGTCGAACCGGCACTGGCTAGCGCGAGCGCTGGCCCTTTCGCATCATGTGTCCATTTGGTGACTGTTGGGTTAGCAAGCCAGTCCAGTACTGCATTTCTGGCACTTTGATCTACCACCTCGATGACCCCGGTAACTCCTGCGGCATCAACAACGCCGATGGCGTCAAGCACGCCGATCCCGCGACCCCAAGTACCTGCAAAGGCAACCGCACAAGGCGGCCGGAGCGCGGCCAGCCAAGCCTTCGTCTGGTCGCCACCAACAACAGCAGCGGGCAGCGTCGGTCGCTGGGATTTAGACTCCGCACCAACTGTTCGTTCGGCTTGGCCTTTGCCGGTCTTGGGGCGACCAGCAAATAGTCGGTCCCGCAGGGTTCGAAATTGCAAGGCTTCGAAAATCTGTTCGACCGCCGCGTCATTCCAAGGCAGTAGTTCGCACTCGAGGACCTCAAGATCGATTGGTACATCGGTGCGCAGTGCGGTGAGCTCACGGTTAATTAGCACCTGGGGCAAGGCGGTACGTAGCGCTTGCCCGGCCTTACCCGGCACCTCGGTTACCCGGTCGATCAAAGCGGCGAGGGAGCCATACTCGTTGATCCATTTAGCCGCGGTCTTCTCGCCAACACCTGGGATCCCCGGCAGGTTGTCACTCGGATCACCACGCAGCGCTGCATAGTCTGGGTACTGAGCCGGGCTTAACCCGTACCGCTCCTGAACCGCATCAGGGGTCATCCGGGCGAGATCGGAAACCCCTTTCTTCGGGTAGAGCACGGTCACTTCAGCATTGACCAATTGAAAGGCATCACGGTCACCGGTCACAATGAGAACTTCACCGTCAGCGCTGAGCGCCCGTTTGGTCAGGGTTGCAATGACATCGTCCGCCTCGAAGCCCGCGCATTGCACCGCTGGGATCCCCATCGCCCGGACTACTTCCTGGATTAAGTCGACCTGACCTTTGAACTCCGGCGGCGAGGCCGCCCGGTTAGCTTTATATGCGGGGAACTCCTCGGAGCGGAAGGTGTGTCGTGAGACATCAAAAGCCACGGCAACATGGGTTGGTTGCTCATCGCGAAGCACATTGATCAACATCGACGTAAAGCCGTAGACCGCATTGGTGGGTTGGCCGGTGGTCGTGGCGAAATTTTCAACGGGCAGGGCGTAGAAAGCCCGGTAGGCAAGTGAGTGGCCATCAAGTAGCAACAGCCTAATCTTGGACATTTCTTGATCCTAAAGGCGCCGAGTGGTCCGAGCAGACTACCCGTGCCGAAGGGCCATACAGTTTGCCCATGAGCGAGCAAGAAGAGCACCAAGTTGCGCTAATCACCCAAATGGCCGGCTCCGGTGCCGGCGCACTAGCTGAGCGGATGCAGATTCACGTTACCGAGGCGGTGCCTGGTCGAGTTGTTGCCACGATGCCCGTCGAGGGCAATACCCAGCCTTACGGCCTATTGCACGGCGGGGCCAGTGCGGTGCTCGCCGAGAGCCTTGGCTCCATCGCCGGCGCCCTGCACGCGGGCCCAGACCGCATGGTTGTTGGGGTTGATTTATCTTGTACCCACCACCGGGCCGTACGCGCCGGCCTGGTAACAGGGGTGGCCACCCCCCTGCACGAAGGACAAACCGTTGCCACGTACAACATCACCATTACTGATGACGACGGACACCTGGTGTGCACCGCCCGGCTTACCTGCCTCCTGCGGAAATTACGCCGGGGTTAACCTCCCCGACTCGCGTGTTATCGGGCTATGCTGCAGACGTCAACAAGGTGAAGGCGAGGAGGTCAGCATTCGTACCGGGACCAAGCCGCGATTGCTCAGCGGGGCGCTATTAGCCGGGGTATTCGCCTGCCTCCTACTCGCGTTCGCTCCTCCCGCAGCGGCAGCCGGTACCGCAATCGTCGGCACCTTAAAAGGGCCAGACGGGGCGCCACTGGCAAATGTCTCGGTCACAGCGTCCGCTGAGGGCTTCACGGACACCGTTGTCTCCGGTCCCGATGGGGTATTTCGCATTGAAGTTCCCAAGGGCGGCAAATACCTGTTGAGTGTTGACGAAACCACCTTGCCGGCCGGTGTGTCCTTTACTAAGCCGGAGGACCAAAGCCGGTCGATCTTGGTGCTGATGGGCGACAAAAAGGTGCTGTTTGGGTTCTCAAGTGGTGACGGGGGCGGTGGCGCTACCGCCAGTTCATTCACCTGGGCTCGCATTTCCCAACTGCTGGTGGATGGGCTATTTTTCGGGATCTTGATCGCCCTGGGGGCGGTTGGTTTGAACCTTATTTTCGGCACCACCGGGCTGACAAACTTCTCGCACGGTGAACTGCTCACCTTGGGAGCTTTTACCGCCATCGTGTTAAACGAACTGGGATTGAACCTGATTATCGCGGCGCCGCTCGCGGTGCTGATCAGTGCGATGCTCTGGGGCTGGGGCCAGAACAAGATCCTCTGGAAACCGCTGCGCCGGCGCAAGACCGGGCTGATCGCCAGTATGGTCGTGACGATCGGGTTGGCAATCACCATCCGGTACACGCTGCTGCTTTTATTTGGTGGCTCACCGCGCAGTTACCAACAATTTGCCGGTCAATCGGGCTTGGCATTCGGACCGGTGAGTATCACCCCGAAGTCCATTGTGTTCGCGATCTTGGCGGCTATTGCCATCGCGGCCACGGTGAGTTGGCTGCAACGCTCCCGCATCGGCAAGGCCACCCGGGCGGTCTCTGACAACCCGGCCCTGGCCTCCGCCACCGGCATTGACGTCGAACGGGTGATCTCGGTGGTCTGGATTCTCGGTGCCGGGCTCGCCGCCTTCGCGGGCATCTATCTGGGATCAACCCAGGACGTGACTTGGAATATGGGCCAGCGCTTACTCTTAGTGATGTTCGCGGCCGTGACCCTCGGCGGGCTCGGGACTATTTATGGAGCAATCGTCGGCGCGCTGGTTGTTGGCATGTTTGTACAACTTTCGACCTTATTCATCCCCACCGAGATGAAGACGGTGGGTGCACTGTTCCTCATGATCATCATCTTGCTGGTGCGACCACAAGGAATTCTGGGCCGCCGAGAGCGGGTGGGCTAACCAATGGATCTCACTTTTGTACTCGGACAGTCCATCACCCAAGCACTGGGTGTCACGGCCATCATCTACTGCCTTGCGGCGATGGGCCTAAACCTGCAGTTCGGGTATACCGGCCTACTGAACTTTGGCCAGGTTGCCTTCGCGGCAATCGGCGCATACTCCGTCGGCGTCATCGTGATCAGCTTCGGCGCCAGCCTTTGGGCCGCGATACCGATTGGGCTGTTGGCTTCGGTGGCGCTCGCACTTGTTTTGGGTATCCCGACGCTGCGCCTTCGGGCCGACTATCTGGCCATCGTCACTATCGCAACAAGCGAAATTATTCGGCTAATGGTGCGTTCGATTGCCCTGCGGGACACCTTCGGCGGAGCTAATGGCATCAACGGCAAGATGGGCCAGGCTTTCCATGACCTGAACCCGTTCCATGCCGATATCGATCTGCCATTTTTGACCTGGACCCGGCAAGACCTTTGGGTGGTAACAGTTGGTTGGTCCCTTATCGCGATCTTCACCCTTGCTACCTGGCTGCTCGTGCGCAGCCCTTGGGGTCGCGTAGTCAAGGGTATCCGCGAAGACGAGAACGCCGTCGTTTCACTTGGGAAGAATGCCTATGTCTACAAGATGCAGGCGCTCATCCTTGGGGGCTTACTCGGCACCGTTGGTGGCATCGTCTGGGCCATTGCCAAGCAATCGGTTCAACCGGATAACTTCGTTCCAGACGTTACTTTCTTCTCCTACACGATTTTGCTGCTGGGTGGTGCGGCCCGGGTCTTCGGGCCGATTGTTGGTGCCATCATCTTCTGGTTCCTGCTGGTATTCGTCGGGGAATTCCTAAATCAGATGATTGCAGCTGGTTGGATCACCTTCCTATTACCGACCGATGTTGGGCCGATTAGGTTCATCCTGGTTGGGTTGGGCTTGATGGGCTTGATGATCTTTAGACCGCAAGGCATCTTCGGTGACAAGAGAGAGTTGGCCCTTGATGCCCGCTAATGGCCAGCGCGCGCTGGAAGCGCAAGCAGTCCTCGCCGGTGTGCCCAAAGTGCCGGGTGCGCCAAAGCCCGATCCAATCTTGGTGGCTAGTTCTGTCGTACGCCGCTTCGGTGGGTTATCGGCGGTTGACGTTGAGCATGTTGAGGTTCAGCGCGGCTCGATCACCGCGCTAATCGGGCCTAATGGTGCCGGTAAGACGACCTTTTTCAACCTGCTGACCGGTTTTGATGCACCAGATGAGGGGACCTGGTCTTTCAACGGCAGGTCTATGGGACGGCTCTCCCCCTATCGGGTGGCCCGCCTTGGCATGGTACGCACCTTCCAGCTCACCAAAGCTTTGAACCGTTTACGAGTTATCGACAACATGTTGTTGGGCGCCAAGGGTCAGCGCGGTGAGCACCTTTGGGCATCGCTGTTGCCGTTCTTATGGCGGCGCCAAGAAGCCAACAACACCGAACGCGCTGACCTGCTCCTCAAACGTTTCAGCCTTGACGCCAAGCGCACAGATTTTGCCGGTTCGTTATCAGGTGGGCAACGCAAATTACTGGAAATGGCCCGCGCCTTGATGTCAGAACCGGAACTCATCATGCTTGATGAGCCCATGGCCGGGGTTAATCCGGCCCTCACGCAAAGCCTGCTCCAGCACATAAAAATGATTCGCGAGGAAGGCGCCACCGTGCTCTTCGTTGAGCATGACATGGACATGGTCCACGACATCAGCGACTGGGTAATCGTGATGGCCCAGGGCCAGATCATTGCCGAAGGGCCGCCCGGTGACGTCATGAAGAACCCTGAGGTTATTGACGCCTATCTCGGAGCCCATCATGAAAGAGCCCTAACCGAATCTGGCGAATCGCTGACGACCGGAGATACCATATGAGTTTCCTTGAACCCAGTGACTTACCGCCGACCGGCAGCCCAGATGACATCTCCGAGTTCTCCCGGGAACTCAATCTTGATGCCTCCAGGACCACGCACAGCCACGAGGCCACCATCGAGCAGCAGCACGACTCGGAGGCCGTCGGGGCCTTGATCCGCGCCGATAAACTCATCGCCGGTTACTTCCCCGGGGTCAATATCCTCAATGGCTCGGATCTATACGCCAAGGAGGGCGAGTTAGTCGGGATCATCGGCCCCAACGGTGCCGGTAAGTCGACCCTGCTAAAGGCCCTATTCGGCTTGGTTAACGTCACCTCCGGGGCCGTCCTGCTGCGAGATGAGGACATCACCAACCTACGGGCCGACCAACTGGTCAAACGCGGTGTTGGCTTCGTACCGCAAAACAACAATGTGTTCCCCTCGCTGACTATCGAGGAGAACATGCAGATGGGCGCTTACCAGGACCCGAAGGCCTTTAAAGAGCGTTTTGAGGCCGTTACCGACCTTTTCCCGGCCCTTGGCACTCGACGTAAGCAGCGCACCGGGTCGCTCTCCGGTGGCGAGCGTCAGATGGTCGCGATGGGCCGGGCACTCATGATGGCCCCCAGCGTGCTCCTCCTGGATGAGCCAAGTGCTGGGCTTAGCCCAGCGCTGCAAGACGAAGTATTTGTGCGAGTCAAGGGCATTAATGCATCTGGTGTCACGGTAATCATCGTTGAGCAAAATGCCCGGCGCTGCCTGCAGATTGTCGACCGTGGGTATGTGCTGGATCAGGGCAAGAACGCCTACACCGGCAGCGGGGCCTCTTTGGCAAACGACCCGAAGGTTATTGAGCTTTATCTCGGCACCCTGGCCAAGGCCTAGTCAGCTTTCGTCACCGCCACCAGATCCGACTTACCGCACCCGAGTACCGCCGTGAGTGCGCAGTTGCTGCGTTGCGTTTTTTCCAGTCCGACCGGGTGCGCTTTTTTACCAATAGAAAGTTGTTGGGCCCCCTCCCGAAGAAGCAGTGGGCCCCCTCCCGAAGGAGAGGGCCCACTGGCTGACTAACTAGTTACTGGGTTACCCGCCTTACGGCAGGGGCACCTCAGCGGTAACCTTGCCGATTTCTTCGAATGCACCGTTAGAGGTGTACTGATTAATCGAGATGGTCGCAGATGCAGGATCGCCGTACTGGTTGAAGTCCAGCGGTCCGGTGACACCATTGAAATCGATATCCTTTCCGGCCTGAATCAGCGCCAAGCAGTCTGCATATGTGGTGCAGGCTTCGCCACCGTTACCAGCGGTGTCTGCCAACGCAGCTGCGATTGAGATGCCGTCAGCACAACCTGCAATGTTCGCAGCGAGTGCTACCAATATCGCTGCGTCATATGACTGTGAGCCGTAGGTGAAGTCGGTCAGTGCCGGATCCACCATGAGCAGAGCCTCATTGAACGCGGTGAGGTCTGCTTCGCCGGACGGAACCGTGGCGATAACACCCTTCATCGTGTTCTTCGGAAACTCCTTGTAGGCCTCGGTCGAGATGTTTCCATCAACGAGGTAGACCTGCTGACTTGCCGGGCCAACACCCTGCTTGATCATTTCCTGGAGCAGCTTGACCGACTCTTCGAAACCAATCACTACGACTGCCTCAGGGGCACCCGCCTTGATTTCCGCAACCTCTGCATCGAAGGTGGCTGCTTCTGGGTCGTAGAGGAGCTCGCTGGTGACGGTGCCCCCGGCCTCGGTGAAGTTCTTGGAGAATGCCTTCTCCAAGCCCTCGCCATAAGCATCCTGGCGCGCGATGACCGCGGCCTTGGTGATGCCTGAGTCAATGGCGGTTGACGCTAGGATCGCGCCCTGCAAAGCGTCGGAGGGGGCAACGCGCCAGTACAGCCCGTTGTCCTCGTAGGTGGTAAGTGCTGGCGAGGTGTTTGCTGGCGAGATCATCAAGACACCCTGTGAGGTGATCTTGTCAATCACGGTCAACGAAACACCAGATGATGCCGCACCGATAATGGCCTGCGCCCCCTGTGAAAGGGCGGCGTCGGTGGTCTGGGTTGCAATATCGGTCGAGGTATCGCCCGAGTCACCATCAATATTTACCATCGGGGCGCCAAGAACGCCGCCGGCGGCATTGATCTCATCCACTGCCATCTTCACGCCCGCGAATTCAGGTGGGCCGAGGAAGGCAAGGCTGCCCGTTGCCGGCAACAGGGTTGCTGTGGTGAGGGTGGGGTACTTGCACTCTGAAGCGGCTGGCTCTGAGGCGGGTGCCTCTGAGGCCGGTGCTGCACTTGCCGCGGGTGCTGCACTTGCTGCTGGCGCTGCACTGGATTCGGTGCTCGTTGATGATCCACCGCAAGCGGCGAGACCAAGCGAAACAACCCCCAGCACGGCGGCCGATTTGATGACCATTGTGCGCTTCATGCATCTCCTTGATTCCATGGAAATTGACGGCGAGTGCCGACACATTGGCATTACCCTACTTTGTCCACCATAAATTGGGTAATTCGGTCTCCGGATAGTCACCCGTTTGTGACCGGACCGTTACCTCGGCGCCAGAACTAGCGACTAGTTGGCCCGGCCAACACTTTGGCCGACACTTCGGCCAAAGTCAACCGGTCATCCATCGCCTGTTGGCGCAGCCAAATAAATGCTGCCGCCTCGCTCAGCCCCAGCTCTTTTTGGAGCCGGGCCTTCGCCCGATCCACCACCTCGCGGGCGGTCACCCGTTCCTGCAAGTTGGTGATCTGCCCCTCCAGATCAAGTAACTGCCCCCAGCGGGCAACGGCCAGTTCAATGGCCGGAGCCAGGTCACTAACGCTAAAAGGCTTGACGAGATACCCAAGGGCCCCAGCCGAGGCAGCCCGAGCCACTACCTCGGCCTGGCTAAAGGCCGAAACCATCACCACCGGCGCCAATTTAGCCGCAACGATCTCTTCAGCAGCACCGAGTCCGTCGAGTATCGGCATGGCTATGTCCAAGAAGACAACATCAGGTCGCAACTCGCGCGCTAGGGCCACCGCCTGCTCCCCATCGCCGGCTTGCCCGACCACCTCATAGCCCAGTTCCGCGAGCATCTCGACCAGATCCATCCGGATTAGGGCTTCATCCTCTGCCACCAACACGGTGCGCGGGTGCACGAGTGCGGGCAAGTTCATGGGCAAACCCTAGTTACGCGGCTCACCACTTTCGTACTCGACCGACTACTCTTGGCCCTGCGCCCCGGTACCCCAACCGGCAGAGGGAGCCGACTCAAACTCGGTCCAGTGTGAGTTCAAATCTCACCCGGGGCACAAAAATCTTTAAACAGGCCCCGCTTAAAGCTTGGCCAATACGCACGATGCGGTGCTTGCCAGCACGCCGAAGCCATCCTCTTCAGGCAAGAATGCCTCGATCACCCCATCTTGTAGCACCATGGCGTAGCGCTTTGACCGGGTTCCAAGGCCAAAACCCGAGGCATCAACCGCCATGCCAACCGCTTCGGCGAAGGCAGCCGCAGGATCAGCCAGCATCAAGATCTCACCGGAGCCTTGGGCCTTGCCCCACGCATCCATGACGAATACGTCATTGACGGAGACGCAGGCGATGGTGTCAACCCCGGCCGCGGAAATACTCGAGGCTAACTCCACATAGCCCGGGAAGTGCAGGTTAGAGCACCCGGGGGTAAATGCACCCGGTACCGCGAATAAAACTACTCGCCCGGAGCCCAGCACCTCAGAACTGGACATGGTCGCTGGAGCACCATCGACCATCATTCTAAGTTCAACAACCGGCAATGAATCTCCAACGCAAATGCTCACGGGTACTCCATCTCTCTAGTTGGCCCTAAGGTATCAAGTCAGCGCAATTCCCGCACTTGCGCGCGGGCATCAGCCTCGTAAATATTCCAGTTCCCCACCCACGTGCGGTCGACCGCCCGCACTCGGACAATGACCGAACCGGTGTCGTAATTCCAGCGTACGGTGCCACTTACCGGGAGGTTTTGGTACAGCCGGTAATCCTCCAGTTCAATAACAATGGGTGCCCACTTGCGGGCCGACCAGGAACCCCCGCGCAACCCCAAACCTTTGTAACCACTCGCTTGGATGTATCTATCAATTACATCGAGGGCGGTCTGAGCTACTCCTGCCCCAAGGTCATAAATCTTGATCGGGTATTCGCTCACGGCCACTATTGGTGGGATCGCCGCGGCGCACTGGCCACCTGACCCCGCAACCACCGCATCATGGTCGGTAAAAAATTCCCGCACTAGCCTCGAGGCGCACCTGTTGACATCATCCATGGCCGTTACGTGGGTGGAGTTCGCCACGATTACTTGCCTCGCCCGGGCAAACTGTGCTGCCACCACGGCGCCCTCGGCCGGCGTCGTAATGGTGTCCAACTCCCCGGATAGGACCAATGTTGGGATATCTGGATAGTTGCCCCCGGGTGGCCCAGGGGATTGCCATGGGTTGCGAGTGGCAATCGGCCACGGCAAGCAAAGTGGCTGGGTACCGAAATCCGACTGCAGGTACTCTCCAATTCGAAATGGCCCGTAGACGTCAGGGTCCACTTTAATTTGGTCAGCCACCGCTGCGTCGTACTGGGATTTTCGAATTGCCTTTGATTGCGTCATATCGAAAAGTTGCGGGTAGTCGTGGCAGGAGACGGCTATATTCAAGCCCGGGCTGTAAACCGATACCGGTTCGCCGACAATCTTGGCTTGGGACTCGGCTACCAGCCGGCCAAGTGGTAGCAGATCACCAGCCAAGGCAGCGCGGAGCGACGCATTGAACTCCCGATAAGTGGTTGGGCCGTAAGTACCACCAAAAGCCACATCATTAAGATTCTGAGGGTTCAATTTAACGTTATGCATTTTGTCATCTGCTCCGGGCGCCCGAACCGAGACCACGTTTTTTCGGAGTTTCGTGAGTAGCCGCGTCAGCAACTGCATCGTGCCGGTGTTATCGTCACCGCAACCCTTGGTGCGCTCACAGACCACCGTGTATGCCCTTCGCATTGCCGGACCTTGAGTTGGGTACCACGCTGTTTCACCGGTTACGGGGTAGGCACCGTCGAGTACCAGGCTGCGCACCAGATCTGGGTGGTGACTGGCGAAAACTTGAGCGACGAACGTGCCGTACGAATCCCCGTAGACGTCGACCTTGCCAAAATCCAAGGCCGTTATCAGTGCACTTAAGTCTTCGGCGACTAATTTAGTGCCGAAGAGGTCAAAGCGATTACCCAATGACTTGGCACAGGCAGCGACCGAATCGGCGGCCTCACAATCAACCGGACTCGACTCTCCTGTGCCCCGTTGGTCGACAACTAAAAGAGCGCGGTCTGCCAGCAGCGGTCCCAGCATTTTGGCATACGATTGCCCGGATCCGATGGATCCGTAACCTGGGCCACCCTCCAGTCCCACCACCGCCGGCTGCAACACCCGCCCACCCACCGGGAGTACCACGGCGAAAGCCAAATCGAAACTACCCAGTGCCGTATCGCTTGGATCCCACGGGCGCGGGATAGTTCCGCACCAAGTTCTTGAACCGGTAATCACGACCTCATCGCAAGCGGTTACGGTGATTGAGCCCAGTTGCTTGGTTTCCGCGGTGGGACGAGCCTGTACTTGTTCGGTGATTGCACTAGCGGTTGTAAGCCCCACCGTTAGCAAGGTGAGCACTGCAACCGAAGAAACTGCCCGTCGGACCATAGCTACATTATGAACGAGAAACTATAAAACAGCGGTCGGAGGCCCTGGGGTGAGTCGCGATTTAATCTCGCTGATGCGAGCAAGCAACCCGTTGACGAAGGTGGATGACTCATCGGTCGAGAGGCTCTGGGCCATGTTCACCGCCTCCGAAATGACAACCGCATCAGGCACCTCCTCGTTCCAGAGAATCTCGTACGCCGCCAACCGAAGAATCGACCTATCCACCGCGGGCATCCGTGGCAGCGTCCAGCCGAGGGAATAGGTGCTGATCACCTCATCTATGTAATCCACGTGATCAACGACCCCGTGGACGATTTCAGTCACGTACACATTCAACTCTGGTTCACCGCCGGTGCTGCGCCTTGCGACCTGCGCCTGCAGCACCTCTACCGCTGGAATACCCCTGATATCGGCTTCATACAAAATGTCTAAGGCACGCTTGCGCGCCTTACCGCGAGCAGACACGCCTAGTTCACGCGGCCGAGATATGAACCGTCGCGGGTATCCACCTTGACCTTGGTGTCTGACTCAAGGAAAAGCGGGACTTGGATGACCGCACCGGTCTCTAAGGTCGCCGGCTTGGTGCCACCGGTCGAGCGATCCCCTTGCAGACCTGGCTCGGTATAGGTGAGCATCAACTCAACCGACGCGGGCAACTCAACGATTATTGCGGATTCCTCATGGATCGAAATATTGGCTACTTGGTTTTCGAGGAGGTACTTTGCGGATTCGCCGACCACCGCATTTGGCACGGTTATTTGCTCATAGTTAGCCACGTCCATGAAAACCCAGTCGTCACCATCACGGTAGAGATACTGCATATCACGTCGATCGACATTTGCCGTCTCGACCTTGATTCCAGCATTGAACGTCTTTTCAACCACCTTGCCCGAAAGCACGCTCTTGAGTTTGGTGCGGACAAAAGCTGGACCCTTACCCGGCTTCACGTGCTGGAATTCGACCACCGTCCACAATTGGCCGTCAATATTTAGGACAAGCCCGTTTTTAAGGTCATTCGTGGTTGCCACGCTTTCATCTCCAATATTTGTTGTTGCCTAGAATTCCGGCCTCATCCGACCACGACAAGTTCACTTGGTGCGTTCGTGAGTACCCGATTCGCCGACGATTCCACCACCAACGTGTCTTCGATCCGAACACCACCTTGATCTGGTAAGTAAATACCTGGTTCGATGGTGACCGGAGTATTAAGACAGATGCTACCCACAGAGCGGGCATTGATCATTGGTGCCTCATGGATTTCTAACCCCACCCCATGGCCAAGGCCGTGCCCGAATGCGGGTCCGAACCCAGCCGCCGCAATTTCCGCTCGGGCTGCAAAATCAATCGCACTGAGTTCGGCGCCAGGGGTACAGGCCTTAATCCCAGCCTGCTGGGCAGCCCAAACCAGCCCGTGGATCTGCACCTGCCATGGATTCGGATCGACACCCACAACCACCGTGCGCGTCATGTCGGCGTGGTACCCCAAGACCATGGCCCCGGCATCCACCACCAAAAGATCGCCGGCAGCCAAGGAGCGAGTAGTGGGCTGATGGTGTGGAATAGCTGACGCCGGCCCCGACGCCACTATTGTTTCGAAAGCCCGATCGTCGGCACCCAACTCACCGAATAATTGCTCGAGTCGGCGTGCGATGTTTATCTCGGTCATGCCAACTCGTAACTCCACAAACAGCTGAGCCATTGCCTGGGCGGTTATTGAACATGCGCGGGTCAGTAACTCAAGCTCGCCATCATCTTTCACGGCCCGCAATAGCTCGACAAGTCCCGAGGTAGGCACCAGAGCCACCGATTTTGCCAATTCATGTGTAAGGGCTGTGGACAGGGTGTCTTCGATCCCAATCTTTCTTACCCCACTTGATACTAGCGACGCCACCAGTCCCAAGGCGCAGGATCGATCCTGATGTACCGGAAGATCTGGGCATTGCTCATGAACTTGGGTCAGATAACGCCCATCGGTGCAGATGATGTCGCGACTCGGTTCATCAGATGAGACAAATAGCGCCGCATTGCTGCCGCTGAAACCGCTTAGGTATCTAATATTTGGGAGCGAGGTAATCACAATGCCGTCGATACCGGCACTCATTAGCTGCCTTAGGGAATTGCGCCGACTACTCGACATCGGCACAACTATGCTGTTGTCAAGCGCGATACCGCCTGCAAAGCAAGGCGATAAGAATCGATGCCAAAACCCGCGATAACCCCATCAGCTACACCCGAGATAACCGAAGTCTGCCTAAACTCCTCACGCGCGGCCGGATTTGACAGGTGCACCTCGATGAGCGGTGCTTCAACCAAGGCACAGGCATCGCGTAGAGCGTATGAATAGTGCGTGAAAGCTGCCGGATTTATTATCACGGGTGTCTTTGAGTCAGCGGCCTCGTGCAACCAACCAATTAGCTCAGCCTCGTCATTGCTTTGGCGCACATCAGCGACCATGTCAAGCGCCATCGCCTCCGCGGCGCACAAAGCCACTAAATCCGCAAATGTTGAAGTGCCATAAATATCGGGTTCGCGAGTACCCAGCCGGTTCAAATTCGGACCGTTCAGGATCAAGACGATAGCTGCCATGCCTTGAGCCTACGCGCTTACGGCTTCATAGGCCGCCAACAGCAGCGCCGGTTCGGGGCCCGCCAATTCAATGGGCGCTCCGATCCCCTGCAAAACCACGAAACGGAGCTGGGCGCCTCGGGTCTTCTTGTCGATCTGCATAGCTGCGAGTAACTGTTCCCAACGGTCGGGTGCATAACCGGTCGGCAGCCCCAGGGAGCTGAGAATTTCACGATGGCTAGCGACCTCGTCGGCGCCTAACAGCCCGGCCAGGTGCGCAAGTTCAGCGACATAAACCATGCCAACCGCGATGGCCTCACCGTGGCGCCATCGAAAATCTTCCACCAATTCGATTGCGTGCCCAAAGGTATGTCCGTAGTTGAGAACCTCCCGGCCAAGGGTTGGCCGCTCCGCACTTGCTGAAACTTCCTTGAAATCAGTGCTAACCACATCGGCCTTGGCTTGGACCGCACGGCGAATGAGGTCTGCCAGCAGGCCACTTTTTGGATTGCAAGAGGTAGCTACGTCGCGGCGCAAATCAGTCAAGATTGTTGGATCCAAGGTCAATCCCACCTTTACGACCTCGGCCATGCCGGCCATCAGATCCGCACGCGGCAAGGTGTCGAGAGTGTCAAGATCACAAATGACCGCGATGGGGCTGTGGAAGGACCCAACTAGGTTCTTGCCGGCCGCGGTGTTAATTCCAGTCTTTCCCCCAACGGCTGCGTCAACCATGCCCAATAATGTCGTAGGGATGTTGATATTTCGAACCCCTCGTAACCAGGTCGCAGCGACGAAACCGGATAAGTCAGTGACCGCTCCCCCACCAACGCCTATGATCAAATCGCTACGCGTGAACTTGAACTCGCCAAGTCGTTGCCAACAGTCCTCCAAAACGCTGGTGGATTTAGCTAATTCTCCCTCAGGCACTTCTATGCGCAAGACACTTGCCCCTTGTTCTAGGCATTGCGCTCCAATAATCTGAACCCAATCAACCAAGGCCTTCTGGTAAATAATCGCGATTTTATCGGCACCGAACAGGGTCGTCGCTAGGTGCGCGATACTCCCGGATCCGATATGCACCGGATACTCATGCTCAGCCTTAACTACTATCTGAACCGGCTCAATCATTCGCCACACCCTCGACCAGCGCAACAACTTCATCGGAAATCACTTTCAATGACTTCCCGGATGTATCGACCAAGAAATTACTTACTGCCTCATAGGTGGACGAGCGCTCGTCCATTAGCGATTTCAGCTGACCGCGGACGTTACCCAGAAGGAGCGGCCGCGCTGTGTTCATGCCAACTCGATTGGCCGCGTCGGCCAAACTCACGCTGAGCCAAATCACGAACTGATCGTCTAGCAGGGCCCTGGTATTGGGATTCATGACTGCACCACCCCCAAGTGCAAGCACCCCTCGCTCATGTTGGATCGCCCCCGCAACGGTCTCTTCCTCAATTCGGCGGAACTCCACCTCACCCAAGGTTATGAAAATATCTGCAACACTCATACCGACCGATTTCTCGATCAGGCGATCGCTATCCGCAAAAGAAACCTTGAGCCGATCAGCAACGCGCCGGCCAACACTGGACTTGCCAGCCCCGGGTGCGCCTACTAGCACAATCACTGGTTTAGTCATTTGTTTAAGGTTTAGCATCAGCGGATGTGTAAATTCGCTAAATACGAATCATGATTACGCTTAGTTTCAACTATGCTATCGCCGCCAAACTTTTCCAACATGGCATCGGCAAGCACCAGTAAAACCATTGCTTCAGCAACTATCCCGGCCGCCGGAACGGCACAAACGTCGGAGCGCTGATTAATAGCGGGCGCCGCCTCCCCTGTTGCGACGTCTACGGTGCGAAGCGCCTTGGGGATAGTTGAAATCGGCTTCATAGCTGCACGTACGCGCAGGATCTCTCCGGTAGACATCCCACCTTCGGTTCCACCTGACTTACCCGAGGTTCGGAGTAACCGCTCGTCCGCGCTGACGATTTCGTCCTGGGCCTGCGACCCGCGGACGGCGGCAAGACCAAATCCGTCACCGATCTCAACTCCCTTTATTGCCTGAATTCCCATCAGTGCGGCGGCCAACTTTGAGTCGAGCCTGCGATCCCAATGCACATGACTGCCCAGGCCAGGCGGCAGGTTGTAAGCGACGACCTCAACAACTCCACCCAAGGTGTCGCCATCTCTATGCGCAATGGAGATTTCATCGACCATAGCCGCCGCTTGAAGTTCATCAATGCATCGAACAGGGCTCTCATCAATAAGAACGCCCTGGGTGATCATTGGCACTGTGCCACTTGGTACCTGCACCGTGCCAATTCGCACTACATGGCTTAAAACTTCGATACCTGCAGCCTGGCGCAGGAAAGCGCGCGCTACCGCACCGAGCGCGACCCGGGCCGCAGTCTCGCGTGCACTGGCACGCTCGAGGACCGGCCGGGCATCGTCGAAACCATACTTCTGCATGCCCACTAGATCCGCGTGCCCAGGACGTGGGCGCGTCAACGCGGCATTACGAGCCAAAGCGGTGAGCACCTCGGCGTCGACAGGGTCCGGCGCCATTACGGTTTCCCATTTTGCCCATTCACTGTTGCCGACCTCGATCGCGATCGGGCCACCCATCGATAGCCCGTGACGCACTCCACCCACAAACCTCATCTCATCACGTTCAAATTTCATCCGAGCGCCGCGCCCTGCACCCAAACGGCGTCTTGCAAGGTCTAATTCGATATCGGCACTAGTAACCGCGATACCCGCGGGCAGTCCCTCGATGATGGCTACGAGGGCTGGACCGTGGGATTCACCTGCCGTTAGCCAGCGCACCATGGGGCCATCCTTTCAGATAGCCAGTAGCGCACTGACCACGACACCGAGGATTAGGAATGGACCAAAGGCGACCGCACTAGATCGGTGCGCTTTTTTGAGCAGTACTAAGCCGACCGCCCAAATCGCACCCAGTGAAAATCCGATAAATGTTCCCCAAAAGAGCCATGACCAGCCGAGCCAGCCTAAGTAAAGCCCGGTGACCACCCCAAGTTTCACATCCCCCATCCCCAACCCGGTCGGGGCGATTAATGCGAGCAGGAGAAGTGCAATAAAGACGATTAGCGCCCCGGAAACGGCCCGCAGCAGCCCCGCGAGGTCGTCCCCCAATATCGCACTTGCCGCCAAAGCGATCAACCCAGTACCTGCTGCGGACGCGACCAACTTATTAGGTAGCCGGTGTTCGCGGAAATCTATTACCGATAACGCCACGCCAAATCCTGCGAAGATCAGCCACGCGGGAATTGAAACCAGATTCACGTGCTGCCACCGGCCTAGACGGCATCGAGTGCAGCGCGCATCTGCGGTATGGGCGCGGCGAAACCGGTCATCAAGTGCACCTGCTCAGCCGCCTGCCAAAGAAGCAGATCACGACCACTTGCGATCACCGCGGTAGGCCATATCGCGGCTAGCGGGGTGGGCCACGGGTAATAGGAGACATCTTGCAAGGCACCGACACCACTTCCGATTACCCGAACCCAATTCGAGGCGATGTCCCCGGGCAGCGTGCTGAAGACCACATCCGCATTCATCAACCCAGCAGCCGGTTCCAACCCTCGGGCACTGGCTGCCATACCAAAATCAGCCGCCACTGCGCAGACATCCGCCGCTGCCTCAGCACTTCGTGCACAAACTGTGATGCTTAAGACGCCCAAAGCGGCTGCGACAGCCACCGCACTACGAGCGGTGGCTCCGGCACCTAAGATTGTGGCCGAATATGCTGATTGGAGCCCAGCTGCAGCCAGCCCGGTAACCATCCCGTAGATATCGGTATTCGTGCCCAGCAATCCACCCGGTCGGGGCAAAATCGTGTTTACCGCACGAACCCGCGCCGCCATCTCGTCGACATTGTCGAGGAGGCCTACGACCGTCTCCTTAAGCGGCATCGTTAGCGAGAGCCCCGCCCAAGATTCATCCATTTCAGATAAAAATGCGGGCAGTTGCTGCGAATTGACTTCAATTGCTTCGTAGCTCCAGTCCAATCCCAAGGCTCGATAGGCGGCCCGATGGATGACAGGGGACAAGCTGTGCGTGACCGGCGAGCCGAGTACAGCGGCCCGCTTCCCATCGGTGCTATTCACCGGCGGACTTTGCCAGGTTATCTTGAAATTCAGCCTTGAGCTGCAAGAACTTGTCATATGACTTGGTGAACTTCGTTTCACCGGTTTGCGCATCAACAGTTACGAAGTACAGCCATTTGCCATTTGCAGGTGCGAGGGCAGCGTCAATGGCTGCTTCACCTGGTGAATTTATCGGTGTCGGAGGCAGCCCCGCATTAACGTAAGTGTTGTATGGTGAATCGGTGGCCAGCTGTTCCTCGTTCAGCAAAATATCAGTGATGCCCAGAGCGTACGCAACCGTTGCATCAAGCTGCAAGGGCATTTCGGCGTCGAGCCGGTTGTAGATAACTCGCGCGACTTTGGCGAAGTCATTGGGCAAACCCTCGGCCTGCAAGAGGGAGGCGACTATAAGTACTTCATAAGGTGTTCGGCCAACTGCCGCGGCCCGGCTCTCCAGTCGGACGTCGAAGCTTGCCTGTTCAAAACGCTTTACGAGGACGCTAAGCACATCGGTCGCCGTTTCATCACCTGAGAGATCATAAGTGGCCGGGAACATGAATCCCTCGGGACGATTTTCGGCCCAAGCGGGTAGTCCCAATTCCTCAGGTGCTTTAAGAGCGTCCTTGAAGTTCGCCTTGGAAAGTCCGGTTGATTTACTCGAAGTCGCGACGGTTTCAGTTAGGGTCAGCCCCTCCGGTAGAACCAGTTGGTTCAACTCCCGCGAAGCGGAGTCCAGCATTAGCGCCAGCGCGTCGACGCCGCTCATTTGCACGCGCATCGAATACTTTCCCGGGCCGATGCTCGATGCCCGATCATCAAAGCTCACCGCGGATAAAAAGGCATCAACGCTCATGATTACATCAGCCGAACGCAATTTTTCAGCAATGGTTCGCAATGAATCACCTCGTTCAACAACGACAACGACGGCGCCGGTGCCATCACCCACGTAATCCGAGGTGGTGGTAACCCCGCGAAGAAATGAAAACCCGGCCCAGATCAGAGCAATCAAGCCAACCAGAATTACTGCCAAGACGATTCGCCGGCTTATACTGCGCCGATTCGGCGATGGCGGTAATGGCCCAGAAGTCATCATCGTGTTCAACTGACTCACTGACCGGCCTTTCGCTTAGCATCTAGATACGACTGCAAGAGCACCACAGCGGCGGCACTGTCGATAACCGCGCGTGAGGAGCGCACTGTGCGGCCGGCCTCATGCAAGCCACGCTGGGCCTGCACCGTTGTCAAACGTTCGTCAACAAGTACTACGGGAATAACAACCGCTGCAGCCACCAGTGTCGCCCACGCTCGGGCAGATTCAGCGGCAGGACCCGCCGAGCCGTCCATGTTTGTCGGTAATCCAATGACAAGGTCGACGGCCTCGTGCTCGAGAACAAGTGCCGCAAGCTCCTCAATAGCGCCCGACCCAGCGGCGATGGCAGCAAGCGGAAAGGCCAAGATCCCCGCCGGATCACTACGAGCAACTCCGATGCGCACGGTGCCAACATCACAGGCCAAGTGCACCCCTAACACGCTCAGCCGCCTAGCCGCATCGCAATCGCAGCTTCAACAGAGCCGAATGCCTTCGCGACACCGGCAATGTCGGGGCCTCCCCCTTGTGCTAGATCGTCCTTGCCGCCGCCACGACCACCGACTTCAGCCAGCGCTACCTCCAGCAACGAGCTCGCGCCCAGCCCCAGTTCGATGGCACGTGCATTTGCTGCTGCCACCATCGACACCTTGTCTGCTGTGATCGCACTGCCGATCAGCACGACCGGGATTTCTGGTTTGTGGCGGCTACGCCCTTTGATGGCAAGTTCGCGAAGGTCCGATGCGCTGGTCCCGGCAGGAGCCTCGAATGTCCAGACCTTAACTTCGCCTATCTCGCGACCCTCACCAATTATGCCCTCCAGGCCTGCAACTAGATGCGAGCTCTTAACCTTTGCTAGGTCGCGATCCGCATCTTTCAAGGCTGCAATAGTGCGCTCGATGCGCTCTGGTAGTTCCTCACTGGGTGCTTTCATCAAGTCGGTTAGCCGATTGACCAGCACATGCTCACGCGCCAAGAAAGTGTAGGCATCGGCACCGACCAGGGCCTCTAGTCGACGCACCCCGGTGCCGATGGAGCCCTCTGACAAGAAGGTAACCACACCCAATTGGCCGGATCTGCGGGCGTGCGTGCCCCCGCATAGCTCGTGTGCCCAATCGCCAACCGAAACCACCCGCACCTCGTCACCGTATTTTTCTCCGAAGAGCGCCATCGCGCCCATCGCCCGTGCCTCAGGCTGGGTCATTACCTGTGCATTGACCTCCAGATCGTCGAGCAGTATTTCGTTTACCCGCGCCTCAACCTCTTGGAGGACTTCGGCACCCACCGGTGTCGGGCTTGGGAAATCGAATCGAATACGGCCGGGTGCATTCTCCGATCCCATTTGGGTGGCAGTATCGCCCAGGCGCTCGCGAAAGGCTCGATGTATTAGGTGAGTGGCAGTGTGTGCCCGGGAAATCGCTTTGCGGCGTGCGATATCAACCTCACCCCTAACTCTTGCACTCTGCACAATCTCCCCGACCACAACTTCACCACGGTGGACGAATAGCCCCGGCACCGGTACCTGAACATCATAGATGTCGACGACGCCACCATCGCTTGTAACTATGCGCCCGTGATCGCCCAATTGACCGCCAGCTTCAGCATAAAACGGGCTGCGATTAAGTATGATCTCAACTTGTTCACCTGTTGTTGCGACCGGAACCGAATCTCCATCGCGTAACAGGCCAATCACAGTGGCCTCACTAGCTATTTCAAAATACCCAGTGAATTCGGTCGTGCCCCCGGCTTGTAGGACCTCACGGTATTCAGTGGTGGCGGTCAGGCCAACTTTACGATCTCGGGCATCTGCTTTTGCGCGCGCACGCTGCTGGCCCATCAATTGTCGGAAGGCCTCCTCGTCAACCGCCAGGCCTTGCTCGGCCGCCATTTCCAAGGTGAGGTCGAATGGGAACCCATAGGTGTCGTGGAGAGCAAAGGCCTCTGCGCCCGGCAGCGTGTTGCTGCCTCGATCTTTGAGCTGCTGCACTGCGACATCGAAAATGCTGGTACCGGTCTTCAGGGTCTGCAAGAAGACTGCCTCCTCGCCAGCGGCGATCTGCCGGATGCGATTGACTTCGTCATTTAGCTCCGGGTACTGCGGGGCCATCGCAAGGACCGTTGCATCAATTAACTCCGGCATCGTCGGATCAGTGGCACCGAGTAACCGCATCATCCGAATCGTGCGCCGCATAATGCGGCGCAGCACATACCCCCGGCCCTCATTGCCGGGGATTACCCCATCGCCTATTAGGAATGCGCAGGTGCGCGCATGATCGGCAACGACACGCAGGGCCACATCGTTCTTCGCATCGCGGCCATAAAAGGCACCGGATAATTCGGCGGCGCGATCTAGGATTCCGCGCGTCGTGTCGATCTCATAGATATTCTCAACACCTTGAAGTAGCGCAGCCATCCGCTCTAATCCCATACCGGTATCAATATTTTGTGCCGGCAAGTCGCCGAGTATCGGGTAGTCCGCCTTAGCCGGACCGCCTCCACGCTCAGACTGCATGAAAACAAGATTCCAGACCTCAAGGTAGCGATCCTCATCAACTACTGGACCGCCATCAAGGCCGTGCTCACTGCCACGGTCGTAATAGATTTCCGAGCACGGGCCACATGGTCCTGGGACACCCATTGACCAATAGTTATCAGCCATGCCACGCCGCTGAATCCGATCGAGGGGTAACCCAACTTGTCGGTGCCAGATGTCGATGGCCTCATCATCGTCTAAATAAACGGTGGCCCAAAGCCGGTCCTCGGGAAACCCGTATCCACCATCGGCGATGGATTTGGTCAGGAGCTCCCAGGCGAACGGAATGGCATCGGATTTGAAGTAGTCACCGAAGGAAAAGTTGCCGGCCATTTGAAAGAAGGAGGCGTGCCTAGTCGTCTTTCCGACTTCCTCAATATCTAAAGTCCGAACGACTTTTTGCACGCTTGTCGCCCTTGGATAAGGAGCAGGTGCCTCACCTAAGAAATATGGCTTGAACGGCACCATGCCGGCATTCACGAACAGCAGTGTTGGATCATCAAGTAGTAACGGCGCTGACGGCACGATTTGATGCCCTCGATCTGCGAAAAACCGCAGGAAGCGACTTCGAATCTCTGCGGACTCCATCAGCGGCGGACCTTGGCAGCGGCTTGGCCCAGCATGACCCTAGGTACCGGTCGCTGCGCGCCGGCCAGGAGGGCGCGTGCCGCCGAGACTGAGGTAGCGGCCGAAAGTCCCACCTGCTGAGCACTTGCGACAACGCCTCGCTCTCGCGCATCGGCCAAGAACTTTTGGCCTTGGCGATAAAGCACCACGCCACCGGCGGCACCGACCGCGGTCCAGAACAACCTGCGCACGAGAACTCCCAGAAGCTGCTAGTGGTCACCTAAGTTCAAGGCCCAACCTTAGCCGCTGGGCTCCCCGAGCCGCGCCTGCTCTAGACGGGCCACAACCTGCGCCCAGTGAGCCTCCCCGCCATGGGTGGTGGGTCGGTAATAGTGCGACCCGAGCAAAATCTCTGGTAGGTACTGCTGCTCGGCGACACCGCCAGGTAGGTCGTGCGGGTAGATGTAGGCCTGACCATGCCCCAACGCGGCTGCCCCCGGGTAATGGGCATCTCGCAGCCACGGTGGAACCGGCCCAACCACGCCCCGCTTGACGTCACCGGTCGCCGCCCCGATCGCGACCACCACCGCATTCGATTTCGGTGCGAGGGCGGCATGAATCGTGGCGTGGGCAAGAATTAGCTGCGCCTCTGGCATCCCTACTAGAGTAACCGCTGATGCGGCTGCAACGGCGGTCTGCAACACGGTGACATCGGCCATGCCAATATCTTCACTGGCCAAGATCATCAAGCGGCGCGCGATAAATCTCGGGTCTTCGCCTGCTTCAAGCATCCGAGCCAAGTAATGCAGGGCGGCATCAACATCACTGCCGCGGACGCTCTTTATGAAAGCGCTGATGACGTCGTAGTGCTGGTCACCATCCTTGTCGTATCGAAGTGCCACATGTTGAATAGCCCGCTCAACCTGTTCTACCCCTAGGTCGCCCCCACCTGTCGCCAAGAGCGGCGCTGACGCGGCCTCCAGCGCAGTCAGCGCCCTGCGAGCATCTCCCATCGACATTCGTTCCAAGGCAACAACTGCCTCGCCTGAGATAGAAATGCGATCGGCGAGTCCACGAGGATCAGCAACCGCACGTCGAATGAGCACGGCCAGGTCGGCCTCGGTCAACGGCTCGAGCGTGATTACCACGCTGCGCGAAAGCAGCGGCGAGATCACGGAGAAACTCGGATTCTCGGTGGTGGCAGCGATCAAGGTCACCCAACCATTTTCAACAGCTGGGAGTAAGGCATCCTGCTGACTCTTCGAGAAGCGGTGAACCTCGTCAATAAATAAGACCGTGCCGCGCCCGTGCAATACCAATTGATCACGGGCGGTGTCGATGATCTCACGGACATCTTTAACCCCGGCAGTCACCGCGGAGAGTTGGGTAAATGATCGCCCCGATGCCAAGGAGACTAAGGAAGCCAGGGTCGTCTTACCGGTGCCCGGCGGACCCCAGAGAATTACCGACACGCAGTGATCTGAGCTCTCCAGCATCGTGCGCAGCGGGGATCCTGCCGCTAGAACACCGTCTTGCCCAAGTACCTCATCGATGACGCGTGGACGCATTCGCACCGCTAGCGGAGCTGAAGCCCGCTGCGGGGACAGTCCATCATCGAATAGAGTCATGTCACAACCATACGAACTAACACCTCGACGGCAAACCTGCCTGCCGAAAGTCCGATTTTGTCGCCAGATTCGGCGGACAGGTGGCGGAAGGCCCCTGAACCTTGATAGTTTTGCCTTCAGCCTAACCGGTCACCTGCCCAGAAGCGGGCTCCGTCAAAGGCCCGCGCGCACCCAGCGAATCCAGTTGATGAATTGGCAGTCACCGGGAGTTGGCACTCACCTGAAATTGTTTGGCGTTTTGCTATTGCCTTTTAGCGGTTTCGGTGTTCCAATAAAGTCAGTGGCCCGGCTTGGCGCCGCTAGCCTTTACACAATTACTGTCGCGAA
>BJGE01000006.1 GCA_014190275.1 Actinomycetes bacterium | reverse complement strand
GCTCGACTCACCGCGATCGACACTGATCTTTTGCCTTTAGTGGAGGCACTGACCGCATTACTCGCGGGGGGCAAAAGACTACGGCCGGCCTTTTGCTACTGGGGCTGGCGCGGGGCTTTGGCCGAAGGCCAACCACCAACTGAACTGGACGAGCCGGCGATGCGGGCGGCGGCGGCCCTTGAGTTCCTGCAAGCGTGCGCGCTCGTCCACGATGACGTAATGGACGGTTCAGATACCCGGCGCGGTCAGCCGGCCGCCCACCGGCGCTTTGCCAACCTGCACCGCAACCAGTCTTGGCTCGGGTCTCCAGAGCACTTTGGTATCGGTGCAGCGATCTTGCTCGGCGATATGTGCCTGTCCTGGTCAGACCAGGTCCTGCTGACCTCCGGAATGCCCGATGCGGCAATAAGTCGAGCCAAACCCGTCTACGACGAGATGCGCACCGAGCTCATGGCCGGCCAATACCTAGATCTCCTGGAACAAGCCCGCGGCGGCGGCTCGATCGAGCGAGCACTGCGGGTGGTTCGGTACAAATCCGCAAAGTACACAATCGAGAAACCATTGCATCTGGGAGCAGCTCTCGCTGACGCGCCACCTGCGGTGTTCTCGACCTACACCGCATTCGGCCTACCCCTTGGCGAAGCGTTTCAACTGCGCGATGACATCCTCGGTGTGTTCGGGGACCCGAAGGAGACCGGTAAACCTGCGGGCGATGATCTGCGCGAAGGCAAGCGCACGGTACTTATCGCAATCGCCTCACAACGGGCTTCGAGTGCCCAGCTGTCAGCGATTAGGACCCACCTTGGTGATCCCGCGCTTGACCTAACAGGAGTCGAGAAACTCCGTGAAATTATTTCCGCAACCGGCGCCCGTGATCACGCTGAACAACTCATCGCAAACCTGCTCGAAAGCTCACTTTCCGCACTTGACACCGCGGTCATAAACCCCCAAGCCCGCGTCATCTTCACCGACCTCGCCCATGCGGCGACTAAAAGATCGGTCTAATTGATTTATATGCAAAGAAGAACCTGATGAGCCTTCCGACAGGTCGAGCCATTACCCGGTGGCTGCCGCGCACCACCCCACGCACTGTCACTGGGCCTACCGATCATGTCGTGATTGTCGGGGCCGGGCTCGCTGGCCTGTCCGCAGCCATGCGCCTAGTCGGAGCTGGCCGCAAAGTCACCATTTTGGAACGCGAACTCGTACCCGGCGGTAGAGCCGGACGCGTTGAAATAAAGACTGCTGATGGCACCTACAAGTTCGATACGGGCCCTACTGTCCTAACGATGCCGGATCTAATCGCTGACTGCTTCGACGCAATCGGTGAGACCATGCAAGATTGGCTGGAACTGGAACCGGTGGCACCGCTATATCGCGCCTTTTACCCCGACGGGTCAATCCTTAATGTGCACGCAGACGTTACGCAGATGGCGCAGGAGATCACCGAAGTCATTGGGGCTGATGAGGCCGCCGGATATCTAAAATATGTAGATTTTGTTTCCAAACTCTATAAGTATGAGATGAAAGACTTCATCGACCGCAATATCGATAGCCCATTCGATTTAGTGACACCAGACTTGGCGAAACTCGTGGCCATAGGAGGCTTTCGCAAGTTGGCTCCGAAGGTACGTGAATACTTAAAGGATCCGCGCACCGAACGCATCTACTCTTTCCAAGCGATGTATGCCGGCCTTTCCCCTTATGATGCCCTCGCTATCTATGCGGTTATTGCCTACATGGACTCCATAGCCGGGGTGTTCTTCCCTAAGGGCGGCATGCACTCACTTCCAGTGGCAATGGCAGCGGCGGCGCAGAAACATGGAGTGGCGATTGAATACGGCACCACGGTAACCTCGGTTGAGACCAACGGGGACCGGGCAACCGCGGTCATCACCGCAACCGGCGAACGGATCGAAGCCGATGTTGTCGTCTTGAACCCCGATCTACCGGTGGCATATCGAGATTTACTCGGCAAGACCCCTTGGTCTGTCGGCCGACTCAACTACTCCCCTTCATGCTTTCTAATGCTCGCCGGATCCTCGGCGAACTACAGCAAGATTGCTCATCACAATATTCACTTTGGCCGAAGCTGGCGAGGAGTATTTGATGAGTTAATCGACAAACAACAACTAATGAGCGACCCGAGTATTCTTGTGACAAATCCCTCCCGTTCTGACCCAGGCCTCGCGCCGGATGGAAAACATATCTATTACGTACTCTTTCCAACTCCAAATCTTGATGCGGACATTGATTGGCGCACCACCGGACCGCAGTATCGCGATGAGGTGGTGCGAATTCTCGAGGAAAGAGGATACGTCGGATTTGGCGATGCTATTGAGGTCGAGGACATCACCACTCCCTTGGACTGGCAAGAGCGCGGAATGGAACGCGGTGCGCCCTTTGCTGCTGCCCACTCGTTTATGCAAACCGGCCCATTTCGGCCCGGAAATCTTTGGGGCGAGAACGTGGTTTTCACTGGTTCGGGTACCCAGCCGGGCGTGGGCGTGCCGATGGTGCTGGTCTCGGGACGGCTCGCCGCTGAGCGTATTGTCGGCAAGGACCCAAACTATTTCTCACGCGCACGCAGGAGTTAAAATTGCGTTCAAGGGATCTCGATGCGGCCGGCATAACTGACCCGGACTTACGCGCCTCCTACGAACTATGCCGCCAATTAAATGCCGCGCACGGCAAGACTTACTATCTCGCGACCTTGTTGCTCCCACCCGGTAAACGCCCCTATGTTCACGCTCTGTACGGATTCGCCAGGTACGCAGATGAGATTGTTGATGACCTTGCTTCAACACTGACCGAACTGCAAAAAGCTGACTGGCTGATGCACTGGGGACAGGCCTTCCTCGACGACCTCGACAAGGGGCAATCAACCGATCCCGTCTGCCGAGCAGTGATCGATACCGTCCAACGCTGGGACATTCCGAAAAGCCATTTCGAGGCTTTCTTGGATTCCATGAAAATGGATCTGACCATCACGCATTATCAAACATTCGCTGATCTTTATGAATATGTGTACGGCTCGGCAGCTGTTATCGGCTTACAAATGGTGCCTATTCTTGAACCCACTTCACCGGCGGCCGCCGAAAAGGCCAAGGATCTCGGGGTCGCCTTCCAGCTTGCCAACTTCGTCCGCGATGTAGGTGAAGATCTTGACCGAGGTCGGATTTACCTACCACTTGATGATCTTGCAAAGTTTGGTGTCACTCGAGACCAGCTACAGGCGCGCGTCGCCACCCCAGCGATCAAGAATGCCCTGCGCTACCAAATCGACCGCGTTAAGGAATTGGAGGAACGCTCCCGTCCCGGTATCAAAATGCTCCACCCATCGTCTCAGGACTGCATTGAAGCGGCTCGGGTTCTTTATTGTGGGATTGTCGACGAAGTCGAAAGGATTGACTACGAGGTTTTTGCCAAGCGCGCGTCTGTACCGATAACGCGCAGGCTGAGTGTCGCGGCACCAGCCTGGCTCCGTGCGCGACGCGCGCGTCGCCAATTCGGGTCCGGCCAAGTGCGCGGCTTACATCAAAATGCAAGCTAGCGCCGCCAGATAGGTGGTCCGGCCTTTGGCGTGCGTTGTAAGCCACGGCGTCCGAGCCAAACCCAACAGCACAGTGAAATCAGCACGAGCGCGAACCCGAATAGCAAATCTTCGACCGGCGCGAAGGCGAGCCGGCCATCACCGATTAATGGTGGCGCACCAACCTCTGGTGAGGTACCGCCGATAATGGCGGCATCTTCATAGCGCACAATGCCGAACCCGGTGAACATCCCGTTAGTTATAAGTTGAAAGAAAAAGATGATCGCATATGAGACCCAGAATACCTTTCGCGTGATCAAATTGGTGCGCAGGAATAACACGTCAACGACGATCGCGAGGGTCACCGCCAGACACCCAAGTTGGGTATATGTCACGATGGACCGTCCTGCTCGCCCTCATCGCCGACGCGCCAGCCTTTGACCGCTCGCACCGCCTCCAAAGTCAAAATTGCCGCGATTGGGATAACGATAAAGAACAGCACTTCATCAATGGGAACCGCACCTGGTAGGTACCAACCCAGAATGCGCTCGGTATCAAAGGACCAGTGCCCATTCGCGATCGCGTACGCATCCCAACTAAAGAAGATAATAATTGCGGGCACCATGCTTAGTGCAAGTCGCTTGGTCCGGATGAACACCCGGGTTCGACATGAAAACTCAAGCCAGACGCTGCCGGCCAACACGAACCCCAAAATAGCCACATATGACAAATTCGCGGGCACGGTCATATACTGTCGTAACACAATTAAACATGCACGGGAGCTCCTGCCTAGTGGAGCTGAGAGGGCGACAGCACGGCGTCGCCGACCGTTCGAACCTGTCCGGGTAATTCCGGCGTAGGGAGGAGCCAAATGTTCATGGATATTGCTTTCAGTGCCTGGAACTATGAAGTGACCGTGCTTGAATTACTGGCCGTAATCACCGCCTTCATCGGCATCGGCCTTGCCATTCGCGGCACCAGATGGGCTTGGCCCTTCTACTTCCTCTCCAGCGCCCTTTATGGCTGGCTGCTTTGGGAGTATGCCCTGTACGGCACAGCAGCCCTGCAATTGGTCTTTATCGCCGCCGCAATTTGGGGCTGGTTCGGCTGGGGACCAAAATCCATCACCCCGACGACCGTAACGAACCGCACCCGGTTGATCATCTTGGTGGGGAGCTTGGTGGCGTGGCTGGCTTTAGTCCCGGTGCTGGCCGCGATTGGTGATCCGGCGCCTTGGCCCGATACTTTTGTCTTCGTCGGAAGTGTCGTGGCCCAGGTGCTGATGGTCCGGGAATACGCAGAGTCATGGGTGCTTTGGATTATCGTCAATATCGTCGGCGCCGCGCTCTACGCCACCCAGAATCTGTGGTTCACCTCGATGTTCTACGCGGTCTTAATTGTGATGGCGGTAATTGGCCTGCGCAGTTGGCTCGCCAAACGTGCCCCACTCGCTGAGCCCGTCCACCTATGAGCGAAACTATTAATTCCGCACGAACCATCGGGTTGCTCGGGGGCGAATGTACAGGCAAAACCACACTTGCCAAAGCTTTATGCGACCGCCTTGATGCAGTAGTGGTAGCGGAGTATCTACGCGAGTTCGTCAGCAACACCGGGCGCGCGCCAACTGAATTAGAGCAAGCCGAAATCATGACCACTCAAATCGCAGCTGAAACCGCCGCCCTGGCCGCATCGGGTCCTAAAACACTGGTCATCTGCGACCCCGCCGCCTTGATGACCGCCATCTACAGCATCGCCTATTTCGAGGATCGCTCCCTGCTCGCATCAGCGATATTGCACGCGAAGACATATCGAACCCTGATTTGGTGTGGCACCGACATCCCATGGGAACCTGATGGCAACCAACGCGACGGCCCCGAATATCGAGCACAGGTCGATGGTCTGATCTGCGAAGTGGTAAGCAATGACCTCAGGCCTGCGGGCATCAAAGTGCATCGAATTGACGGCACGGTCAACGATCGACTGCTGGCGGTCCACTCACTGTTGGAACAATAGTCGGCACTTGGTCGGCCGGGGCAAGCGTGGCAACAGCATCGGCGCTGTGGGCTTACCTAGAATCGCAAATGTGGAGCAGTCTGTGCCTGACCCGTTAGTCGGGCAGACAATTGATGGGCGATACCTGATACGTGCGCGCCTTGCCCGTGGCGGCATGGCAACCGTTTACGAGGCGGTCGATCTTCGCCTTGATCGGGTCATTGCCCTTAAAGTCATGCACCGCCACCTCGCCGAGGACCCCGACTTCGTCGCCCGATTTGAGCGTGAGGCTAAAGCAGCCGCGCGACTTTCACATCCGCACGTGGTTGCGGTCTACGACCAAGGTCATGGCGACGGCCGAGTTTATTTAGCAATGGAGATGGTGCCCGGGCGCACCCTGCGCGATGTGATGCGCGACTTCGGACCACTGACCCCAGAACAAGCCCTGGTAATACTTGAACCCGTGCTGGAGGGATTGGCTGCGGCACATGCGGCAGGATTCGTGCACCGCGACATCAAGCCTGAAAATGTGCTGCTGGCCGACGACGGTCGCGTCAAGGTTGCGGATTTCGGCTTAGCGAGAGCGGTATCGACTTCTAATACCAGTGCCACCCAAGGATTGATAATGGGCACCGTTGCCTATCTTTCCCCAGAGCAGGTTGAGCGTGGCGAAGCCGACCAAAGATCCGATCTCTACGCAGCCGGAATTTTACTCTTTGAAATGGTCACCGGACAGGTACCACATGCCGGCGATAGCCCGCTCTCGGTCGCCTACGCCCACGTCAACAATGACGTTCCGGCGCCATCGACAATTCGTTCGGGCATTCCACCGGAAATCGACGCACTTGTTGTACGTGCGACTCGGCGCGACGCGAACCTGCGTTATCAGCACGCGGCGGACTTCCTCGCCGATGCAAAACGGGTTCGGCTGAGTTTGCCCCCACCCCGGCCCTTCGTCGAAGCACATGACACCTTGGTCGTTGATGCCTCCGCTGCGGCCCGCCTCTTGGCTGGGCGGCCCGCCGCACCAAAATCCGCCCCAGCATCGCCACCGGTCGATGCGAAAGGCAGCCAACGCCGCAAGGCGCCTTGGATCGCACTGGTGATCGTGCTCGCCGTTCTCGGGGCCGGTATCGGCGGTTGGTTGCTTGCCACCGGTAAAACTGTGCCAACCCCAAATATCGTCGGCCAGACCACCGCAGCTGCCACTGAAACTTTGTCGAAATCCGGTCTCACCCTGGTCATAACCGAAGAGCAATTCAGCGAAGACGTACCTGCCGATCAGATCATCAGCAGCGACCCGCAGGCCGGTGGCGGTACTCGCGAGGCAGGGGCCGTCGGCGCCATTATCTCAAAGGGCCCCGAGCGCTATGTCATACCAGATGTTCAGGGGCTCACCGTAGTTGAAGCCACCGCGGCACTAACGGGTGCCAATTTGGTCATTGGCGCAACCACCCAGGTCTTCGCTGACCAGGTACCTGCAGCCGCGGTGGTGGGCACTAATCCGACAATTGGCTCTGAAGTCAAACCTGGTACCAGCGTTGATATCTCGGTTTCCAAAGGGCCAAAGCCGGTACCCATTCCAGACCTAGCCGGTAAGAAGGCGACTGCGGCCACGAGCACCCTTACCGACCTTGGGCTAACCGTTACAGTCAAAGAGAAGTTCGCCGAGCAAGTCGCCGAAGGGTTGGTGATCGCGGTTAGGCCGGGAGCGGGCACCATCGTGAACTCCGGCACCGAAGTCGAACTTATTACCTCTAAGGGGCCGCCACCGGTCGAAGTTCCAAACCTCATTGACCTACCCAAGGCCAAGGCCATTAGCGTGCTTAAGGGTTTGGGCCTGAAGCCTAAAGTGCTCGAAGCGGCGGCAACCCCACTTAATCGGGTTTACTCACAGGATCCGCCGGCCGGCACCATGCTCCCTAAGGGCAGTTCAGTCATTATTCGTATTATCTAAATGCCGCAATTGCCAAACCTTGCAGAACGGAAACTCATGGGGAAACTCTCGGCACAGACCCAGCGGGCACTTGCCATCCCAGAAAATATCTTGGCCCTGGACGCAGACCAGATGCGCCGCCTCGGCTACGAAGTTGTGGATCGGGTGATCGAACACCTGACCACGATCCGGGAGCAACGCGCCCTGACCACCGGTGACAAAGATCGCCTAACCGCACAATTGGGTGGGCAAATTCCCCAGCAAGGCTCCTCGATCTCCGAAAACCTAGCCATCTTGGCCGATATCGCCTTGGCAAATCAGCAACATGGTGACCATCCAAGATATTTCGCACGGGTACCCGGACCATCTTCCTATCCGGCCATTCTTGGCGAGTGGCTCGCGACCGGAATGCAGTCGGTCGCCTCATCTTGGGGCGGCGGATCCGGGCCCAGCACCCTAGAGACCATCACTTGCGCTTGGTTACGAGATGGGTTGGGCCTGGCTCCGTCCTGCGAAGGGGTGCTGCTGTCGGGGGGCTCAATGGCAAATATCACCGCGGTGATCACTGCCCGGGCCCACAAGGGCGCCGGCATCATTTATCTTTCGGATCAAACCCATTCATCCATTAAGCGCGGGCTCCTTGCGATCGGGCAACCGGCCGACCATATTCGCACCCTGGCAACAGATGCCAATTTTAGACTGAGCCCGATCGACCTTAAAGCCGCCATCGAGATAGATCTCGAAAGTGGTTTGCACCCGATGCTTGTTATCGCAACAGCGGGCACCACGAATACCGGTGCGGTTGACGATCTACCCGCGCTAGCTGATCTTTGTGTGTCATTCAACCTGTGGCTGCATGTTGATGGCGCCTACGGCGGCCCAGCGGCGCTATGTACCACCGGCCGATCAGCACTCCTTGGACTCGAGCACGCTGATTCATTCGTCACCGATCCCCACAAGTGGCTCTTCCAGCCTTATGACATCGCCTGCTTGTTTGTGAAAACGCCCGGCGCCCTCGAGCGCACCTTCGCCATGTACCCCGAATACCTAAAGGACGTTGCAGGCGGAGCGGTCGAGATGCAAAACCGAAGCCTTGAACTGACTCGCCGCAGCCGCGCCGTCAAACTCTGGCTAACTTTCCGCTCCTATGGGCTCCAGACGCTTGCGGCCGCAGTAGAGCGGGGTATCGGCTTGGCCGAGTACGCCCAATACCTGGTGGAGCAGGATGAAAGACTGAAAGTCGTTACCCCGGCGGCCCTAGGCATCGTGACATTCGCTGGCGTCAATTCAGACGCTGATGATCACGTGCGTGCCGCCGCTCGACTCACCGAGGATGGTTATGCGGCGGTTTCAAGTACCGTCCTAAAGGGGCAAACCGTTTTGCGCCTTTGCACCATAAACCCGAGCACGACCACCGACGACATCGCCGGCACCATTGCACGCCTGGCCCAGTTCCTCACTCGAAGCTAGCGCCCTCATGTCTAAGTAGCGCCCGCTTAACATCAAGACCGTAGCCGTACCCGCCGATCCCATTAGCCGCGACTACGCGATGACATGGTACGAACGGGGCGACCAGATTTAGCGAGCATGAAGTTCCCACCGCTCGATAGGCCCGCGGCTTGCCGGCCCGAGCCGCCAAGCCCCCGTAACTGTCAACTGTTCCCGGCTCGATGGTACGCATGGAAATCCAAACGGCCTGCTGGAATACGCCCCCGGGCTGCGCCACCTCAACCTCATCTAGGGCCGTTAATTCGCCCCCACGGTAACGGTCCAGCACCTCGGTAATTGCTGGCAGCTCCGCCTTCTTGAAAGTGACTCCAGCCGGCAGCCTTGACCGAATACCGGCAATGCCACGAAAAGACGAGGCGAGTACTACACCATCTGCGACAACCACCGCAATACTTCCGCCTGGTATTTTCGAAGTCGTGTAAGAAAGTGTCGTCATTTACTCTTTACTCACTCAGCGCTTAATCAGCATGTCGGCTACCAAAAAAGCCAGCTCGAGACTCTGCTCGCGATTGAGCCTAGGATCACAGGCCGTCTCATAGCGATCCCCGAGATTCACCTCTAGCACCCCGCCGGTGCCGCCGACACATTCGGTTACATCGTCGCCGGTCAATTCAATGTGAATCCCACCGGGGAAGGTGCCAAGATCATTATGGACCTCAAAAAAGCCTTCGACCTCGTTAATGATGTCATCGAAAACTCTCGTCTTGTGCCCCGTTGTTGCTTCGCGGGTGTTGCCGTGCATTGGATCACAGACCCAAACCACCGGCACCCCGCTTGCATCAACTTTCTGGACAATGCCGGGTAATACCTCGCGCACCTGACCGGCACCCATTCTGGTTATTAGCGTGAGTCGACCCGGGATTCGGTCGGGATTTAGTAGCTCGGCAATCTCGACGATGTCATCAGCGGCAGCCGTCGGTCCAACCTTGACGCCGACCGGGTTATGGATCACCGACGCAAATTGCAGATGCGCCGCATCAAGTTGTCGCGTGCGCTCTCCGATCCACAAAAAGTGCCCAGAAACGTCATAAGGCAAACCGGTTCGCGAATCAATGCGTGTCATCGCCCGCTCATAGTCGATCGAAAGCGCCTCATGCGCGGCAAAGAACTCAACCCGTTTGAACTCATCTGGGTTTGCGCCGCATGCGTGCATGAACGAAAGCGCCCGATCAATTTCCGCCGCCAAGGTGTCATATCGCTGGCCAGCGGTTGAGTCGCGAACAAAATCTTGGTTCCAGGCATGTACTTGGCGCAGATCCGCGTAACCACCCTGGGTGAAAGCTCGCACTAGATTCAAAGCCGCACTCGATGCGTTATAGGCCCTGACCAACCGCTGCGGATCTGGCCGCCGGGCTTGCTCGGTGAACTCAATGGAGTTGACTGCGTCACCAAGATATGAGGTTAACTCAACCCCATCTCGGACTTCGATCCCCTGGCTTCGCGGTTTGAAGTACTGCCCCGCAAGCCGACCAACTTTGACCACCGGCAAAGACGCGGCATAGGTCAAGACGACTGACATCTGAAGCACAGTCTGCAAACGCGCACGAATCGAGTCAGCGGTATTGGCCTCGAAGGTTTCGGCGCAGTCACCACCCATCAAGACAAATGCTTCGCCACGGGCGGCCGACGCCAACCGCTCAAGCAAAATATCGCACTCACCGGCAAATACCAGAGGCGGAAGTGCCCGCAACTGCCCTAGCGCGCGAGCAAGTTCACCGGCATCAGGCCACGGGGGTTGCTGCTGGGCCGGTAGGTCTGGCCAGTCATAAGACGATGCGGACATAGGCCAAGGGTAGAGCAGTATCAGCCGAAGAAGGCCGACGCCTCAACATATCGGGCTAAGGGCACGGTTTTCAACACTCCGGTGGCAGCAGCCAAGGGTACGCGCACAATCTCGGTGCCCTGCAGAGCCACCATCTTGCCCCAATCTTGATCCTTTGCCGCCGCGACCGCATTAAGCCCGAAACGGGTTGCCAACACCCGGTCATACGCGGTCGGGGTACCGCCCCGTTGCACATGACCTAGCACCGTCGTGCGGGCTTCCTTGCCGGTGCGACTTGCGATTTGGCCAGCCAGCCACTCGCCGATTCCCGAGAGTTTTACATGGCCGAAATCGTCCAAGGTGGCGTCCTTGGTAATCAGATCCCAATCTTTGGGTAGCGCGCCTTCGGAAACGACCAAGATCGGTGAGTAGTGCGATCGGAACCGCGACTCAACCCAGCCCACCACCTCATTAAGATCAAATGGCACTTCCGGAATCAAAATGCCATTCGCACCCCCGGCCATCCCAGAGTGCAGCGCGATCCAGCCCGCATGGCGCCCCATGACCTCGCAGATGAGCACCCGATGGTGCGACTCCGCGGTGGTGTGTAAGCGATCTATGGCTTCGGTTGCAATCATCACCGCGGTGTCAAATCCAAAGGTGTAGTCGGTGCCGCTTAGGTCATTGTCAATTGTCTTCGGCACACCGATTACCGAAATACCATGTTCATGAAGCACCGTTGCCACACCCAGGGTGTCTTCGCCGCCGATTGCGATCAGCGCATCGATCCCGAGATCATTTAGATTCTTCTCAATTGCTCCGATTCCACCATCGACTTTTAGTGGGTTGGTACGGGAGGAGCCCAAAATGGTGCCACCGCGGGGCAGGATTCCGCGAACCGTCGTAATATCCAAAGGCATCGTGATGGCCTCGAGTGGGCCCCGCCACCCATCGCGAAAGCCTACGAATGAGAAGCCATATTCAGTTACACCACGTCGCACGATCCCGCGAATAACCGCATTCAAACCGGGGCAATCACCACCTCCGGTCAGTACTCCAATGCGCATGATTGCCGTCCCATCCACTAGCGGAAAACTCATCCAATGTAAACGCTATCAAGCCAAAGTGGGGGCGGTGCGGCCGGTTACCCGACCAAACGGGTCGAGCAAAATCCGGCGGCCTAGAGTGCTACCCGTGGGGCCACCGGGCAGATCAGCCGACTCGGCTATTTTGGCAATCGATGCCGGGACCAGCGGCGTTACCGCCCTGGTAGTAACCGCGGCCGGGTTGGTGGTGGCACAGGGATACGCACAGTTCCCCCAATACTTCCCCGCCGATGGGCACGTTGAACACGAACTTGGTGAGATTTGGGCAGCGACTTTGGCCGCGACCCGCACGGCGTTAACTGCGGTTGACCTGCGAATAAGCGCCATCGGCATTGCCAATCAGCGCGAAACCATCTGCTTTTGGGACCGCGAAACTCTCGGATCGGCCCGGCGGGCCATTGTTTGGCAAGACCGAAGAACCTCTGCAATCTGCGAACAGCTTCGTGGCGCAGGTCACGCTTCAAAAGTCACCGAATTGACCGGACTACGGCTGGATCCATACTTCTCCGCGACCAAGATCGCCTGGGTACGCGAAAACGATGAGCAAACCTGGAGTCAGGTTCTTAATGGTCGGGTGGCCATTGGCACTGTTGATTCTTATCTCACCGCTCGAATAACACGCGGACTGCACCACGTAACCGATGCCACTAATGCTTCGCGCACCCTGCTTTACAACCTGACAACCGGCACTTGGGACCCGTGGCTCTGTGAACTTTTCGGAGTCCCGATCAACGCCCTCCCCCAGATCGTCTCCTCCTACGGGGTGATCGGCAATAGTGATCCTGCAAGTTTCGTCGGACTCGAGGTCCCCATAGCCGGGATCGCTGGAGACCAACAAGCGGCCCTTGTCGGTCAGGCGGGTTTTACCGCTGGGGCCGCCAAGTGCACCTACGGCACCGGCTCCTTCCTGCTCGTACACACCGGCACGAAGCCTGCGATCTCAACCAATGGTCTATTGACCACGGTTGCCCTCCAGCATCCAACTGGTGGGCGTGATTTCGCACTCGAAGGTTCGGTATTCGTCACCGGTGCGGCCGTGCAATGGCTCCGCGATGGGCTAGGGATCATCGACAGCGCAGCCGAGGTTGAAGCCCTCGCACGAAGTGTGCCCGATGCTGGTGGCGTTGTTTTTGTGCCGGCACTTACCGGTCTTGGTGCACCGGACTGGGACCCTTATGCCCGCGGGCTAATAATTGGCATCACCCGAGCCACCACCGGCGCGCATCTAGCACGCGCCACCCTCGATGCCATCGCTTACGAAGTTGTTGACCTAGTGCGACTCATGCGCGACGAGGGTGGAGTTAACCTTTCGTCCTTGGCCGTTGACGGTGGCGCCGCAGCCAACTCCTTGCTCTGTCAGTTACAAGCCGATGCACTTGGTATTCCGGTCGATAGATCCGCGCAACTGGAAACAACCGGACTCGGCGCCGCCTTCCTAGCCGGACTGGGTACGGGCATGTGGACGTCAACCGAGGAACTGATCAGCACTCGCCGCAGTTCTGGGATTTTCACCCCTGGTGAAGCCGACCCAAGAGGGCACGAGCGCTGGCGCGCCGCCGTAAAACGCAGTACCGCTTGGGCCACTACCTAGTTTTCGGAGTTCACCAAGGATTGTGAATCGGCCGGGTCGCCCTTGGCGATTAGCTCCTTCGCCCGCGTTGCATACATGTCGACGTACTCCTGACCTGACAAAGTCATCAACTCGTACATAACCTCATCGGTAACTGAACGTAGGATGAAACGGTCGTCCTCGAGTCCTTCATAACGATCAAAGGTGAGTGGCTTGCCAACCCGAATACCGACTCGACGAAGCCTTGGCTTAATGACCCCGGGAGGCTGGATCTCATAGGTGTTGATCATGGCAACCGGAATGATGGCTACCTTCGCCTCCAGCGCCATTCGAGCCGCGCCGGTTCGCCCGCGGTACAAGGTGCCAGTAGGTGAGCGGGTGCCTTCGGGATAAATTCCGAGCAGTACCCCCTCACCTAGCAATCGGGTAGCGGTTTGAATCACGGCTTCAGCGCTGCGCCCACCGGAACGGTCAACCGGCACCTGCCCCACCCCTTTAAAGAAGAGTTTCGTGAAGTAGCCCTTGATCCCCCGACCCGTGAAGTAATCACTTTTCGCGAGGTAGGTGAGCGGCCGGTTAAGCACCACGGCCAAGAAGAAGGAATCGGAGAACGAGAGGTGGTTGCTGGCCAGCAGCGCAGGGCCATCAGCTGGGACATGCTCCCGGCCCTCAACCCACGGACGAAACAGCACGCGGAGCCACGGGCCGATCACCGCGTACTTAAGTACCCAGTAGAGCACCTTGATCTCCTTGATCGCGTCAATCTTCGAGCTTCCTGGTGGCACACTAGTGGCTATGCCCCTGATGCCTGACGCACAGCCATTCGCATTCGATGGACCCGAGTCGAATTCGGTCGCCATCTGTGTCCTCCATGGATTCACCGGGTCCCCTAAATCGGTCACCCCATGGGGGCGGGCCCTCGCCGCCGTCGGCTGGACGGTGCGGGTGCCCCGACTACCCGGGCACGGCACCCGATGGCAGGACATGAACATCACCACTTGGGAGGATTGGTACGCGGAGGCCGATCGCACAGTTCGCGAATTACTGCAAGCCCACGACAAAGTCTTCATTATGGGCCTTTCGATGGGCGGTTCGCTCAGCCTGCGAATTGCCGAGCAACATGGGCCCGCCATCGCCGGCATCGTGCTTGTCAATCCCGCGGTGCACTCAGAGCGCCCCGACCGTCATCTACTTCCGCTCATCTACCGCTTCATCCCATCATTTCCTGGGGTCTCAAATGACATTGCAAAACCAGACTCAGATGAAGGCGCCTACGACCGCCTGCCACTTAAGGCCGCCTACTCACTGACCAAACTCTGGGCCGCGGTCAAAGCCGATATTGCCAAAGTTACGCAACCGTTGCTGATTTTCCACAGCGAGCAAGACCACGTGGTGGAACCCTCTAACACCGCGTGGATCTTGGCCAATACTCGGTCCGCCGACAAAACCGACGTGCTACTAACGAGATCCTTCCATGTCGCCACTGTTGACTATGACGCAGCAGTAATCGAAGACGGCAGCATCGAATTCGTCCGCCGGATCGCCGCCAGCTGATGACACCGCCAAACTCCGACCCACCAACTGAGCAACCCGATCCCACTCAGGATGCGGCTTGGGAAGCAATCGTCGCCGGCCTTTCCGGCGACATTCGGATGGATATTGGCGACCTCAATAAGCAACTAGCGCGGGTGGAAGAACCCGATCCATTTATCGAGGAGCTACTCGCCGAGGGGAGTTTCGAGCCACCCGAGCCACCGCCTATCCCCATGCCCGACACCATCGGCAGATTCGCTTGGGCTGGCGCCATCGGCGGACCGATTTTTTTGGTGGTCGTCTACGTTCTTGGGCTCGGTGGGTTCTTGACCACGGTGGCACTTCTTGCCGCCATCGCCGGGTTTATCACCTTGGTCGCCCGCAAACGCGAACGAGTTTTCGGCGCCGATGAGCGTGACGATGGGGCAGTTGTCTAGTAGACCCACTACAGTTCCGTGATGCGAAATAAATTGACGCCCGCCCGCCGGGCCGCGACTTTCATTGCCGCGATTGCTGGGCTTTTTTTGGTCTACGCCCCCGGCGCCGGCGCCGCCAAGGCCGATCTGGTCTGGTACCTCGGTTCGCCAACTCGCACCGTTGTCGATCTGTCAACGCCAGAATCAAATGTCGGCGATATCTCAATCTCAACCGGCACATTGGCACGTAAGCCCGCCGGTACCGAGATCGGTTTCTACACAACCAGTCAGATAACGGTGCGCTCGGGCTTGCCCGGTGGCCAGGAGAATCGCGATGTGAACCTGACCATCAGCGCACCGGGTGGGGTGATCTACGCCAAGTCATTGATCACGGCAACTCCCAATGTGGCACCGAACAAGGCACAGTTCTTCGCCATCACCGGTGGTACCGGGAAATACGCCGGGGTCGCAGGTGAGTTGATTAACTCCGGCTTCACCAGCACCGGTTCCAAGGTGTCTATCTATTTCAGCGACTACGGGACTACTTTTAATTAGGACGCGCTAGGTCAGCAGTCAGTCACCGGCTTCACGAACCCCTACGCCAATTACAAATGCGGTTGGGTCCAAGATCGCCGCCAAATCCGCGCGTCCCCGACCCAGCCAGGTACCAACCAGGGTGAATGCCTAAGTGGCCACCGATACCGGTACCCACGGTCACCACGGTTAAGTCCTCGACATCGACACCGGCGCCCAACCTGAACTCACCCCAGGCGACTGCATTTCCATCGTTTTCGACGATTACCGGAATGTGCACCACATTTTCCAGCAGCACCCAAACCCACTCCGACCACAACCAAGGCCTGATCGACATCATTGCGCGGTGACTCACGTCGCGCGGTGACTCACGTCGCGCGGTGACTCACGTCGCGCGGTGACTCACGTCGCGCGGTGACTCACGTCGCGCGGTGACTCACGTCGCGCGGTGGCGACAATGGCACCGGTCTCGTCAACTAAGCCAGCGAGTATCTTGGTGCCGCCGACGTCGACACCGACACTGAAAGTCATGCCGTCAGCCTACGGGCGCTGGCGCTTGACGCGGACCCAAGTAACATCTTCGTCGTTACCAACAAAAGTTACACGCTCTGTTACATTCGCTGAATTATCCAAATCCCACTCGGTGACTCCACCGGCACCGGCCTGATTAACTAAGGCGTCCAGACCGAGGGCTCGCATTGCTCCCATGCCACGACACATCAGGCATTCGAGATGTTCACCTGGATCCATATGCTCTGCGTGCGGTCCCACTACGGTCTGCGCGGCCCAGGTGAGGAGTTGGTTTAGGGCGCCGACAATTGCGGTGGGGTCAAACGACCTCTGCTCATCGCTCATTCCTGCCGCCAAATGGATTCATCGGGCTCGAATGCGATGACTACCTGCTGTGCCCGCACCTCCGCACCTTTCATGACACACCTGCATAGCACCGCGGGTAGCGCAATCACGCGCCTAGTTGATCCAACAACGACAATTGCATTGTCGCCGAGCCGGCCCACCTTGATTACCTGACCCGCCGGATCATCAAGTGGGATCCGCCACTCGTAACCAAAGACTGTGGGCATTATCCCGCTTGGCACCGCCTTGGTGAACGAAGTATCCGGCGGGCGGCGCCGAATCGAAACCGGTAACTTGCGGAGCCCGGCCTCTCCTAGCGGCTCGGCCGTCTTAAATGGCACGGTGATGATCGGGGTATGGACTAGGTCGGCCCGAAGACCGCGAACCCGCTTGCGCTGCTTTCTTGCCCATTTGCGCGGCCAGTTGTCGATGCTCAACGGGTACCGATTCACGAACACCGCATCAACGTGATGCCCCAGCAGGGTCAAAGTTGCAAGATGCCGGCGCGTTTCAGCCAAAACCACTTTTTCCGGTGTGGCAACCAGACGCACCACGCTATTCCCACCCGTTAGAACCTGCCGGACGCGACGTAAGTCAGCCGCTAACCCCTGAACAGCGGTGAGCACGGTTGTCTCGGCGGAGACGGGACCGCGTGTGGCTCTAGCAAGCGCGAACGCGGGGGTCATGATGGTTTTCAGTAGTTGTTCTAGGGCTTCCGGCAACGCCAATAGCCTCGCGGTTTCGGCGGTCGGTCCACCATCGACCACGACGACGTCAATTTCTGGATCTTCTAGTAAATCCGTCACCGCTAAAAGTGAGAGTAACTCGTCAATACCGGGAAGTACCGTCAATTCAGCCGCATGTATCGGGTCGATACCGGCTCCGGTGAGCAACTCCACCGCTATAGCCTGCAGGGCCCGCCACGACGCAGCTCGCTGCGTATGCGCATCGAGGATAGTTACGGAGAACGACTTGTTAACGAAATTCACAGCCCCCGGGCTCATCGGCAGGCGTAGCACGTCACCGCATGAGTGCGCTGGGTCGATGGAAACTAAGCGCACCCGGCGACCCGCATCGGCTAGTTGAACAGCGGTCGCAGCCGCAAGAGTTGATTTCCCAACGCCGCCCTTGCCGCTAAAGAGAATTAGGCGAATTTGATTCGACACGTTTCTTAAGTCCCTTAAGTGCGGTGTCGACGATTACTCGTTCGGCTTTCCGCTTGATCATTCCGATCATTGGAATCTTCACGTCAACCGCTAATACATAATGCACCGTCGTCGTACCATCTCCATTGTTCTTCAGCGTATAGCTGCCATCCATCGCGGTGAGCATCTCTGCCTTGGTCAACGTCCACGAAACTGAGTTATCCCCATCCCAATCGTATTCGAGTTCGTAGGTGTCCTTGATTGGGCCAGATGCCAAACTGAATCTGGCATCGGCCGGGCGTGAATCCTCTTCGTACAAGGACAGCACTTCAACCGAAGAAATGCCATCACTCCATTGCGGATATGCGGCAAGGTCTGCGATAACCGACATGATCGCCGCCGGCGAGGCAGCAATGACGATGCTGGCCTCGGTCTTATCGCCCATGTTTACTCCTCTGTTGCCGCCACTTGGACCGAAGCCAAAGGCTACTACCTAACAGCGCGCGGCTACAGGTCGATGACGAACGGGAGTTTGCGTCCGTGGAAATGACCCACATTCATGCATTCGGTCTTGCCAAGGCGAGCCCGCGCCCTAAGTGGCTGATGCACGTGGCCAAATAGGTGCAGAGCCGGTGCATATTCCTTCAGGTATTCCAAGATCGCCCCACTCCCGACTTCAAAGCGCCTTGCGACCGTGTCATAGGTCAACTGCGGCACCGCGGGAGGGATATGGGTAAACAACACATCAACCGGGCCCAAGGCTTGAATCTTTTCGGCGTATTGTTCTTCGGTGAGCTCATAGGGGGTGCGCATCGGACTAGCCAAACCACCACCGACAAATCCCATCCGGATACCTTCGATGTTAATGACCGCACCATCAACAACTTGGTGGCCAGCCTTTAAGAATTCCGGCCACAAAGCGGGTACGTCCACATTGCCATAGGTCAGCAGCGCCGGTTCCGGCATCGCATCGAAGAGGCCCCGGTACTGCTGGCGGATCATCACCTCTAGTGACTCCCACCGATCCGCGTGGTCGAATACGCCACGGCTGCGCCATGCGGCGGCACTTAGCTCACGGGCTTCGTCGAAACGGTTAGCGGTGCGCGCATCGATATAAGCCCGCGTGTGCTCCGGCCCGAAAAGATCCGTGTAGATACCCCTTGTTGGATCGTCGTAATCCAAAAAGAGAATCAGGTCACCCAAACAAACAAATAGGTCGGAGCCAGCTGCCGCCCGCGCAAGGGCATCGCTCGCACCGTGCACATCGGAGACCACATGCACCCTCAACGCGGATCACCCGGTCGCCTGGCCCCCTCAAGTTCATCCTTAAGCGCCCAAACCGAGCGCTTCCAGGTGATCGCGTGCCGCGTCCGAAGGGCGTCAATCTGGCGCCGGCCGTGTGGACTAGCTGGGCTCATCCGAGCCGTCGCGGGTGAGCCGGGGGCTGCCGGATCGGCGCGCAAGTAGTAATGCAGGAGCACCCCATCACCCACCTGCTCCAGCCAGATCTCACTCGAGCCCACCAAGGCACCCGAAACCGACCACCTGATGCCCGCTAGCCCCCGATCCATAAAAACCGTCAAGGTTAATTCCGGCCACCAACTGACCCAGCGGGCCCGATCGGCGATCACCGCAGCAAGTAGGGCCCGATCAACCACCACATAGGTCTCATCGACCAGATCCAAACTGCCCATGGTCCCGAGAATGCCATGACTTAGCCCAGAGCGCGCCCTGGGGTGACTGGGAACAACATTCCCCTTCCCTGCAGGCCCAAGTTCGGTTAGCGTTATATCAACCACTTGAAATTACCGGCCCACAACTAGACCCAAGGAGTTAAAAGGTGCTTAAGGAGTTCAGTGTCCCGGTAATCGTCCCGGCCCCCACCTCGGGTAACCTCGTGGATCACATCGCCGAAAATGCCGAGCAGGTCCCCGATCTAGTTGTCTTCTCGGTGCCACGCGGCGCCGCTTGGGTGGGAATTACGGCGAAGCAGTTCAATGACGATGTCAAAGCGATAGCAAAGGGCATCATCGCAAACGGGGTAGAGCCCGGCCAGCGAATTGGCATCATGTCGCGCACCAGATACGACTGGGCCCTGATGGACTATGCGGTTTGGTACGCCGGCGCGACCAGTGTGCCGATCTATGAAACCTCATCCGCCGAGCAAGTGCAGTGGATACTCAGTGACTCTGGTGCGGTTGCCGTATTCCTCGAGACTCACAAACACAGGGCAGTATTTGATCAAGTTGCAGTAGGAATCCCTAGCGTCACTCGCATGTGGGTACTTGATGACGGGATCCTTGCCGAACTTAAGACAGCCGGCCGCGAGGTAAGTGACGAAGTGCTCGAAGCCAGGCGCGCTACCTTGGGCCCGACGTCGATCGCCACCATTATTTACACCTCCGGCACCACCGGGCGCCCCAAAGGCTGCGTGCTAACGCACAGCAACTTGATGTTCGAAGTCGATAACGTGGTGCAAGGCCTCGATGACGTCTTCTTGGTTGACGGTTCATCTACCCTGCTATTCCTACCGGTTGCGCATGTCTTCGGCCGCCTCATCCAATTGGGCTGCATTCGCGCTCGGGTACGCCTTGGGCACACCGCCGATATCAAGGAGTTGCTCGCAGATCTGCAAACCTTCCAGCCGACATTCCTCCTTGCCGTACCCCGGGTTTTCGAGAAGATATACAACTCCTCGCAGCAAAAAGCCACCGCGGCCGGTAAGGGTCATATCTTTGAAACAGCTAGTCAAGTCGCCATTGACTACAGCATGGCCCTAGACGACGGCGGCCCCGGTATCGGTCTGAAGATCAAGCACGCGATTTTTGATCGTTTGGTTTACAAGAAACTGCGGGCCGCAATGGGCGGCAAGATGAAGTGGGCGGTCTCCGGCGGCGCACCGCTGGGCTCCCGCCTCGGTCACTTCTTCCGCGGTATAGGGGTCACCATTTTGGAAGGGTACGGCCTGACCGAAACAAGTGCCGCCACCACAATAAGTCGGCCGCATGCTCTACGCATTGGCAGCGTGGGCCAGCCCTTGCCCGGTGCCAGCGTCAAAGTTGCCGATGATGGCGAACTGATGCTCGCCGGTGCGCAGATCTTCGCCGGATATTGGAATAACGAAGTCGCCACCGCCGAAGCTATCGAGCCGGACGGCTGGTTCCACTCCGGCGATATCGGGGAGATCGACGATAAAGGATTTGTCCGGATAACCGGACGCAAGAAGGAGCTCATCGTCACGGCCGGTGGCAAGAATGTAGCGCCGGCGGTACTCGAGGATCGCATCCGAGCCAACTGGCTGGTCTCGCAGTGCATGGTGGTTGGTGACGCCCAACCCTTCATTGCCGCACTTGTCACCATCGACCCCGAGGCCTTCCCCGCCTGGCGCAAGCAAGCTGGAAAGCCAGAATCTGCAACCATCGCCGACCTTGTCGGTGACCCTGACTTAATTGCCCTAGTGCAAGGTGCTATCGACGAGGGCAATAAGGCAGTTTCACATGCTGAGGCCATCAAGAAGTTTGCGGTCTTGCCGCACGATTGGACCGAAGAGGGTGGTCAGATGACACCGTCAATGAAGTTGAAGCGGGGTGTGGTGATGAAGGAATGCGAAGCCGATATCGCCGCCCTTTATTCCTGAGGGGCTACTTTTTTTAGGGCGTTTTTCTTAGGGCGTTGGGACTAGCCGACAACCCGGCCGATTCCGGTGAAATGCTGGGCGTACCAAGGGCCGAGCACGTTGGTTACAACCACTCCGTCCCTGGGGTTAGCTGCATGTACCATTTTTCCGTTGCCGATGTAGAGGCCAACATGGTGCACACTACCGCCGAAATAGAAAACGAGGTCACCGGGTTGGGCCTGGCTTAAGGGAATCTTGTTCGCCTTCTGGTATTGGGAGTAGCTGTAGTGGGGCAATGAGACTCCCCCTTGGCGCCAAGCGCTCATTGTTAGCCCCGAGCAGTCAAATGAACTCGGACCAGCCGCCGCGGCAACATAGCGATCGCCAACCTGCGACAACCCGTACCGCACTGCGGCGATGGCCCGGCTGCTAACCGAGTAGCCCCCACCATTAGTGCTGCTGCTGTTTAACTCTTGTACCGCGGCGGCGGCGGCGGCGAGTGAGGCTTGGCGCTCACTGGCCGCTAGCGCCGACAAACGCTGCCGTTCTGCTGCCTCTAAGGAATTTAAGATCGCCTCCGCCTCGGCGAGCCGATCGTCAGCCTCCCGCTTGGCATCGGCCATTTCAGCACGCACTTGCCTGGCAGCGGCCTCCTTTTGCTGCAATGCGGCTTCACTTTGCGCCAACCGCAATCTCGCGGTTTGCGAGGCCCGCAAGGCATCGGCCTGACCTTTGGCCACTTGGTCAAGGGCCGAGGCCTGGGCCAAGAACTGTGCTGGATCTTCAGCCAAGAGCACCTGCAGCGACGTATCAACCCCACCACCGGTGTAGGTGGCGCGGGCGAGGTCATCAACCGCACCGGAGATCGCATTGAGCTCCCGGCGCTCAACCGCAATCTTATTCTTAAGGGTCGCCAGTGCATCGTTGATTTCGTCTAGCCGGGCTTGTGCATCATTGAAGCGCTCGTGGGCCGACTCGGCCTTGGCCTCGAGTTCAAAAACCTGCTCGCGCACCTCGCCCAGATCGCGGGCCGCCGCCGGCACCGCCCAAGCGAGACTCCAAAAGCCCAAGCTGAGCACGACTCCAACGCAGGCGAGCCAAGTGCGATACCGAGAGCCACTTCGATTCAATCGCACCGCTTGCGCTCCCTTCACCCAACTTCGCACCCATGAATAAGCCGGTTACCAATATCTTGCCTTCGCCACCACGGTAACAGACATCCTGGGGCCGGTTTCCCGGCAGCAAACTGCCACGTCCTTCATTTCTCGCACCTTTTCCTAAGGCTAATTCAGGCCCCTAAACCGACATATCGGACATCAGGCTGTTTTCCCCCGGTCACCAGTCGCAGGGGCGGAATCAGGCCTGAATCGGCCAATACCCCGACCGCAACTTCGTGGTCGTCCGATATTTGCACCGTGGCCGCCGGTGGGCCAAGTAAAACTGTGACGACACAGTCACTGCAGGCCAGGCCCGCAACTTGGCAGGTACCGCAATCAATGATCATGCCCCGAAACTAACCCGGGGGTCTGACAATGGGCCCAGCTCAGGGGCCGCCGTCACCTGGGCCCTCGGCGCTGGGTCCGCCGAATTCTGGGCGCGGCACCAACTCGATGCGGTCGGCCGCAGCGCACCAGCGACACCGAACCTGCTCGATCTCCTGGGTAAGCACCGAGGTTTCCTCTACTACCGGGCTACCCGAAATATCAACATGCCAAAATTCGCTGACTTTAGCCAAGCGCACCACGTCAAAGCGGGTTAGGTTGCCGCAATGAGCGCAGCGAAAGCGGGATTTTGCGTCCGGGAGGGTGTTGGCCACGGCAGCACCTTACCGCGGTTTGTCAGGGCTGTGCCTTAGCGTGCATGCCATGCCCAACTCGGTCCGGCTTAACCAACAGTTGAGCATCACCGATTTAGGTACCCGGTTGCGCGATGCCACCTTTGTCGTTGTTGATCTAGAGACCACCGGCGGAGCCCCGGCCCAGGCCGGCATCACCGAGTTCGGCGCGGTGAAAGTTCGAAGTGGTCAGGTCATCGGCGAGTTCGCCACCCTCGTCAACCCCGAGATCCCGATTCCGTCCTTTATAGCTGCGCTCACCGGCATCACCAATTCCCTGGTTGCCCAGGCACCACGGCTGGGTGCGGTGCTACCAACTTTCTTGGAGTTCGCGCGGGGTAGTGTGTTAGTGGCTCACAACGCCCCCTACGACATCGGATTCCTAAAAGGCGCCTGCGCCAAACTAGAGCAAGAGTGGCCGGGTAATCACGTTATCGATACGGCTCGACTGGCCCGACTGACACTGCAGCGTGACGAAGTGGCAAATTGCAAACTTGCTACCCTTGCAGCCTACTTTCGCACCGACATCGCACCCACGCACCGGGCATTTGACGACGCTCGGGCTACCGCTGACGTGCTACATCGACTACTGGAAAGGGTTGGTGATTTCGGGGTCGAAACCCTCGAGGATCTTGCCGCATTTTCCTCCCGCGTCAGCCCGGCCCAACGAACGAATCGAAAGCTGGCAGCGGGTTTACCAGATGCACCAGGGGTCTACATATTTCGCGACCCAAAGGGTGAGGCACTTTATATAGGAACTTCAAAGAATATTCGCAAGCGGGTGCGAACCTACTTCACGGCGTCTGAAACTCGGCGCCGCATGACCCAGATGATTACCATAGCCACTTCGGTCGATCCAATAGTCTGCGCAACAGTACTCGAAGCCCGGGTTCGCGAGTTGCGGCTGATCGCGGCTAATCGGCCAAGATACAACCAGCGATCAAAGCGGCCCGAGCGGCAAACCTGGCTTAAATTAACAGCCGAAGCTGCCCCGCGGTTGGCAATAGTGCGTGAGATTCGCGACGACACTGAAGTCGGGGCCTGCTACCTAGGACCATTTAGGTCAAGCGCGGCCGCGCAGGAGGCGAGTGACGCCCTGCAATACGCATTTCCCCTCCGGGTGTGCACCAAGAAATTAGCTCGCAATCCACGAAGTACCACGGCCGGCTGCGCCCTCGCTGAGTTAGGTAAATGTCTAGCACCTTGCACCGCGGCGGTTGACCACCTGGCCTATGACGACCTAGTTGCCCAGGTCCGATCGGCAATGTCCGGTGCGGTGGGCCCGGTCACTGCGGCGGTGCAGGTGCGGATGCGTTACTTAGCCGAGCAAAGTAGATTCGAGGATGCCGCGCTTTGGCGCGATCGCCTCGCCCACTTCGTGCAGGCCAGCGTGCGCACTCATCGGCTGATGATGCTGGCCCGAATTGAGCAAGTGGTCGCGGCCAAAGCGACTCCACCGGGTGGGTGGGAGGTGCATTGCATTCGCTACGGTGCACTAGCGGGCGCGGTGACGATCGACCCCGGTGTTGAGCCGCTGCCGGTGGTTGACGCGATGATTTCGGCCGCCGACCACATCACCGCGCCCGCACCCTCAAAAGTCGCTGGCTTGACCGAAGAAGCCGAGGCCATCTTGGCTTGGCTGGATTCTGATGCCGTCCGACTAGTGCGCTCCAGTGCCGCGTTGGCGTTGCCAATCGGGTGCGGGGGCGCCCTGCTTGCGCAATTAGGCCAGGTGCGGGGTGAGATAAGAGCCCGAGAACCCGTTGATTACCAGTGGCTCACCGCGACCGCCCGGCGCAATATCGTCAGCCGAATTGCTTAGCGAGCCCCTACGATTTAAGGGATCTGGTCACTTCAATCCAGCGATCCAACAACTTCGCGCCAGCGCCAGCATCAAGAACCGCCCGAGCCTTTGGCAACGCTAGCTGCAATCGGTCCAGCAGGGCCTGCTCAGCGTCACCGGCTCCGGTAGCCGCCTCATAAGCGACCAGTGCTGCCGCCGTGTTCAACGCGACGGCATCGCCGATTGCCGCCACGCGATCAGCATCGACATCATCCGCCTCAACCCCACTGAGAGTCTTTCGCAGCAGCATTGCATTACGAACCCGATCACCACCGGTAATCAACTCAGCGGCGACAAACTCAATACCAAGCTCACGCGGATCAATAACAACCTCACGGATCCCAGAGCCTGTTACGTCCCAGGCATGCGTAACCGCACATGTCGAGATCTCGTCAAGGCCATCTGCACCGTGGACAACTATTGCCTTCACCCCGCGGCGCGCCAGCACATCAGCCATGACCGGGGCTCGACTCGCGTCGGCACAGCCGATCAAGGCACTTTGCGCTAACGCCGGGTTGGTTAGCGGACCCAATAGGTTGAATACGGTTGGGACACCGAGCTCTCGGCGAGCGGTCACCGCATAGCGCATTGCCGGATGGTGTAGCGGTGCAAAACAAAATGCGATTCCAACTGTTTGTACACAAACTTCGACCATTTCAGGTGGTAGATCAATTACGACCCCGAGCTCCTCGAGGACATCGGCGGTACCGGTCGAGGATGATGCCGCACGGTTACCGTGTTTTACCACCGGCGCCCCAGCTGCCGCGGCAACAATTGCGGTCATTGTCGAGATATTCACCGAATGTGAGTTATCGCCACCGGTGCCCACCACATCGAGCACCACCGTGTCGACATTTACCCGATTCGCATGCGCCAACATCACCTCGACCAGCGCGCGAACTTCGACCGGCGTCTCGCCTTTTGCCCGCAGCGAAGTCACAAATCCGGCTACTTGCACATCGGTGGCAGCACCGCCCAGAATCTGGGTCATCGCCCAGGTCGCACTTTCGGCCGATAGGTCTGCTCGAGATAGCAGGGTGCGCAGGATCTGCGGCCAGGTCAGCGGTGCCATCAAGGAATACCCAATTTCAATTGATGGTTTGGGAGCAATTCACGCCGTGGCAACGACGGAAGACTTCGTCAGTTTCCCGCGAAGTAAGCCGGTGACTGCATCTGCCAGCAGCACCGCGTTGATCGGGTGTGCGGAAACCGCATCGGCCCGTGACCAAGTGGCCAACCACGCATCTTGGGGCCGCGCGATAAGGACCAGGATCGGCGGACAATTGAAAATCTCATCCTTTAACTGCCGGGCCAGGCCCATGCCCCCGGTTGGAGTGGCCTCCCCATCCAAGATCAACAGGTCGAACCGGCCCTTGTCCACCAAGGGGATCAGGGCTGGCCCGGTGGCGCACTCGACATAGTCCAGCTCGGCTAAATCTGGCGCGGGCCTCCGGCCCAGCGCTAACCGCACATCTTGGCGCACCTGACGGTCATCGCTATAGACCACGACCTTGAAGCTGCCGGTTGTCTTGGGGGTCAACTCCTCGCTCACGCGCCAACAATAGACCGAGCCTTTACCCCCAAGAGCCCGTGGGGCAAATTAGCCCGCGAGCTGCCAAAGACCGTGATGAGATTCACTAGGGGTGGGCGGGAAACAACGCCGATCATCTGTCAGACTGCGTACGTGGCTTCGACTACCCAAGTTCCGGCGGCTTATGAGCACGCCCCCGCCAACCGGCCCAATACGGTGGCCATCGGCACCATTATTTGGCTAGCCAGCGAACTTATGTTCTTCGCGGCCCTTTTCGCGATGTATTTCACCTTGCGGGCCGTGAACCCAGAACTGTGGGCCGAAGAGACCAAGTTACTCAATATTCCGTTCGCGAGCGTGAACACCACGGTTTTGGTGCTTTCTAGTGTGACCTGCCAATTGGGTGTTTTCGCGGCCGAGCGGGGCGAGGTTAAACTCCTCCGCCGGTGGTTCATCATCACGTTCTTCATGGGCTCCTTTTTCATCGCCGGGCAGGTCACCGAATATGTGGCGCTGGTGCACGAGGGTTTGACTCTCTCGGCGAATGCCTATGGTTCCGCCTTCTACCTGACCACCGGGTTCCATGGACTGCACGTCACCGGCGGGCTCATCGCTTTCTTGCTGGTGCTGGCGACGACCTATGTAACCAAACGCTTTACCCACGATCAGGCCACCCGCGCAATAGTGGTGTCCTATTACTGGCACTTTGTTGACGTGGTCTGGATCGCCCTGTTCTTCATGATTTACATCCTCAAGTAACGACGGAAGGCTTGCCCGCGTGAAGTTCCTCGCCGCCCGACGACGTCAACCCGTCGTCGCCTTGGCAATGTTGCTCTTCGCACTTGTTGCGGTCGGTGGTGTTTATGCCGCCGTCGGGACGGTACGCCCGGCCGAAGCCGCGGGCGCAGCTAGCAGCGAAACCCAGGTAGAGATGGGCAAGCAGCTTTATCTACAAGGCTGCTCCTCCTGCCATAGTCTCCAAGCCCAAGGCTCCACCAACGGGCCCACCTTGATCGGCGTGGGCGCGGCCGCCGTTGATTTTCAGGTTTCCACCGGGCGGATGCCCCTGGCGGCACCTGGCGTGCAAGCGGTTCCCGGGCCCCGGCAGTACAACGAGGAGCAGACCGCCGCCCTAGCCGCCTATATCGCCTCGCTGGCACCGGGCCCGGCCATCCCGAGCGCGGAGCAGGTTGACTTCGCTAGCGCCGATGTGGCCGAAGGCGGGGTGCTTTTTCGTGTTAATTGCCAGCAGTGCCATCAGGCCGCGGGCCAAGGTGGCGCCCTCACCCAGGGTAAATACGCCCCGAGCCTGATGAATGCCACCCCGACCCAGATGTACGAAGCCATGGTTACCGGCCCGGAGAGCATGCCGGTGTTCAGCGATGCCACACTGCCGGAAGAAGATAAGAAAGCGATCATGGCCTACGTAGATAACCTGCAAAATGCCGCCGACCCCGGTGGGCTGTCCCTGGGCCGGCTCGGCCCGGTTACCGAGGGCCTGTTCCTTTGGATCGCGGTATTCGGCGCCCTGATCGCGGTGGCCGTCTGGATTGGAATTAAGGCGCGATGACCGATATCAGCACCAACTCGCAGCCCGGCCATGGCGAGAATACGCCAGCGAAGTTGGGCTATTCCCCGGTTGCCGACATCCCGCACCGCCCTCGGGTAGCAGATACCGACCCCAAAGCCGCGCGCCGGGCTGAACGTCAAGTGGCGTCAATGTTCTTGCTGTCAATGCTCTTCGTGCTGCTCTTTTTCGTCGCGTATATTGCTATTGACAAGTCGGCAAACGTCTACATCCCGGTATTCGGTGTGGTCGGGGCGATGAATATCACCCTCGGCTTCACCATGGGTGCTGCGATATTCCTGATCGGCACCGGCGCGATCCAGTGGGCCAAGAAATTGATGCCCGATGTTGAAGTAGTGCAGGAGCGGCACGATCTGTCCTCCCCAACCGAGGCCAAGGACGAGGCAGCGGCTAACTACGAGCGCGGCAAGGAGGAATCCGGGTTCGCGCGCTTTAAGGTCATCCGGCGCACCCTGATCGGCGCGATGGTCTTGTTCCCGATCCCGCTCGTCGTCATGCTGCGCGACCTATGGGTTTCACCGCCCGGTGACCCCAGCCCGTCCGAACTGCTCACCACCACTTTGTGGGCCGACGGCATCCGCGTTGTGACCGATGCCACCTACCTACCGATCCGGCCAGAGGACATCCCGGTGGGTGGGCTCGTTTCAGCGGCGCCAGCAGACCTAATGGAGGTTCAAGAGCTTGCGGGCAACCTGAATGCCCGGGGGAAAGCCGCCATCATCTTGATCCGCATGGACCCTTCCGAAATCGTCTCCCAACAAGGCGATGGCTGGGATATCCAAGGGATCCTCGCTTATTCGAAGATCTGTACCCATGTCGGTTGCCCAATTGCACTTTATGAGCAGCGCACGCACCACCTGCTGTGCCCTTGTCACCAGTCCACCTTTGATCTCGCCGACTCCGGGCACGTGGTGTTTGGTCCGGCTGCGCGCCGAATGCCCCAGTTGCCGATTGGCGTGGATGCGGAAGGATACATAGTGGCGAAGGCACCTTTCGCTGAACCTGTTGGACCAAGTTTCTGGGAGCGTGGATGAGCACCACTAATTCAACATCGGCTAGCCCTGTTGCGTCGAGCCCAATTGAGGCCGCCGGCGGAGCTGTAGCCACCTATGTTGATGAGCGCGTGGGCAGCAATAAGTTCCTGGGGCGCAACCTCGGCAAGGTTTTCCCAGACCATTGGTCATTCATGCTGGGCGAAATCGCCCTCTACAGCTTCTTGGTGGTACTAATTTCCGGGGTCTACCTGACTTTATTCTACAAGCCTTCGATGGTTGAGGTCATCTACGACGGCTCATTCGTGCCCCTGAAGGGCATTGAGATGTCCGAGGCTTATGCCTCCACTTTGGACATCTCCTTCGATGTACGTGGTGGCCTCTTAATACGTCAAATGCACCACTGGGCAGCATTGATTTTCGTTGCCGCCATCGCGGTGCACATGTTCCGGGTCTTCTTCACCGGGGCTTTTCGCAAGCCACGTGAGTTCAACTGGATCCTCGGTGTCGGCCTCGCCACTTTGGCGCTAGCCGCGGGCTTCTCCGGATACTCCCTGCCCGATGATCTACTCTCCGGCACCGGGTTGCAGATTGCTCGGGGCATCATCCAGTCGATTCCGATTGTCGGTACTTGGGGTGCGTTCTTGCTCTTCGGCGGCGAGTTCCCCGGCACCGACTTCATCTCACGGCTTTACGGTATCCACATCTTGCTGGTACCCGGGCTCATTCTCGCCCTCGTCACCGTGCACCTGATGCTGGTCTGGACCCAAAAGCACACCCAGTTCCCCGGCCCGGGCCGCACCAACAGCAATGTGGTGGGCTACCCGTTGATGCCGGTCTACATGGCCAAGGCGGGCGGCTTCTTCTTCATAGTCTTCGGCATCTGCACCCTGATCGCCGGGCTCGTCACCTTGAACCCGATCTGGATCTTCGGGCCCTACACCCCAGATCAGGTAAGTGCCGGATCCCAGCCTGACTGGTACATCGGTTGGCTCGATGGGGCGCTACGGATCATGCCGAATCTTGAGTCTTACTTCTTCGGCTACACCATCTCCTGGAATATCTTGATCCCAGCCGTCATCATGCCCGGCCTCGTTTTCACCGCCCTTGCCTTCTATCCGTTCCTGGAGGCCTGGGTCACCGGCGACAAACGCGAGCACCACCTCCTTGATCGCCCGCGCAACAACCCGACTCGCACCGGCATCGGAGTCATGGCAATCACCTTCTACGGCCTGCTGTGGATCGGTGGCGGAAATGACATCATTGCAACGAGTTTTAATCTGACCATCAACTCAATCACCTGGTTCCTGCGCCTAACCATCTTCATCCTGCCCCCGATTGCGTTCCTAGTGACCAAGCGCATCTGCTTGGCCTTGCAACGCCGCGATCGTGACAAATTACTGCACGGCTACGAAACCGGTCGGGTACTGCGCCTACCCCACGGTGAGTTCATTGAGGTGCACGAGACCATCAACTACAAGGAGCTGGCCGTCATCACCTCAAAGACGGACATTGCGCCCCTGCCGGCCCCGGTCAAGGTTGATGCCGACGGTGTTGCCAACCGTAGGTACCGAATCCAGGCTCTGCGTGCCAAGCTCAGCAACTTCTTCTACGCCGACAACATCGCCAAACCCACGGCCGCGGAGATAGAGGCGGCCCAGCACCACGTTAATCATGCTGCTGCCCTAGAGGCTCCGCTGCACGCCTATGAGGATGCCGACGAGATCCGCAACGCCCATGGCGGGGTGCTGCACCATCCGGGTATGGCAAATTCCAACACTGAGCAACTCACCGGGCGTTCCGAGCAGTAATTTAAATAGCCTGCTGTCATTCTTAACCGCTGCCGCCGTTAGGACTCCAAAAAGAGACGGCGGCCCAAGATATTGGCCGATTGGTAAATGCTTGCGCTCAAAAACTCGTATCAGTGGGCGAATTCGCCTCGGTAGTACTCAAAGAGCCAGCCCACCAATGCGATGACCAAGGCCGTGACTCCCAAGACCACGAGCCAAACTGCAAATATCAAACCAAGCACCACCAAGAACGTGGCAAATCCCACAGCCAGCGGCCACCATGAATGCGGGCTGAAGAAGCCGTACTCGGGATCGGCTTCGTCGATATTTGCATCCGGTCGATCCTCCGGCCTTGGATAAACCCGCTTGGAGGTGTACAGCACATAGAAGGCGACCAGGAAGGCCAAGGAGCCGGACAGGGCCAGGGCGGTCGTGCCGATCGGATCCCGCGATAAATACCAGTAGATCGCCGCTGTCAGCGGGAAGAAAATCGCCCCGAGGCCGAAAATGGAGCCTTCGATTCTCATGACCGTGGCTCTTGGACCACGGGAGCACTCGGCGTTGCAGCCAATTCGGGGTGATGCAGGTCAAATGCCGGCCGCTCCGAGCGAATCTTTGGGATCGACACGAAGTTGTGGCGCGGCGGTGGGCACGAGGTCGCCCATTCCAGGGAGCCACCCCAACCCCACGGGTCGTCAACGCCGACTAGAGGCGCGGTACGGGAAGTCTTGATCACATTCCAGATGAAGAACAGGGTTGAAATACCTAGAATTGCAGCCCCCACGGTCGAGACCGCGTTAAGGGTTGAGAAGCCATCAGAGGGTAGGTAATCCCCGTAACGCCTTGGCATCCCCTGCACGCCCACCCAATGCTGCACTAAGAAGGTTGTCTGGAACCCGACGAACAACAGCCAGAAGTGGATCTTTCCCAAACGCTCATCGAGCATCTTCCCGGTCATCTTGGGCCACCAGAAGTAAAGGCCGGCGAAAAACATGAACACCACGGTGCCAAAGACCGTGTAGTGGAAGTGCGCGACCACGAAATAACTATCTGAAAGGTGGAAGTCCAGCGGCGGCGCCGACAAAATGATGCCGGTTAGCCCGCCGAACAAGAACGTGAACATGAAGCCCATCGTCCACAGCATTGGGGTGTCGAATGAAATGGAGCCCTTCCACATGGTGCCGATCCAGTTGAAGAACTTAACTCCGGTGGGCACCGCGATCAACATCGTCATGAAGGCAAAGAACGGCAGATAAACCGAACCGGTTACATAAAGGTGGTGCGCCCAGACCGCCATCGACAGGGCACCGATACCCAAGGTCGCAAAAACTAGACCCTTGTAGCCAAAAACTGGCTTCCTGGAGAATACCGGGATGATTTCGCTTGCTATGCCAAAGAACGGCAGCGCCAAAATATAGACCTCAGGATGCCCAAAGAACCAGAAAAGGTGCTGCCAGAGCATGGCCCCACCGTTCTCGGGGGCGAACACCACCGCACCGTAATTGCGGTCGATAAAGGCCAAGGCGAGGGCAGCCGCAAGCACCGGGAAGGCAAGTAGCGCCAGCACACTGGTGACGAAAATAGTCCAAGTGAAGATCGGCATCCGGAACATGGTCATACCCGGGGCACGCATGCAGAAAATAGTGGTCACGAAGTTTACCGAGCCAAGAATGGTGCCTAGACCACCCATCGCCAAGCCGAGCAGCCACAAGTCTCCGCCCACCTCGGGGGAATACAGGGCGTTACTCAGCGGCGCGTAGGCAAACCAACCAAATGCCGCGGCGCCCCCCGGGGTGATGAATCCCAGTGCCACCGTTAGTCCACCTAAAGCGAACAGCCAGAGCCCTAGCATGTTCAATCGCGGGAAGGCCACGTCCGGCGAGCCGATCTGGAGCGGCATGATGACATTTGCGTAACCCACGAATAATGGAGTCGCGAACAAGAAGAGCATGATGGTGCCATGCATCGTAAATAACTGGTTGTACTGCTCAAGTGAAACGAATTGCAAGCCCGGTATCGCCAGCTCCGCGCGCATAACCAAAGCCATCGCCCCAGCTGCAAAAAACCAAAATGTCGCCAGTATCAAGTACATGTACCCGATGACCTTGTGGTCAGTAGATGTCAGCCACGACACCACCATCGAGCCAGGACTCTTCTTCTTGCGCTGCGGTGCTTGCGGCGCCTGATCCGATGAAGTAGGGCGGTCACTGAGAATCGTCATATTGTTGTCTCCTCTGGCATCTGACCTTCGTCGGTGCTCCTGCCCGTATCAAGTAGTCCGGTCTGGCCCTGAGCCTTCAATTGTTCGACATAAGCGTCAAATTCTGCTCTATCAACCACCTTGACGGTGAAAAGCATGCTCGAGTGTTGGACCCCGCACAATTCGGCGCACCGACCCGGGTAGGTACCGATCTTGTCAGGCGTCAATTCAAAGGCATTGGTCTTGCCCGGGATTACGTCCATCTTGAACAGGAAATCGGGTATCCAAAAGGAGTGGATGACATCCGGGGAAGTGAGCTCGAAGCGCACTTTCTCGTCCACGGGCAGCACCAGCACCGCGTTCTGGGCCGGGCTACCGACCGCATAAACACCCTCGTCTAGGTAATTAAAGCCCCAGTTCCAGCGGAAAGCCACCACATTGACCGTCTGGGCCTGGTCGTTCTTGATCGTCAGCAGTTCGCTTTGATCCCGCGCGGTGAACCAGAACAGGCCGAGAATCATGATGAGCGGCACGACGGTATAGAGCAACTCCAGTGGCAGGTTGTAGGTGGTCTGCTCCGGTACCTCATCCTTATGCCGGCGGCGGTACGCCACAGCGGCCCAAAGCATCAGGCCCCAGGTCAAGATCCCAACGCCCCAGGCGGCCAACCAAGACCCATTCCACAGACTCAAAATGGTGTGGGCTTCCTTCGAGGCGGGTTCGGGCATATCGAAGAAGAAGGCCTCATTCACCGTGCAACCACTGAGCAGGGTCACGGCGGCTACCGACCCTAGAACAATGACTAAAGTACGCGGGCGGCGCAGCCGCGCTGCCACCTTCGTCAAACCCACGAAACGCCCTCCGCTGGAAACTGCAACTGCCATTTACTTTAGCGCCTCACTGGCGTGGTTGCCTTCTGGCCCCAGGCAAATTCCGGTGAGGTATTCACCACATGGCCCGGAGCCGACTAACGTGCCTTCCATGGTCAATAACTGGCAACCACCCGCGGGGTTACTCGACGCCGTGGGTGGCCAACCAGTTTCGGCCGCGGCCACCAGCGCAATGGCCGCCGCCGCCCATGCGTGGGCCGATCCCAAGGCATTGCACCATGCTGGTCGGCAAGCGGGCGCACTACTGGCCGCCGCTCGCAGCAGTTTGGCCCAGAGCCTGTCGGCTGCAGCCGGCACCAAGATTGGCGCTGACGAGATCTATTTCACGCCATCGGTGCGGGAAGCGCAAGCCTTAGCGCTGGCCGGCTACCCGGGTGCGTTGGTCATGAGTGCCGTTGAGACCACCACCTTGCTCGATCTTGGCACCAGCCACCCAAGATCCCAACTGGTTGGGGTTGACCCACTCGGGCGCATCGATCCCGCCGAATTCCACCTGGCCGCGGCGGGTAAGGCCTTGGCGGCACTGCAACTGGCCAATACCGAGGTTGGTACCTGCCAGCCAGTTGCGCAGGTGGCAACCGCAGACGCCAACCTGCCTATTTTGATGGACGCCAGCCAAGGTCTTGGGCGTATCCCGTTACCCGACGGGTGGTCGATCCTCACCGCGGGAGCCTGCGATTGGGCCGGGCCGGCCGGGGTCGCAATCCTCGTCATACGCCGGGGCGTGCACTGGGTACCACCCCTAAACAGTGGCAATGGCCTACTGGGTGGTTTCACCGATATCCCCGGTGCAGTGGGCGCCGCCACCGCCCTTGCCGAGTTGGTTTACGAGCAGGCCACCTCGAGCGAGCAGGCTTTCGCCAAGATCGACTTACTTCGCGCGGGCATCGCCAACAAGATCTCCGATGTCGAAGTGTTGGGGGATCCGGTCTGGCGGCTACCGCACATACTCACCTTCTCGGTGCTCTATGTTTCCGGCGAAGCGCTAGTCATCGAACTTGATAGGCGAGGCTTCGCGGTAGCGAGTGGATCGGCATGTGTTGCCGACGAAGCCCGGCCCAGCCATGTGCTCGCAGCCATGGGCGCCTACACCGGTGGCAATATCCGAATTTCACTGCCACTTGGTTGCACCACCGAAACCGTGGTGGATTTCCTCGATGTACTACCTGATGCGGTTGCCGCGGTAAGGGCAGATATTTAGTGGACACCCACATTTGGCTTGATGAGCGCGGCACTCGCTGCCCACTTCCGATCATTGCACTCAATCGCGTCGCCATGGAGCATCCTGCCGGCACCGTCATAGCCCTGATAAGCGACGATCCGGCGGCAAAGTTTGATGTTCCAGCATGGTGCCGTCTGAAGAACGCGACCCTCCTGAGCGAAAGCGCTCCTGCGGACGGCGGCGGGTTAGTCTTTACGGTGCAGCTGAACGCGGCGCGCGCTAGTTCGTGAAGCAGGGCTCAATAAGCAGCGCAGTTGCCAGCGCCGTCAAGTATTCTCCGCGCGAAATGGCTACCGCCCCAAGACTGGCAAGATGTTTGGTGCGCCACTGCACATCGATGAACCTTTCATCACCTTGGGTGCGCAATAGATCAACAAGGGCAACCAGGGCGACTTTGGATGCATCACGTCGACGGTAGAACATGGACTCCCCCGCAAAAACTCCACCTACCTCAATACCGTACAACCCGCCGACCAACTCATCACTACTCCACACCTCGATCGAGTGGGCCCAACCCATATCGTGCAGCGTTGAATATGCCGCGATGAACTCCTCAGTAATCCAAACACCATCTCGGCGCGAGTCACCGCACTCTCGCATCACTCGATTGAAATCCCGATCGAAGGTAACCTCGAATTGACCAGTTGATTTGCGGAGGGACCTACTTACTCGCAGGTCCGCGAGGCGCAAAATCCCTCTGGGATCCGGTGACCACCACCCCAACTGACCGGTATCGATATGCATCGGAAATAGGCCCATTCGGTACGACTGCAGCACCGTGCCGGGCGCCAGATCAGCCCCGAAACCAACTAGGTCTTGACCCAGATCTGCTCGCCACGGGTCAGGTAACTGCCATTCGCAGGGCGGCGGCTCTACCCGCATGGCACTTGTCTTACCGAGTTAGGGCCGCGGGCAGGAGATATGCGGCTCAATTTCCGCTGCGGCATCGTCACCATAGGCCTTGGCGATCCGATCCAAGAAGTGCCGCTGGGCGATTGAGTACTCCTGGGTCCCAATAGTTTCAATGACATAGGTTGCCAAGAGTGAGCCGATTTGTGCACTGCGCTCATCGCTCAGGCCCCAAGCCTGTCCGGCCAAGAAGCCAGCCCGAAAGGCATCGCCGACCCCGGTTGGGTCGGCCTTGCGCTCTTCCTCCGGGCAGGTGACCGTTACCGCTGGCTCACCACGGCGCTCAATACGCGCACCCGCTGGACCCAAAGTCGTGACCCGCACTTCGACCCGGGACGCGACGTCTTGGGCACTCCAACCGGTCTTTTGGTGAATGAGAGCTGATTCATATTCATTGGTGAAGAGCAACGCTGCGCCCTCGACGAGTGGGCGGATGTCACCTCCCTCCATCCGCGCAAGTTGTTGACTTGGATCCGCGGCAAAGGCGATACCACGAAAACGGCACTCGTCGGTGTGCCGAAGCATCGCCTCAGGGTCATTTGGTCCGACTAGCACTATGTCCGCATTGCCAACTCGATCTATTACCGGTTGCAGCTCAATTCCGCGGGCTTCTGACATGGCGCCTGGATAAAAAGAAGCAATTTGATTTTGCTCGAGGTCGGTAGTGCAGACAAAACGCGCGGTGTGATGCACATCAGAGATCAACACCGAAGAGGTATCAACCCCATGGCGTTGTAGCCAAGAGTCGTAATCACTAAAATCCGCACCAACGGCCCCAACGAGTACCGGGTTGAGGCCAAGGCAGCCCATTCCGAACGCGATATTGGCGGCTACTCCCCCACGTCTGATCTCAAGTGCCTCAACCAAGAAGGACAACGAGATTTTGTCCAACTTGTCGGCAACCAGCGAATCGGCGAACCGACCCGGAAACGTCATCAAGTGATCGGTCGCAATGGACCCGGTAATTAGGACAGCCACGCCAGCAGACCCTACCTGTCAGAGGGGCGAATTGGCGCAGGCCGGCGTCGAGCCGGGTAACCGGTGCCTATTGGACGCGGTTAACTCGTAACCTTTATCGACCAGCCACCTGATCCCGGGCGCGCAGAGCACCGCACCGAGAGCCCGCCACGGCTGCGGTGACGCCAAGAGGATTGCCACCACCGCCCGACCCCCAGCCACCGGGGCACCTGCTTCGGGCACCCACTGCAACGCCCGTTCGCACTGCTCTTGCGAAACCCCCAGTGCCGCGAGATCAGCGCGCTGCCAGGGGATTATGGTCGAAGGGGGCTTGACCCAGCGCTGTAGTTTTCTTGCACTCCACGTGCAAAAGCCACAGTCGCCGTCAAAGAGGACCGTGGCTTGTGCTCCCATTATCGTCGATCTAGCTGAAAGAATCCCCGCAGGCACATGAGCTACCCGCGTTCGGGTTATCGATTGTGAAGCCTTGCTTTTCGATGGTGTCAACGAAATCAATGGTGGCCCCACCGAGATACGGGGAGCTCATCCGATCGGTCACGACGCCTACCCCATTGAAATCCTTGGTGACATCACCGTCCAGGCTGCGGTCATCGAAGAAGAGCTGATAGCGCAGGCCCGAGCAGCCACCGGGCTGCACGGCCACCCGAAGGGTCAGATCTTCGCGGCCTTCAGCCGCAAGGAGTGCCTTGACCTTGAGCGCAGCAGCATCGGTTAGAACGATGCCATCACTGGTGATTTGCTCGGTCGTGGTGTCAGCCGACATTTCTACTCCTTCGTTGGCCCTACCCCGGGTGGGTCAAACCTCTACCGCAGTCTACGCCATTTTAAACCTTACGCCCAGCACCGCTATTCCCAAGGTCCAGATTCGATGCGGTCGGCCCCCTTGTTGGGCCAATTCGGCTCCGGTACGGAACAATACGGGGGTGACCGAATTGCTCCAGGAACCGCAGCCGACCCCGCTGGCCTTACTGCTCCTCGGCCAAGACGCCGACCCGGCAAGTGAGCGCGGCGTTGAGTGCCCGGGGGCGCTGCCCGCGGCAAGTGATCCAGACCTGGTTAATCGCGCGGCCGCAGCCAAGGCGGCCTTGGGCGAACGACTGTTCATTCTGGGTCACCACTATCAACGAAGTGAGGTCATTGACTTCGCTGACGTCACCGGCGACTCATTCAAACTCGCTCAACAAGCTGCCGCGCACCCCGAAGCCGAGTTCATCGTTTTTTGCGGTGTGCACTTCATGGCCGAAAGCGCGGACATTCTCACCGCCGATAACCAGCAGGTGATACTTCCTGATCTCGCGGCCGGTTGCTCAATGGCAGATATGGCCAATATCGTGCAGGTGGAGCAATGCTGGGAGGTCTTAGAGCACGCCGGTGTTGCGGACATCACTATTCCTATTACTTATATGAATTCCACTGCAGCGATCAAGTCCTTCACCGGCCGGCACGGTGGCGCGGTCTGCACATCCAGTAATGCCGAACGCAGCATGCTGTGGGCTTTCGAAAACGGCGAGAAAGTTCTTTTCCTCCCCGACCAACACCTTGGGCGTAACACCGCCGTGCGCGAACTAGGCCTCGAACTTTCTGATTGCGTGGTTTTCGACCCGCGCAAGCCAACCGGTGGCCTCACCACCACCCAACTCCGCGCCGCGAAGGTAATCCTGTGGAAAGGCCATTGCTCAGTGCACGGGCGATTCACCGCCGATTGCGTGGACGATGTCCGCGAGCGCATCCCGGGTGTCACGGTAATCGTCCATCCGGAGTGCACCTACGAAGTGGTCAGCAAGGCAGACTTAGTCGGCTCCACCGAAAAGATCATTGCCACCATCGCGGATGCGCCTGCCGGTAGTGCCTGGGCGGTTGGTACCGAATTGAACCTGGTGAAACGTCTCGCCCAAAATCACCCCGATAAGACCATCGCCTATCTTGATAAAACAGTTTGTTTTTGCTCGACCATGAACCGGATCGACCTTCCACATCTGGTTTGGGTGCTTGAGTCCTTGGTAGCCGGCAACGTGGTAAATCGAATTGAGGTTGATACCGAAACTGCTAAGTGGGCCAAGATCTCACTCGATCGAATGCTTGCCCTACCCGGCCCAAATGCCAAGGTCGACTAGGCTGCGCAATCATGTTTGGACTTAATAGGAAGAACCCATCGACGGCAGCTGAAACTTCTTCAGTACACGATTCGTCGGGCCAGAATTCGGTTGCCGGGACCACCACCGGCAAAGGCCACGCCACCCCGTCTCGTCGCGAGGCCGAAGACGCCCGCAAGAACCAGTTGAAAATCCCCAAAGACCCCAAGGCTGCCAAGAAGGCTTCGCGGCAACGCGACCAAGAAGAACGCGCCCGTGCCCGACAGGGCATGCGCAATGGCGAGGAGAAGTACCTGCCCGCCCGCGACCGGGGTCCGGCCAGAGCCTTCGTGCGCGACTTCGTCGACGGCCGCGTTACTTTGGCTGAGTTCTTCATCTTCATCGCAATCGCCGTGCTAGCCCTCGGCTTCATTCGAAATCCATTGATTCAAAGTTGGGTATCGATCGGGTTCTTTGCCCTCACGGCGCTCATAGTCATCGACACCGTCGTGCTACTGGTGCAAATGAGCCTTCGAGCAAAGAAGGCATTCCCCGAAGCCAAGGACCGCAAGGGCCTACTGCTTTACGCCAGCTTGCGCACCTTGCAGTTACGCCGCCTGCGCCTGCCACCCCCGCGGGTGCGTCGCGGCGGTGCGCCCAAGATCTAGTTGGCCGGGCGCAGCCCCATCGGGCCGTAGACGATTCGATCCTCTTCCAGCAGCAACACCTGCTCGATACCAGCTTCGAGCAGGGTCGGCCACACCTCACCTATCCAGGTCTCGGCATCAGATTGTGTTGGGAACTCAGTAGCCATTGAAAAATCAGGGAGTTCCGCTACGACGACGCCCTCGCCTGTCAAATACTGCCAGGACCAACCCATTGGAACTCCTATAGCCGAGAAGTGATTGACGCCAACTTAGGTCATCGCAGTTGCAATTACCGACGTAGCCCCATTCTAGGGTGCAACCGGCCGCATATTTAAATCTTGACTTGTGGTGGGGTGCCCAGGCGGTCTAGCGGGTCGGCATTGACAACACAGAACCAATCATGGGAGATTACTTTTACAACTGAATCCGCGTAATTGAATCCAGGGAAAGTCCGGTGAAATCCCGGCGCTGTCCCGCAACCGTGATCCCAGTAACTGGGCGAGTCGGAGCACCTGGCAGTTACGAGCGGCTCCACCCGTCGAGGTAACGGAACGGAGCCCGGGTCTTTACCCGGTCTCCCTTCATGCAGCAATGCTGAAGGGTTTTTTATGGCCGGGTTGGGCGTGGGCACCAGTCCAACACCGCCCAATTAAGAATTGGTGACCATGTCCAAACGTATTTCCGCAATCGTCGCGCTGGCCGCAGCTAGCCTGGCATTGACCACAGCGATCAGCCCAGCACATGCCGGCCCATCCGCTACATCAGGACTCTATGGCAGCGCGGATGCCACTTACGACGGCGTGTTTCGCCAATCCTTAGCAATCTTGGGTTTGGTCGCAAATGATGTCAAACCCAACAAGGCGGCAATCACGTGGCTCCTTCGACAGCAATGTGCTGATGGCAGCTTTGAATCTTTTCGAGCCGATACCACCGTGCCATGCGGCTCCTCCGATCCGGTCAACTACACCGGCCCCGACACCAACTCCACCGCATTGGCCCTAAGTGCACTCCTCGCAGTGAATCAGGTCTCGGACGCTGCCGCTGCCGCTAGCTGGTTGGCCAAGAACCAAAACAAGGATGGGGGCTGGCCCTTCTACGTCGGTTCCGACTCCGACGCCAACTCAACCGGACTTGTCCTAGCAGCAGTAAAGCTGGCAACTTCTCCTAAAAATTCGACCGCCATTCGAGAAGCCGGTAATTATTTGACATCGATCAAGTTATCCTGCGCCAGTGGCGGCGGGCTCGCGTACCAAAAGCCCGGGTCCGCAAATGCCTCGGCAACTGCTCAGGCTTTCACCGGGCTTACCGACGGGTTAAAAGTTGAAGGCTCGAAAAAGATGCAAGGTAACCCGACTTGTGGAAGTACTACCGTGAGCAATGCTGGCAGTTATCTGGCCAACTTAGTTACCAAATCTGGCGCTTTGCCTAATTCATTCGGTGAAGGGTTCGACTACACATCTACCGCATTTGCGATTCTTGGTTTCGTGGCAAATTCCAACGGTAAGCAAGCTGTCTCCAAAGGCACCACCACCTTGGTTGCAAATACAGGCAGCTACGCGATCCCAGCCGGGGTGGCAAATCCCGGCGCACTGGGTTTACTCCTGCTGGTCAGCGAAGCGACAAACAAAAAGCCAACCAATTTCGGCGGCATTAATTTGATCACTTCAGTGCAGCAGAGCCAGCAGTAATGCCGATCTCGGTCCGGGCCACCTGCATCAGCGTCGCAATTTGTCTTGCGGCGCTGGTATTCGCCCCGGCCGCCCGGGCCGAGACGGCATACCGCTATTGGACGTTTTGGACGGTGAGCAACGGCCAATGGGTTTTCTCCCAGGTTGGTCCGGCAGGCACCGCACCTAACGATGGTGATGTGCAGGCCTGGCGATTTGCGGTTACCGCAAACGCGAGTGGTAGTGCCTATTCACCGCGCACCGACCCGACTCAAGCATTCAAGCGAATCTGCGGGTCCGTACCGCGACCCGAAGGCCAAATTCGAGTCGCGATGGTAATTGATCCGGGGGTCGCGAATGCAGCACCCGCCGGTCAAGTGCCCCCACCAGCACGCGGCGCGTGCGCGGTTATTGATGAAACCGGATCCGGCGCCGATGTCCTGATGGCGGTGGCAACTGCGCGAGTCCAGTCGGGGTTGGTCTGCGGGATTGACTCTTACCCAACCGGTGAATGCGCGATCGCCATTGAAACCACCGCGACTTCGATCGGCGAAGATGCGGAAACCGATGTTTTAGCCGCGCCGTCAGCAGCGGCCAGCAACAGTGCTATCGCGGCCGCCCCGGCACCCGCAGGTGGCAGCCCGGTGCCACTCATCGCCGTTGGAGTGGTTATTGCGCTTGGCTTAGTCGGTGCTTGGGTCCTGCAACGTAGGCGGGTGCCATGACCGGATCACTTTTTGCCCTTCCCAGATCACTGCACCCGGCAGCATGGTGGATCTGGGCACTTGGCCTGGCCGCAGCGGCAAGTCGCACCACCAATCCGCTACTCCTTGCCTTGATCATTGCAGTTGCCGCCTTAGTGGTTTCCGCGCGAAAACCGGATGCGCCGTGGGGGCGTTCATTCAAGTTCTTCCTGCGCCTAGGGGTGGCGGTGATCGTCATTCGAGTCGGCGTTCAAGTGATTTTCGGTGCCGCCTTCGGCACCACCGTGCTGCTCAACCTGCCCGGTGTGACTTTGCCTTCATGGTTAGCAGGTGTTCGACTTGGCGGTGACATCACCTTCGAGAGTCTGCTCCTCGCCTGCTACGACGGCCTGCGCCTTGCAACGATTTTGATCTGCGTTGGGGCCGCAAATTCACTCGCATCACCAAGCAGGTTGCTTAAATCCGTCCCTGCAGCACTCTATGAATTCGGGGTGAGTGTTGTGGTGGCTATGACATTTACTCCCCAGTTGGTTGCCGATGTCGATCGCGTACGCACCGCCCGCCGCCTACGCGGTCGCCCCACAAGCGGCATTCGGGCAATCGCCGGTTCAGCAATGCCGGTATTCGAGGGCGCCTTAGAAAAATCTGTGACCCTTGCAGCGGCCATGGATTCGCGCGGCTACGGACGGCGCGGATCAATTAGCTCCTCCACCCGGCGCGCGAATTCCGCACTCCTCCTCACCGGGTTGGTCGCTGCCTGCATCGGCACTTACGCGCTCATCGCCGCAGGGTCCCCGGTCGCACTCGGCCTGCCGCTGCTGGTTGTCGGAGTCAGTGTTTGCCTACTTTCGATTACCCTCTCCGCTCGCGCCGCCGTCCGAACTAAGTACCGGCCGGATCCCTGGGCTCTGCCCGAAGTTTTGGTGGCAGGTGCCGGAGTTTTCCTTGCAGTTATTTTCGTATCCGCCGCCTGGCTTTCGGTTGCTGGACTCGATACCCCCAGCAATCCCCCGACCTGGCCCGCACTGCCACTACTGCCCCTGATCGGTCTCGTCATCGCAGCCACCCCGGCATTTACCGCGCCCGCGCTCCCCCGCACTAACATTTCCCAATTGCCCCGGATTGAGGTCGCCGCATGATCAACTTCGAATGCGTTTCTATTACCTACCCGGGCGCCACCGAGCCGGTACTAGCCGAGGTGAATTTGCAAATCCCCGAGGGTGAACTCGTGTTGGTCGTGGGCCGCACCGGCAGTGGCAAGACCACCTTGCTCCGAGCCATCAACGGCTTGGTCCCGCACTTCACCGGTGGCACGCTCACCGGCCGAATCCTTGTCGACGGACGCGATACCGCCGCCAACCCGCCCCGCGAGTTGGCCGATCTGGTGGGGGTGGTGCCACAGGATCCGATGAGCGGATTTGTTGCCGACACGGTGGAAGAGGAACTCGCATACGGCATGGAGTGCCTCGGCCTGGCACCTGATGTCATGCGCCGGCGAGTTGAAGAAACCCTTGACCTACTGGGCTTAGCAGACCTGCGAAACCGACCACTGCTTTCGCTCTCGGCCGGCCAGCGGCAGCGAGTCGCAATCGGCTCGGTGCTGACTTCGCACCCGAAAGTGCTCGTCCTCGATGAGCCCACCTCGGCATTAGACCCAGGCGCCGCCGAAGATGTTCTTGCCGCACTCCAGCGATTGGTTCACGATCTCAATGTCACGGTTGTGATGGCGGAACACCGGTTGGAGCGAGTGGTGCAATATGCCGATCGCATTTTAATCGTTCCCGGCGACGGTGCGCCCGTTAGCAGCGGCACCCCGAGCGACATGATGGGCAATTCGCCAATCGCCCCACCTGTTGTTGAACTTGGCAGACTTGCCGGTTGGCAGCCACTCCCGTTGACAATTCGCGATGCCAGGCGTGCCGCCGGCCCTTTGCGCGAGCTCTTGACCGGTCACGTGGCGCCACTTCGAATCATCAAGGGTGCGCGCGACGCGACGCCACTGACGATCACTGACAAGTTGACCGTGCGATACGGAGCCGTGGCCGCCCTGCGCAATGTGAGCACCACCATCAACAGAGGTGAAATCGTTGCGCTAATGGGCAGAAATGGAGCCGGTAAATCTACGCTGCTGAGCACCATGGTGGGCCTAAGGCCAACAAGTTCGGGGGTAGTCCGCACGAACGGTAAAGACCCACGCGAGATCAAAGGCCCAGAACTCGTGCACAGTGTTGGCCTAGTACCGCAAGACCCCGGTGACCTACTCGAAGCCTCGACCGTCGCCGGCGAGTGCCGCTCATCAGATCATGACGCCGGGGTTGAACCAGGAACCACCCGCGCGGTTCTGGCTCTTCTCGCACCCGAAGTCATGGACGGTACGCACCCGCGGGATCTATCCGAAGGCCAAAGACTGCTCTTAGCACTGGCTATCGTGCTCGCCGCCCGACCGCCACTGCTTTTACTCGATGAGCCAACGCGTGGCCTTGACTATCCCACCAAGGCAAGATTGGTAAAAGTACTTCGGGAGCTGGCAGCGGCCGGACACGGGATCGTGCTGGCAACCCATGATGTGGAGCTCGCCGCTGAGGTAGCAACCCGGGTGATCGTGCTCGCTGATGGCGAAGTGGTTGCTGATGGGCCGACCCAAGCAGTGGTGCTGGCCTCCCCCATGTTCGCACCGCAGGTCGCGAAGATCTTGGCGCCCGAGGATTGGTTGACGGTCTCCGAGGTTCGAGCCGCAATGACTGAGCAGGTCGGGTAGTGAGTACCTCCTTGGCCCTTCGGCTTGGACCGCGATCAATCATCACCATCGCGGCCACCTCGCTGGTCGGGATTGTCGCCTTTGGCTGGCCACTGATCGCTGCCCCGACTTCAAGTGCGGTCGCCCACGCCGCGGATGCACCCTGGTTATTTGCCATCGTCATCCCGCTACTGCTCGCCGTGGTGGTTTCATCTTTCACCGATGGTGGTATGGACGCCAAGGCGATCGCCCTGCTCGGAGTGCTAGCGGCAGTGGTCTCCGTACTGCGACCACTAGGTGGCGGTACTGCCGGGCTCGAGCCGATTTGGGTGGTGCTGGTGCTGGGTGGTCGAGCCCTTGGGCCTGGGTTTGGTTTTGCCCTTGGGGCAGTATCGCTATTTTCCTCGGCGCTACTAACCGGTGGGGTCGGGCCGTGGCTGCCATTTCAAATGCTCGGGGCCGCATGGGTCGGCCTCGGTGCTGGCCTGCTGCCCCGGGCTACCGGCCGACCTGAGCTAGTACTCCTCGCCGCCTACGGGGCGGTCGCCAGCTTTGCCTACGGCCTGCTGCTGAATCTTTGGTTCTGGCCGTTCACCGCCAATCTGCCATCAGCCCTGTCTTATGTTCCAGGTGCACCAATGGTTGAAAATCTAATTTCGTGGGTCAGATTCACCCTTGTGACGTCCCTTGGTTATGACATTCCGCGTGCGGTGTTAACGGTCACGTTGATCCTTATCGCGGGCGCGCCAATTTTGAATGCACTACGACGGGTTTCGCGCCGCGCGGTATTTGACCCACAGCCCACCTTTGTGCCGGTGCCATGATCGTCCATCTCCTGGGCACGGGATCCGCAGACGGTTGGCCCAACCCGTTTTGCCGCTGCCAGTCATGCACCAGCGAACGGGCTGCGGACAGAACTCGGTGCCCGACCGCAGCACTGGTGGACGGCTGCCTCTTACTGGACGCCGGCCCCACGGCGGCGGCCGCCGCCGGTCGATTCGGCACCTCGTTCGCCGAGCTCGAGCATATTTTGATCACCCACGGCCACCCGGACCACCTTGCCCCGGACTTCCTGCTCTGGCGCAGTTGGGTTAACCCCGGATTCACGTTACATGTGTGGGCCCCACCGGAATCCCTCAATCGTTGCCGCGACTGGATCGGACCAAATGATGACGTGCTGCTGCATCCCATCGAAGCTGGCGAAGAGCTGACCTTGGTGACACGAAGTGGTGACTATGCGGTACGAGTACTGCCCGCATCACATGCCACCGGTGATGGCGACGTGCTCGCCGAGGAAGCCGTGCTCTTTGACGTCACCGCCCCCGATGGACACCGCCTCTTCTATGCAACTGATACCGGGCCATTTGGTGCGGCTTTGCTAGATCAGATTCGTGGACGGTGCTTTGACCTGGTGCTACTTGATGAGACTTTTGGCACCAAATTTGACCACGGGCACGGACATCTTGATCTAGACACCTTTGCGAAGGCCGTACAAGAACTGCGCGACATAAACGCAACCACCGAGCACACCGATGTTGTTGCGATACACCTAAGCCACCACAATCCGCCCACCGAGCAACTACGCGCTCAACTCTTCGCCTGCCGCGCCCGCATTGTCGACGATGGCACCGCCATTGAAGTGGGCCAACGGCCAATCCGCAATAGCCACCACTTCATTTTGGGCGGCGCCCGATCCGGTAAATCCCACTTCGCCGAAACCATCGCCGCCAAGTCTGCCCATGTCACCTATCTGGCGACCGGTTACCCGGCGGGTGAAGACCCAAACTGGAATGCCCGGATTACTGCGCACCGCCGGCGCCGCCCGGGGCATTGGCGAACCGAAGAGACCATTGACCTGGTAGCAGAGATCGAGGGCGCAGCCGCCGGTAGCTGCCTGGTGATCGATTGCTTGGCGCTTTGGCTAACCAGGACTTTGGATGACATAGATGGCTGGTCGACCGACCCGCAGGTTAGTGAAATGGCGCAGAAGGACGTGCGCCAGCGAACCACCCAACTTATTGCCGCCTTGCACAATACGCGGGCCGAGGTGATCTTGGTTTCGAATGAGGTGGGCCAAGGGGTGGTGCCGGAAACTAGCAGCGGCCGCCTATTTCGCGACCTGCTCGGAGTTGTCAATGCTCAAGTCGCCCAAAACTGTCGTCAGGTGACCTTCATGGTCGCCGGTAGAGCGGTGCCACTTGTTGAATTGACCACGGTGAGAGGCTAACCGCATGGACCCGGACCTTGATCGAATTGAAGTTGACCTCCCTGATGCGCTCGCCAGTGCGGAAGCAACTGCACGGCAATTAACACTTACGAAACCCGCCGGCGCGCTCGGGCGCTTGGAGGAAATCAGCAGCTGGGCCGCGGGAGTTCAAGGTCGTTGCCCGCCGATCCCCTTCACCCGACCCAGTGTCGTCGTCTTCGTCGGCGACCACGGGGTCGCGCGTGCGGTCGGAACTTCGGCCTTCCCGCCCGAGGTCACCGCCCAGATGGTGCTGAATTTCCTGAACGGCGGCGCCGCCGTCAATGTACTGGCGCGCCTGGTTGGTGCGCAGGTTCGCGTAATCGACGTCAGTGTCGATTGTGATCCAGCCTACCTCGACAACATCGGTCCTGAGGTCGTACAACATCGCATCAGGAGAGGTAGCGGTGCGATCGATCGCGAGGATGCGCTGACCCAAGCCGAGGGTGAAGCAGCATTTGCACTCGGGCAGCGCATCGCCGATGAGGAAATCGACTCCGGGGCGGATCTTTTGATCGCAGGTGACATGGGTATTGGCAACACCACCCCGGCAGCGACGTTGATCGGACTGCTCACTTCGAATGATGCCGCCACCGTGACAGGCACCGGCACCGGAATAGACGATGCCACCTGGATGCGCAAATGTGCGGCGGTACGTGATGCGATGAAACGCGGTCGACCCTTCATGGGCCAACCGAGGACGTTACTGCAGGTGGTGGCCGGCGCCGACATTGCGGCGATGTCCGGCTACCTATTGCAAGCAGCCATTCGCCGCACCCCGGTCATCCTTGACGGGACGATCACCACGGCCGCCGCGCTCGTCGCAGACCGGATTGACTACCGGGCCAAGAACTGGTGGCTCGCGGGCCACCTATCAGCCGAGCCAGCACATGCACTTGCCCTGACCCGCCTGAACATGACCCCATTACTTAACTATCAAATGCGCCTCGGTGAAGGCACCGGTGCCCTACTGGCCCTGCCAATTGTGCAATCCGCAATTGCCTTATTAAACGAAATGGCCACCTTCACCGAAGCTGGGGTGTCAGACCGCGATGCCTGATTGGCTTCGGCTAGCTGTTGGCACCTTCACACGACTGCCCGTGCCAGCCCCGCGCCGAGTCGATCGAGCTACCGCCCGGTGGGCTATGACATTCGCACCGGTTATCGCGCTGGTGCTGTCCGTAATCTGCGCCTTGCCATTATTGGTAGCGAGCGACAACTTGGCTAGGACGTTACTGCTGTCGGCACTTAGCCTTGGACTCCTCGCCTGGTGCACGCGCGCCCTCCATCTCGATGGCCTAGCCGACACCGCTGACGCACTTGGCAGCGGCAAGCCACCCGCCGAGGCCCTAGTGATCGCCCGTAAGTCCGATATCGGACCTTTCGGGGTGCTGGCCATTGCCTTCAACTTGTTGTTACAGGTATTTGCGCTCAGCGCTGTGACGGCCACCTCGATGGGCGCCGGCCGTGGTTACCTGATCATGATCATCGCCGTGGTCACCGGCCGGGTCGCTTTGCTGTGGGCCTGCACCAATAAGGTGCCAGCCGCAAGACCCGATGGGCTCGGGGCGGTCGTTGCAGGCACTGTGCCCTTACCCGTAACTATTAGCTGGACGCTCGTGCTGCTGTTCGCAGCCTATTTCGCCCTTAATCTCACTGGCTTGGGCGCCGCAGGTGTTGGCATGGTTATCGCCGGAATCATCATTGGGGTGATTGCCGTTGCTATCGCCAGGCGCCGGCTCGGCGGGATCACCGGTGATGTGCTGGGGGCGGTGATCGAGGCCAGCACTACTACTGCCCTCGTGGTCGCCGCCCTGTTTTAAGTTCGGGTGGACGGTTCCACAAATGGCGGCTTGGTCACGATGAATCGAGATTCCCGACCGCGGACGTCGACCACTACCTCGTCGCCGAAATCGATGGACGGATCAAGTAACGCGAGTGCGACTCCTTGTTTAAGGGTCGGCGAAAAAGTACCGCTGGTGACCTCGCCGATGACCGCACCGGCGAGGGCCTCGGCCGCCACCCGTCGCACTTCCATATGCGGGCGCGGGATCCCGCGGTCCAGCGACTTTAGCCCGCGCAACCGGCGCCTCGGGCCCACTTCGCGTTCGGCAAGAAGTGCCGCACGCCCGGCAAATACCGGCTTGTCCCAACCCACCGCCCAAGTCAACCCTGCTTGAACGGGGGAAATATCCAAACTCAGGTCCTGCCCATGTAGCGGATAGCCCATCTCGGTTCGCAAAGTGTCGCGCGCACCCAGCCCGGCTCGAACCACACCAAACTCCTCGCGGCGAGCCAGTAAGGCGTCCCAAAGATCAACCAGCACCGGGGCGGGTGCCACCAATTCATAGCCGTGCTCACCGGTGTAACCGGTTCGACATACGGTGACCGGCTCACCCCGAAACTTCGACTCAGCCATGGTCATGTAGTCATGCCCTGCGGGCATCCCCATTGATTCAATTAGAACTTTACTGCTCGGGCCTTGGACGGCGATGATGCCTAACTCATGGTGCTGGTCGATTATTTCCACTCCGGCGGGCGCCGCGGCTCGCAGTACCGCAACAACACTTGGCGCATTCGAGGCATTGGGCACCATGAAGATGTCGTCATCGGCCCACCGGTAGACGATGAGGTCGTCAATTACGCCACCAGAGTCACTGAGTAACTCCGCTTCCTTACACAACATGGTGTACTGCGCTTGCCCAGATGAAATTCGAGCTAGGTCATTGGTAAGTAGTCCATTTAGGAAGGCGGCGGCACCGGGGCCTTTGATCCGGACTTTGCCCATATGCGAAACATCGAAGATACCGACGCCGGTGCGCACGGCGGTGTGCTCAGCGACTACACCCGTGTACTCGATTGGCATCTCCCAACCACCGAAGTTGGCCATCTTCGCGCCGGCGGCCAGATGACGCTCGGCTAGCGGGGTCTGCTGAAGTGGATTCACGGGCTTGACCGTATCCCACTATTCTCTACCGCATGACTCTCACACTTGCCCAAACTCCCCCGAAAACCACAAACTGCGATGCCCTGCTCGTGGCGGTGCGGCCAAAAGGCCGCACGGTCGAGGTGGCCAGCCGCGGTTTGACCGCCGCCTTGACCAAAGCAGTCACCGACGCCACCGGGGCCCTCGGTGCCACCGGTAAGTCTGGCGAGGTGACAAAGATTGGCGGCCTGAGCGGTTTCAATGCGCAAATGATCGTGGCCGTGGGCCTGGGTGATCCCAAGGCCCAAGATGACCTCGAAGCCATCCGGCGGGCCTACGGTAACGCGATCCGCGCCTTGGGCGGGCTTAAGAAGGTAGCCATCTTGGCCGATCCGCAGCCAGCGCACCTGCAGGCAACCGCGATGGGTGCCCAATTGGCCGCTTACTCATTCACCGCATTCAAATCCAAGACGGACCCAAAGTCGGCGCCCCCGGCGAGCATCGTGTTGTTGTTATCAGGGCCCGGCACCGCAGCCCAAAAACTGGCCGTCGCGGAAGTAAATATCATCAGCAGCGCGGTCGACCTGACCCGCGACCTGGTCAATACCCCACCAAATGCCCTCCCCCCGATCGCCTTGGCCGCCGCCGCCAAGAAAGCGGTCACTGGACTCCCCGTCACCGTGACAATCTGGGATGAGCGCGCCCTCAAGCGTGCTGGGTGCGGTGGGATTCTCGGTGTTGGGCAGGGTTCGGTGAATCCGCCACGGCTGGTCAAGATGGTCTATGCACCGCGAGGTGCCAAAGCCCATCTGGCCATTGTCGGCAAAGGCATCACTTTTGACACCGGCGGTATCTCGATTAAGCCGGCCAAAAACATGGACGAGATGAAAGGCGATATGGCCGGTGCCGCGGCTGTGATCTCAGCGGTGCAGGCCATCGCGGCACTCGGGCTCAAGGTGAAAGTAACCGGTTGGGTGCCAACGGCCGAGAATATGCCGAGCGGAACCGCGCAACGCCCAGGTGACGTCATCACGATGCACAACGGCATGACGGTTGAAGTCCTAAATACCGACGCCGAGGGCCGCTTGGTTCTCGGTGATGCGCTGGCGCTGGCGGCCAAGGAAAAACCCACCCTCATCATTGATGTCGCCACTTTGACCGGCGCCCAGCGCGTCGCCCTCGGCTCAAGGACCGCCGGGGTGATGTCCAATGACGACGCGGCCCGGGCCCAGGTCTGCGCGGCGGCCGAGGCGGGTGGTGAGGCCATGTGGCCGATGCCACTTCCCGATGACCTCCTTGCCACCTTGGATTCCGCAACCGCTGATATCGCCAATATCGGCGACGGCTTCGGCGGCATGCTCTCGGCCGGGGTTTTCCTGAAGCAATTCATCCCCGATGGGCAGCCCTGGGTGCATCTGGACATTGCCGGGCCGGCATTTAATGACAAGGCCCCCTATGGCTACACGCCAAAGGGCGGGACCGGGGCCGCGGTGCGCACCTTCGTGCAAGTCGCCAAAGGGCTTGCGGCAGGATAAGGACAAGATAAACATCGCTCGCCACCGCCGATAGGAGTTCTTCGTGCCCGCTGCCGATCTGGTAATTCTTGGCGGCGGAAGCGGAGGTTATGCCTGCGCCCTGCGAGCCGCCGAGCTGGGCATGTCGGTTATCTTGATCGACCAGGACAAGTTGGGTGGTACCTGCTTGCATCGTGGCTGCATCCCGACCAAGGCGCTATTGCACGCCGCCGAGGTTGCCGATAGTGCCAAGGAGAGCAAAGCCTTTGGGGTGCGTGCGATATTCGAGGGCATCGACATGCCGAAAGTCAATGAATACCGCGATGGCGTGGTGGGCCGCCTTTATAAGGGCCTGCAAGGGCTCATTAAGAGTCGAAACGTCACCTTCGTCGAAGGCGCCGGCCGCCTGGTCACCCTAAACACTGTCGAGGTAAACGGCGAGCAGTACACCGGTAAGAATGTGGTACTCGCAACCGGCTCATATGCGCGCACCTTGCCGGGCCTGGAAATCAGCGGACGCATCATGACCTCCGATCAGGCCTTGAATCTTGATTACGTACCCGAGCGCGTCATCGTTTTGGGCGGTGGCGTTATCGGTGTTGAATTTGCCAGCGTCTGGCGCTCCTTTGGCGCTGAAGTAACCATCGTTGAAGGCCTTCCGCACTTAGTACCCAATGAGGATGAGGCTTGCTCGAAAGCCCTCGAACGCGCTTTTCGTAAGCGCGGAATTAATTTCTCGACCGGCATTAAGTTCGCATCGGCAACCCAAGACGATGCCGGTGTGCATGTCACTCTTGAAAACGGCACCACCCTTGACGCTGATCTCCTACTAGTTGCTGTTGGCCGTGGGCCAAATGCATCGGGCATGGGATTCGAAGAGCAAGGCATTGCGATGGAGCGCGGCTGGGTGCTTGTTGATGATCGCCTGCGCACCAATGTGGCTGGTGTCTATGCGGCCGGTGACATCACCCCCGGCCTGCAGCTTGCCCACCGCGGCTTCCAGCACGGTATTTTCATCGCCGAGGAGATCGGCGGGTTGAACCCGATGGTCATAGCCGACATAAACATCCCCCGCGTCACCTACTGCGAGCCCGAAGTGGCCAGTGTCGGCCTCACCGAGGTCGAAGCCCGCGCCAAATACGGCGATCAGACCAAGGTCTACGAATACAACCTCGGCGGCAACGGCAAGAGCCAGATCCTTGACACGGCCGGCTTTATCAAACTCGTCAGCGTCATCGATGGCCCCGTTGTTGGGGTTCACATGGTTGGTTCGCGGATGGCCGAGCAAATTGGCGAAGCCCAACTGATAGTCAACTGGGAAGCCCACCCCGAGGATGTTGCATCGCTGATCCACGCCCACCCAACCCAAAACGAGGCCATGGGCGAAGCCCATCTGGCTTTAGCCGGCAAACCACTGCACGCCCACGCTTAAGACCGACAGGAGACCCACGACCATGACGTTCTCAGTCACCATGCCGCAGCTCGGCGAGAGCGTGACCGAGGGCACCGTCACGCGTTGGTTAAAGCAAGTGGGCGATCAAGTGGCTGCTGACGAACCGCTGCTTGAGGTATCCACCGACAAAGTCGATACCGAAATTCCATCTCCCGCCGCCGGTGTCCTACTTGCGATTCGCGCCCAGGAGGACGAAACCGTACTGGTCGGTGCCGAACTAGCCGTGATCGGTGCGGCCAGCGAAGCACCTGCACCAGCACCTGCACCTGCACCAACTGCCGCTCCAGTAGCACCGGCTAGCACCCAAGGCGCAGCTGAAGTAAGTATTACTTTGCCGGCACTTGGTGAAAGTGTCACCGAGGGCACCGTCACCCGCTGGCTCAAGCAGGTTGGCGACACCGTCGCCGCTGACGAGCCGATTTTGGAGATCTCCACCGACAAAGTCGACACCGAAATCCTGGCACCGGCAAGTGGCACCTTGGTCGCCATCACCGTCGGCGAGGATCAAACCGTCGCCGTAGGCACCGAACTCGGTCGCATTGCCACCGGCGCTAGCGCGCCGGCAATAGCAGCGCCGGTAGCAGCAGCGCCGGTAGCAGCAGCCGAGCTATCGGATGCCTATGTGACCCCGCTGGTGCGCCGCCTGGCCGCCCAAAACAATATTGACCTAGCCACCTTGGCCGGCACCGGAGTCGGCGGGCGCATCCGCAAACAAGATGTGCTCGACGCCGCGCAACTTAAAGTTGCCCCGGTCGCAGCAGCGGCCGCTGCGCCAGTTTCACCGGCTCCCGTAACCGCGGCCACCCCACCGGCGTCACCGCTAAGGGGCCGCACCGAAAAAATGCCGAGGCTGCGCAAGGTGATTGCCGAACGCCTCGTCGAATCCCTCCAGACTTCGGCGCAACTAACTACCGTGATCGAAGTTGATGTCAGCCGAATTGCCAGCCTGCGCAATCGAGTTAAGGGCGAGTTCGAAGCCCGCGAGGGCGTCAAACTCTCGTTCCTGCCGTTCTTCTGCAAAGCAGCCGTCGAGGCCCTCAAGCAGTTCCCGCAGGTCAATGCCTCAATCGATATGGCCGAAGGCACCATCACCTACCACGATTCGGAGAACCTCGGTATCGCCGTTGATACCGAACGTGGACTTCTTGTGCCGGTCATTCAACATGCCGGGGATCTCAGCATCGCCGGGCTGGCACGGCATATCGCAGACGTTGCCGACCGCACCCGTACCAACAAGGTCAGCCCCGACGAACTCAGCGGCGGCACCTTTACGGTCACCAACACCGGCAGCCGCGGCGCCTTGTTCGATACCCCGATCATCAACCTGCCGCAAGTAGCGATCCTTGGCACCGGGGCCGTCGTCAAGCGCCCGATCGTCGTTACCGATTCAACCGGACAAGATGTCATCGCAATCCGGTCAATGGTCTACCTAGCACTCTCCTACGATCACCGAATTATCGATGGCGCTGATGCCGCACGCTTCCTAGGGACCATGCGCCAGCGACTCGAAGAAGCTTCATTCGAAGCCGAGCTAGGTCTGTGATCAGGTGAAAATCGCAGTCACCGGAGCATCCGGGTTGATCGGCTCGGCGCTCGTCACCCACCTTCGAGCACAGGGCCATCAGGTGCTTCGACTCGTTCGCCGGCGGTCGACGGCGCCCGATGAGGTCACCTGGGATCCGGTCGCCGGCACCGTTGATGTTGCCCGGCTCACCGGAACCGAAGCGGTAATTCACCTGGCCGGCGCCGGTGTTGGAGACCATCGCTGGACCGATGACTACAAGCGTGAGATTCTCACCAGCCGGGTCGATGGCACCGCCACCATCGTGCGGGCAATTACCCAACTTGATCCCAAGCCGTCGGTGTTGGTTGCCGGTTCGGCGATCGGCTGGTACGGCGACACCGGGGACCGGGCCGTTACTGAAAGTGACCCGGCCGGCACCGGGTTCCTGGCCGATGTGGTGCGCGCCTGGGAGGCCGCCGCCGACCCCGCTGCCCAGGCAGGTATTCGGGTCGTGCACGCCCGTACCGGGTTAGTGGTGGCCAAGGCGGGTGGCGCCTGGGCAAAACTCTTCCCGCTTTTCCGCCTCGGACTCGGTGGCAAGATGGGCAGCGGCCGCCAGTACTGGTCCTGGATCTCCCTGCGCGATGAGTTAGCCGCCCTTGAGTTTCTAATGAATTCAGACCATCTCACGGGACCGGTTAACCTCACCGCCCCCCATGCGGCAACCAACGCTGAGGTCACCGCCGCCATGGGTCGGGTGCTGGGACGACCAACCCTGCTGCCGGTGCCCAGCTTCGCACTTAGGACCGCCCTCGGCGAATTCTCAACTGAAGTCCTCGGCAGTATCCGGGTGGTGCCCGCGGTACTTGAATCCGAAGGCTTCACTTGGCAGGACCCAAATATCGAATCGGCGATCCGGGCGGCCTTGGACTAATGCCTTACGACGTTGTCGTTGTCGGCGCCGGCTTGGCCGGACTCGCGGCAGCGCGGCAACTTTCGGTGCACGGACTCAATGTCTTAGTACTCGAGGCCGGCGATGAGGTGGGTGGGCGCGTTCGTACCGACCGGGTTGATGGTTACACCTTTGACCGCGGGTTTCAGCTTTATAACCCGGCGTACCCAGAAGCCGCCCGAGTGCTCGACCATCAAGCCCTGCAGCTGCGCCCGCTCACCGCTGGAGTCGTCGTCTCCTTCGCCGGTGGGCGCACCCGGTTAGGTGATCCGCGCAGTAGGCCGGGCTGGGCCATCGACTCGGCCGCCTCGCGCACCGGCTCGCTGCCTAGTAAAGCCCGCTTTGCGCGCTATGCCCTGCGGGTCGCGCGCACCCCGGCGCGAAACCTACTCCAGCGTGAGGACACAACAAGTGCCGTGGCCCTGCGCGCCGCGGGCGTTGACGATGCCCTTTTTGAAACTGTGCTGCGCCCTTTCCTCGCCGGCGTCTTCCTTGAACCAGACCTAAAAACCTCACGGCGCCAACTGGATCTAATCCTCAAATCATTCGTGGCCGGCACGCCGGCCGTGCCAAGTTCGGGTATGCAGGCGATACCAGAGCAATTGCTTGACGCCCTCCCGGCTGGTGCGGTGCGCTGCAACGCCAAAGTCACCAAAGCCCAAGCTGGGTTAGTGGTGACCGAAAATGGTGAGTTTCGGGTGCGCGCCGTTGTTATCGCCGCCGGCGCCCAGCAGGCCAAGGTGCTACACCCGCGCCTTGCCATCCCGCCCGGCAACTCCGTCACCACCTGGTATCACTTGGCAACGCAAACAGGTGACCTGCTAAACGATGGCGCGGGGGTCCTCGTTGTCGACGGCGATAACCGTGGCCCGGTCCTGAACTCGGTGGTGATGACAAATGCCGCGCCGAGCTACGCACCAGCAGGAAAGGTACTAATCTCAACGTCCGCCCTGGGTGTCAACTCAAGTGCTGAAGACGAACGAGGGGTACGCACGCATCTCGCGGCTCTGTACGGGGTCAGCACCGATCGGTGGGAGCCACTTACCCATTACGCAATTCCGTACGCACTGCCAGCGATGCTGCCGCCGTTACAAGTGCCACGATCCGCGAAGTTAACCGATGGCCTTTTCATCTGCGGTGATTACCGCGAGACCGCATCCATCCAAGGCGCGATGGCGAGCGGGCGGCGGGCGGGCGATGCCGTGCTGACAGACTTGGGCGTGCGATGACCGCCACCGACTCCGCACTTGATATTCGCATGATCGGCTTCGGTGTGGACGCGGTTGACTACCGCGCGGCGTGGGAGCTGCAACGTCAGGTGCACGCTGATGTCGTCTCTGGTTCGACCAGCAACACCGTGCTCCTACTCGAGCATCCTTCGGTCTATACCGCTGGGCGCCGCACCGAACCGCATGAGCGTCCAATCGACGATACGCCGGTGATCGAGGTTGATCGCGGCGGAAAAATCACTTGGCATGGGCCCGGGCAACTTGTCGGCTACCCAATTGTCCGACTCCCTAGCCCACTTGACGTTATCGCCCACGTGCGCCGCATCGAAGGTCTCTTGATTGACGTCTGCAGTGCACTTGGGGTGGCCAGCGCGCGCATCCCGGGCCGCAGTGGAGTCTGGATCCCGGCCGATGGCCGGGGCCCCGATCGCAAAGTCGCGGCAATCGGAATTCGCGTTACCGAAGGTGTAACCCTGCACGGCTTCGCCCTTAACTGCGACTGTGACATGTCGTGGTTCGACAAAATCGTGCCCTGCGGGATCAAAGATGCCGAAGTCACCTCACTGAGCCGAGAACTCAGCCGCTCGGTATCAGTTGCCGAAGTGCTGCCCATCGTGATCGAGTCCCTCCCAGTTGTGCTGCACCCCGTAGGCTGAACCCATGGCTCTTGTCGATCCGGATTACCTAACCAGCTCGGGCCGGCGCCTGCTTCGGATCGAGGCCCGCAACGCCGAGGTGCCGATCGAGCGCAAGCCCGAATGGATACGTACCAAGTTAAAGACCGGCCCAGAATTCTTGAAGATCAATGCACTCGTCAAAGCCGAGGGCCTACATACCGTGTGCCAAGAAGCCGGCTGCCCAAATATCTACGAGTGCTGGGAAGACCGCGAAGCGACCTTCTTAATTGGCGGCGAGCAATGCACCCGGCGCTGTGACTTCTGCCAGATCGATACCGGAAAGCCGGCACCGCTGGATCGCGATGAGCCCCGCCGGGTTGCCGAGTCGGTTCGGGCGATGGGCCTGCGTTATGCAACGGTCACCGGAGTGGCCCGCGATGATCTACCCGATCAGGGGGCCTGGCTTTACGCCGAAACCGTGCGAGTAATCCAAGTGATTAATCCAGATACCAAAGTCGAAGTTCTGATTCCGGATTTCTCAGGTGAACCAAAGTTGTTAGCCGAGGTATTTGCAGCGCAGCCAGCGGTGTTGGCGCACAACTTGGAGACAGTCCCGCGCATTTTTAAGCGCATCCGCCCGGCATTTTACTACGAACGTAGTTTGGCAGTTCTCACCCAGGCCAAGGCGGCCGGCATGATCACCAAGAGCAACTTGATCTTGGGTATGGGTGAAGATGACACCGAGATTGACACCGCGCTAATCGATCTGCACGCTGCCGGTTGTGATCTCCTCACCATCACGCAGTATTTGCGGCCATCACCTCGCCATCATCCGGTCGACCGCTGGGTGAAACCCGATGTTTTCGTCGCTTTGGCAAAGCGGGCAACGCAAATTGGTTTCGTTGGAGTGATGAGTGGGCCGCTAGTGCGCTCGAGCTATCGTGCCGGGCGCCTCTACCAGCAGGCAATGGCAGCAAGACCATGAGCGCGAGTGTGGTTGCGGTGCACATCTGGCCCACCGGGGTCGATATCCCCACCCCGATCGATAATCTCGAGCTCGATTGGGGCGGACCGGTTGGTGATCGCCATCACGGGCTAACCATGACCTCAGATGCCCGGCAAAAGGACGTCTTCCCCAAGGGCACGACGATCCGCAACCACCGGCAAATCTCGATCGTCGATATGGCCGAACTCGCGAGCATCTCAGCCGCGCTCGGAATCGGGGTAATTGCACCCGGAGTGATCGCCGACAATATCTGTACCGAGGGCATCGCCAAGCTCACCGAACTGCCCCGGATGACAAGATTGCTGTTCGCCGGTGGCGCCGTTGTCATGCTCGGCGGCGAGAACTTTCCCTGCACGATTGCCGGCGCCCTCGTCGGGGCGAAATACGCAACGGCGGCCGAGAAGTTCCCGAGCGCCGCCATGGGCCGGCGCGGGGTGACGGGCTGGGTTGAGCACCCGGGATTGATCCATGCCGGGGCATCGATCGAGGTTCGGCTTCCCTAGGCTGGGTCCATGGCCAAGGGAAAAATCCGTTCCACACTGTCCTCGATAACCCAGAACTGGGCAATGACCCAAAAGGTCTACCGGGCCTTGCCCCTTGAAGTTGGTGGCCTATTCGTCTTGGGGTTCGCCCTTGGTTTCGTGCCGACTTTCATCCTCTTGAACCTGTTCACCGCCATCTTGGTCGGGGTTCCCCTTGGCCTCCTCGCCGCGGTCTTCTGGTTTAGTCGCCGCGCGATGAAGGCGGCGTACCACCAGATCGAAGGGCAACCTGGAGCCGCCGCCGCGGTGGTGCAATCACTGCGCGGTGGCTGGTTGGTCACCCCGGGTATTGCGGTGAACAAGAACCAAGACCTCATCAGCCGGGTGGTCGGCAAACCCGGTGTCATCTTGATCTCTGAAGGACCATCGAGCCGGGTCGGCCATATGCTCGGCAATGAGCGCAAGAAGACCGCGCGCTGGCTCCCGGATATTCCAATCTATGAGATCCAGGTTGGCGATGAGCCGGGGCAGGTGCCCCTTGGCAAACTCCAGCGCTCATTGACCAAGCTGCCGCGCAATCTGCGCGGTGGTGAGATCACCCAAGTACGCCGCCGACTTGATGCCGTCAGCCAGACCGGTGGGTCGCTGCCGATCCCAAAGGGCCCGATGCCGACGAGCTCGCGCGCCGTGCGCCGCCCCCGCTAGCCCATATCGGTTTGCCTCCCCACCCAACAAAGGGTTCGGTAGGGGTCCGTTGATCTGGTCAATCGATCTGAGTGAGTACCGACCTTGGCACCAAGGTCGCGTTACGCGCGATCCAACTGCGGCTGCAGTCTTGGCTGGCGGGCCCACCGATCCCTTGGACTTGTACTTGCTGGGATTCGTTGACCGGGGCTTACCTTGCTACCCCACACCTAGACATATACATAGGCGCTCATTTAGTTCCTGTCACAGGGTAGAACTTTGGTAGTTGGGTTAGTGGGGTCTGCCCCATGGTTTCGCCTCGAAACCCGGTGCTTTGGTCTAAGTCAGTCCGGGGGTTGGTGAGCACCGGTTGGTTAGATCACTGGGCGTTTCGCTATTGCTTTTTCGTGGTTTCGGTGTTGTCATTGTCGTGGCTCATCCGCGGGCCGCTAACCCTTTGGGAAGGAGAATTAAATGCCTCGTGTGGAAGTTAGTACCCCGGTTAGTTCGGTGGCCAGTGCTCGGTTGGCACTTGGTGTTGGTTGGGTGCGCCCGGGTGTGGCCGGTATCGGCGGCAACTTAAACCCCTCCGGCACCCCGATTGTTTGGATGCAGGGAATGTGCTTTGAGGGTAATGAAGAGTAGCACCGTTCCCTACCGCTAGGTGGGGTGTTTAAACCCTGTTGCTGGCCCCTGACCGCTCGCGGCCCGGGGCCAGTTGTTTGCATTAGTGAACTCGAACACCCCAGGTGGCAGCAGCGCGGGCCGACATACACATACCCGTGCCGCTGGTAGCCGCTTATTAGGTGCGGTTTAGCGGCTTATTAGGTGTGGTTTTCGTGGGTGCGCGTGTTTTGGTCGTGAAACAGACCGAAACTGCGGGTTTCACGACTAAAACGTGCGCACCCAGCGAATCCAGTTGATGAATTGGCAGTCACCGGG
>BJGE01000005.1 GCA_014190275.1 Actinomycetes bacterium | reverse complement strand
ATGCAATGCTGAGCATGAAAAAAGGGTGGAAACGTTTCAAAGGTTTTTTCGGCGGCGGGCGCTAAATACCTAAAGACGCGCGCAATTGGGACAATTCCTTTGTCGCTCGGGTGATTAGCGCGGGATCTTTCGGGTCAAGTCCCGCCTCGAAAACCACCGACCACCAGATCTGGTCGGCATCACTATTGCGCCGGGCAACCAGCATGGCCCCCGCCCCATTGCCCAGATCTGCCCGTTCGCTGACGATGACGCTATCGGTTACCCGGTCATAAATCGCCGCGGGTAAGTCGGTGGCCCGCCCCAGCTCGATAGCCCGCCCGCCGATCACTTGCCCAAGGTCATCGATCAAGGTCAGGGTTAAGATCGGCTCCGCCCAAATGGCTTTCGACAGCTCATCCCAACGCAGGCGCTCACCACTTGATTGCAGGTACAGCGCCCGGTTTGTGGCTACCACCAGCATCTCGCCACTCGGTAGTTGCGTTCCGACCGCCATTACCTTTTCGGACTTTGCAATCCCTAGGTCCGCCTTAGCCCCTTTCGAAAGGCGCGAGGAGGCGAACGGCCTCATCTACTGCTCGTGATGGGTTCGTCCCCCAAGGTGCCGCGCCTCAGGGAGCGTCGGTACTCCTCAAGGGCAAGTAGTTCGGCGAAGATCTGCTGATGCTCGGCCGCCTGTTCGACCGGGTCGGTTCGCTGCAATTGACCTTTCACTTCCTCGACCCGGCGCGAGGCGTCAAGCTCGAGCAGGCGGGCGATGACGTTTGCCGCGTAGTGCGCGTCGTATCCGGACTGCGCGGGCAGCGGTTCTACCGATAGTTCACGCACGATGCGGCGGTCTTCGTCATCGGCACAAACCTCGAGCACCGCATCAATCCAAGCAAGTCCAGCTACTTCCTTTTTGGGTCCGCCCGCCCTCATGACTGCCGCATGCACCCCCTGGGCGCTGGAATGCGTGTACGCCGATTCCTCAACGCTTTGGTACCAGTCAGCGACGGCCGCGGGCTGTTGCAGCACGCATTTCAAAGCTTCACGTTCAACGGTCAGGCCGGGATCACGCGGGCCACCGGTCGACCCGGGGCGCGCTGCCACCGGCGCTGCTCGCCCACTTTGCTGCACCGCCGTGGTGACGCTCTCAACGCCTAGGCCCAGCCAACCGGCCAGCAACCGGCTGTATTCGGGACGCAGGGCCGTATCGCGAATCTTCGCTACAACCGGCGCTGCCTCCTTGAGCGCAGCGATACGCCCTTCGGCGTTGTTCAAGTCGTAGCCCGCGATGATCGACTTGATGGCGAACTGAAACAGCGGCACCCGCGATTCGACCAGCGCCTTGATGGCTCCATCGCCATGCGCTAGCCGCAGGTCACATGGGTCTAGGCCCGCGCCTTCAATGGCTACAAAAGTCTGGGTGACGAACCGCTGGTCTTCTTCGAAGGCCCGCAGCGCTGCTTTTTGCCCGGCCGCGTCACCATCGAAGGTGAAGATAACCTCACCGCGCATTTGATCGTCGTCCATTAGCAGGCGTCGCAAGATTTTTATGTGCTCGCCGCCGAATGCGGTGCCGCAGGTCGCTACCGCGGTAGTGACTCCGGCCAGGTGACAGGCCATCACGTCGGTATAACCCTCGACTATCACCGCCTGCTGGCTCTTTGAGATGTCCTTGCGGGCCAGATCAATGCCATAAAGCACCTGGCTCTTCTTATATAGAGGTGACTCCGGGGTATTTAGATACTTTGGGCCCTCGTCATCGTCAAATAGTTTGCGGGCGCCGAACCCGATTACCTCCCCGCCAAGATCGCGGATCGGCCAGACCAAGCGCCCGCGAAACCGGTCGTAGATCCCGCGGTTACCTTGGCTGACCAACCCACCGGCCATTAACTCTTGGTCGCTGAAGCCTTTGCCCCGCAGGTGACCGGTCAGCGCATCCCAGGATTTCGGGGCGAACCCAACCCCAAAATGGTTAGCGGCTTCGGCGTCAAAACCGCGCTCGGTCAAAAAAGTGCGGCCAATTTGTGCGTCTGGTGTTAGTAACTGCTCCATATAGAAAGCCGCCGCGATCTTGTGGGCCTCGATCAGTTTGGTGCGCTGGCCCTGTTGCTTGTTGATGGCTGCACCACCTTCGACATAGCGCAGTTCCACCCCGGTCTTGACCGCGAGTTTTTCGACCACCTCGGCGAAGCTCAGGTGGTCTATCTTCTGGACGAAGGCCAGCACATCCCCGCCCTCACCGCAGCCGAAGCAGTACCACATGCCGCGGCTCGGGGTGACGTGGAAACTGGGGCTGCGCTCGTCGTGAAATGGGCATATTCCCTTGAGCGAACCCCCGCCAGCGGCCTTCAAAGTGACGTATTCGCGGACGATATCGTCGATTTTGGCGCGCTCGCGCACCAGCGCCACATCGTCGTCGCGAATCCTTCCGGCCATATCCGCAGTCTAAGTGCGGTTGGATAGCCCCATGACCGCGACCGGGGATGCCATCGGGCTAGATATCGAGCTCCTGCGCCACGAGACACCTGGGTGCCTGCGGGTCAACCACCTCAATAACGCCGGATGCGCACTCCCACCCACCAAAGTCACCGACACCGTGGTCGACCACCTCCACCTTGAGGCCATGATCGGTGGCTATGAAGCCCACGCCGATGTCCTCCATCGCCTCGAACGCGTCTACGAATCGGTTGCCCAACTCCTAGGTGCCCGCCCCGACCAGATCGCCCTGCTCGAATCGGCGACCGCCGCTTGGGATAGGGCCTTTACCGCCATCCATCACACCCGCCCATTTACAGCCGGTGATCGCATCTTGGTGTCATCATCGGAGTACGCATCGAATGTGCTGCCCATAATGCAAATCGTCAAGACCTGCGGCGTGCGCCTTGAGTTCATCCCGGACGACGAGCACGGGTGCGTCGATGTCGCGGCGTTCGAAAAACTACTTGACACTGACGTCGCCGCAGTAGCTGTTAATCAGTGCCCATCCCAAAATGGGTTGATAAACGAGGTCGCAGCGATCGGTGCCGCCCTTCGCGCCAACCATTCCGATGCCTGGTATTTGGTCGACGCCTGCCAGTCTGTCGGGCAACTGCCAATATCAGCGGGAGCCATCGGAGCCGATTTTATCAGCGCTACCGGGCGTAAATTCCTGCGCGGGCCACGCGGAACCGGCTTCTTGTTCACCAGCGATCGCGCACTAATCGAACTTGAGCCATTTCCCCTTGACCTGCACTCCGCCACCTGGCATGAATCGGGCTTCGAGGTTGCAACGGGCGCGCGCAAGTTCGAGTTCTGGGAGAAGTCCTATGCCGGCCTCCTGGGCCTCGGCGCAGCCATTGACTACGCATTGGCCTGCGGTATCGAGGCCATTTCGGCTCGGATTAGTCTTTTGGCGCAGCAGGCTCGCGCTGGATTAAGTGCCGTACCAGGAGTGACCGTGCACGATCGCGGACTCCATCTGAGCGGCATTGTGACATTCACCCACGATCGAATTGACGCGCGACAGTTAGTTGCGCAGATCCGGCAGGCAGGTATCAACGTCAGCCTATCCACCCCGGAATATGCACGGGTTGATTTTGAATCACACCACATCGCGGCGCTAGTGCGGGTCAGCCCACACGCATACAACACCCCGGCTGAAATCGATCAGCTGCTCAAGGCGGTTACGCATGCCTGAGGCTTCACCACCCCTCGGCACCTTGAAAGTTGAAACGTCCTTGCGCTCTGCACTGGCGCAGGTGTCGGTTATCGCCCTAACAGTTGCCGGGTTCATTGTCTTCCTGCCGGCCGGAACATTGCTGGTGCTTAAGTTTTCTGAGATTGAAGCGGCCGAGAAAGCCACCTACCTTGTATTACTAGCAATCTGGATACTCGGGTTAACACGGTTCGCAATTTTCAGGCGGTCGCACATTCAAACGGCGGCGACTTTGGCTCTACTGGCGTCCCCCTTGCTTATGGTGCAGACGAGCAGCGCACCGTGGCTACCCGTCCCGTTTATCGCCTTCGCGGTGACATTCGGTGCCGCATTCAGCTTTCGCCCTCAGACGGCAATTCCGATAATCGCGCTAACGGCACTCTTGAACTGGCTCGTGGTACTTAATCCTGCCCCGTCAGTAATACTCTCCGCATCTGAACCATTGGATGGATTCATCGGCCCGCTATTCATCCTGGTTGTCGGGCCGGCGCTATCTATTCTCAGCCGAACTTGGTTTGTGGCCGCCAAGCGAACGGACGCAAGTCGCGATCAACTCGAAACAGCGGTTGTGGAGAGCTATCTAGCACTGCAGATTCAATCGGCGCAATCCATGGTCGATCGTCGGATCCATGAAACCGTCCTAAATACGCTCAATGGGATAGCCTCGGCACCGCCAGCTGCCGATCGGCGCTCGATTGAGGCCGCCTGCCAGCATGACCTTGACCAGTTGGAACTTGGATCTCAGGTTCAGACCCCGCAATTAATCTCACTGCTGATTGCTGACGCAATCACTGCCTCCCGAATTAGACGCCTACAGCCCGATGTCTTACTTGGCGACGATATTGAGCTGTCGCCCCAGATTGCTGGAGTTCTCCGTGATGCACTAGTTGAAGCGTTGCGTAATGTCGAGCGGCACTCAGGAGCCACAGCCACCACTATCATCACCGCCCAGAACAACGGCGAGTTGTCAATAAGAATTCACGATAACGGATCTGGGATCAGCGCCAAAGGCCTCGAGCAATTTGGGTTGCGCAATACCATCAAGGCATCCATGGCCGCGCTTGGCGGAGGTGCCACGGTCACCTCCCCAGCATCGGGTGGAACGACGATCACGTTAAGCATCCCGTTAACGGAGGCCCACGTCCTGCAGATGCCAAGTGAGCCAAGCCTCGAGGCGGTTACGCGCTCGTGGCTTGCCCGTCTTTGCATAATTAGCCCATCCATATTCGGCCTTTTGACCGTTTGGGATCTCACGTCAAGCCTCAACCCAAGTTCACTTCCATTGATCGCCTTCCTAGTGTTCTTTGCCTTCAATATCGCGCTCGCAATATTTTGGGGTACCGATCATCGTGTTTTCCTTGCGGTAGCGACATTCGCGACCGCAGCATTGGCTCTCCTCGCGACTTACGTCAGCCTGGCCGGCTGCAGTTCCTCATCTGCGGTCCACTGGCTGATAAATGCAATCACCGGTGGCATCGTTCTCACGATTTTTGCGCTAGCCACTAATCCGCTTCGCATATCTGTGTTGCCCGCGTTGACCATTCTCGGGCTTTTCCTAATCTGGGGCCTACCCAACGATTGCCGTGGCGTGCCAGTCATGTCCATTTTTGGCACGGTGGCCTACGTCATCGGCGGCATGTACACGGCACGCAGTTTGTTCGAAAAGTTCGATGCCAAACGCGCAGATGCTCAAGAACTTTGGACTCGGGCCACTGAACAGCAAACTGAGATTGCGAGGCAGGCCGCAATCTCGGAAAGTTGGAGTCGCGTCAGTTCCACCGCGAAATCTTTTCTCGCCGATATTGCCTCAGGGGTGGTTGATCCCCTGACCCAGGGAAGCAGGGCCCGCGCGGGCGCGGAGGAGAGCCGCATTCGTGTCAATCTGGGGCACGCCGATGCGTTGGCATCGGGCATGTGGGAGTCGGTCCAAGGGATGGTTGCCGCAGCCGGCCTAGCCCAGATCAGCGTCAACGCAGTGGCCTTGTCGGCTGGCAGCCGACGCGACCCGCTCCCAGCTGCGATAGGCGCGGCCCTGGAGTCGACAGCTCTGGCCTATCCGAATCAGGCGATCACGGTACGGCTCTTCACTGACGAAGATGCCGAGGAACTCTTAGTCACTGCACTCGGTGATGAGGCATTACCAATTTGGGTGCCAGGCGATTTGACCGGATTCACATCGACTGAATTGCAATTTGCTGACTGCCAGGTACTCGTCGCGCTGGATACTGATGACGAAGGTGTTTCAATTGTCATCAACATCCGCAGGCCTTTGAACCAGCCAGCGCCAAGCCAAGCCGTTTAAGTCATCAAACCTTCGTCACGCGCCACCCGGTAAAGGTCGGTCTTGGTGCGCGCTAACTTGCCGGCTGCTGTGTACTTATCTCTTACTCGGTCGATGTATTTCTTAACCGTGCTGGGTGCTACGTCCATTCTCCTTGCGACCGAATCCATTTTCAGACCAGACGCATAAAGCACCAGGGCGCGCTGTTCCTGCGCCGAAAGATTAACACCGGATTGACTCTTCGGGATCAGGGCGCCCGCGAAATCAGGTGACATCCAGTCGCGATCATTCAAGATCGCACCCAGCGCCTCTCCGAGTTCCTCAAATCCGGACCGTTTTGTCACGTAGGCCGAAGCGCCGGCCAAAATCGCGGATTGAATCACTGCCGGGTCACCCAGTGCACTGACAACCACGACTGGGATTTGCAACGACGAAAAACTTGACACCACATCCGCGACTGCACGGCCGTCGCCGAGGTCTAGGTCGATCACAGCGCAATCTATGTCTTGCCCAGAGATCGCATTGAGCGCATCGACCAGAGATTCGCCGGAATAGGCAAAGTTCAATTGGGGGAATCGATCCACTAATCCACGCTCTAGCCCCTCACGAACTAAGGCGTGATCTTCTAGCACCACGAAGGTCAGGATGCGCTCACCTTGAGCGCTCACGACATCCCCTCGACTATTACCGCCACGGCTTAAGCGTAGCGCCTCAGCGCACTAACCGTGCATGCCAGTGCAGCAGGCTGACATCGGTAAGGCTGGCGACTTGATCAATGATGACTCGAAACCGCTCGGCATCGGTATTTGCGGCATCGAAGGCGGGTCTTAACCAGCTCTCCAGGGATCGCCCCTCTTCAAGGGTGAGGGCATGCACGACATCGGCAATGATCGCCCGCTGCCTCGCATACGCCAAATCCGCCCCATCACGGTTCATCACGAACTTAACCGCTATCGCCTTCATCACCGCGACTTCATCGCGTACCTCTTCGGGCACGATCAGGTTGGCCGCGTACCGAGTCAACGGCTGGGTGCCGTATTCGATCTGCGTGGCGATTTGCGCACTCACGCAAAAACGGCCTATTAGGTAACTCGTAAACCGCTTCAATTCACGTAGTGACGACATTGACCCGTCGAAGGCACCGGGCCAGTACTCGAGGCCGGTCAGCCGGCGCAAGGCCGCTAAAAGCGCCTGTGGATCACGGTCGGGGTGGTAGCGCTCAAGGGCAATGGACACTAACTCCTGCTGGATTTCTGAACTGGTGAACTGCTCCAAGTGGACGAGCCCAGAATGCACGGCATCCTCGGCATCGTGCACCGAATAGGCAACGTCATCGGCCCAATCCATGGCCTGCTCTTCCAAGCAAGTGCGGGTACCAGGGGCGCCGGCTCGGACCCAATCGAAAATCGGCCTATCATCTTCGTAGAACCCGAACTTTTGGGTATCAGCGCGCCGGCCCCACGGATATTTGCAGGAGGCGTCCAAGCTCGCGCGAGTCAGATTCAGGCCGACGCTGCCCCCCTTCGCATCTTCGATCTTGGCTTCGAGGCGGGAGAGCACGCGGAGGGTCTGCGCATTGCCTTCGAATCCACCGATATCAGATGACAGGCGGTCCAGCTCACTTTCCCCATTGTGACCAAAGGGTGGATGCCCTAGGTCATGTGTCAACCCGGCGACCTCAACCAGATCCGGATCACACCCGAGCGCGTCGCCGAGTTCGCGGGCGATCTGCGCTACCTCCAAGGTGTGGGTAAGGCGTGAGCGCGGGAAGTCGGAAACCCCGGACACCATGACCTGGGTCTTCGCCGCCAACCGGCGCAGGCCCACCGAGTGCAAAACCCGGGCCCGGTCGCGCGCGAATCCGGTGCGGACGGTCTCCTTGACCGGCTCCTCGACGATGCGCGCTAGGTCTGCACCGGTGTAACCGCGGGGTTGACCCATAACCCCGACACTAGCGCGCCACGAATGCGACGAACCAGTCGAGAGCGCAATCACGTGGGTGCGCACGTTTTCGTCGTCAAAACGATGATTTTGGTCGATTTCACGACGAAAACGTGCGCACCCAGCGAGTGGCCGATGGCTAACCGGTGGTGTTCGTGATGATCTGCGGTTGATCCCAGCGGGTCAACAGGTAGAACCGCAGCAGCGCCGCGGTCTCGCGGCCCACATACTCAGAAGTTAGCGCGGTTCCCGGCCCGGATTCGGTCGGCGATAGGTGCGCATCAATCCCGAAGCCGGCCGCGGTGGCCTGCGCCCGTGCTGCATGCGGTGGGTCGGTAACCAAGGTTGCCGATTCCCAGCGCAGGTCGCGCATGATGGTGGCGACAACTTGAAGTGCGCCGACCGTGTCGGCGCCTGTGGTGAAGGCCACCACATCGGCGGCTGGCACGCCGCTGGCAATTAGTTGCTCGCGGGCGGCTTTCGCAGATCGAGCCGGGCCGGTTACCACGATGACAGGTGCGGTGCCGGCGGCATAAAGCTCCGCGGCATGTTTGAGCCGGGCTGAAAGTACCGGTGCGGGGTCACCCCAGTAACGGGCCGGGTCCAGGACCACGATGGCCTGCGTGGAGCTGCGGTCATCAAGTTGACTGGTCAAGACAATTTGGCAAACGGCGCCAATCGGCAGCAGCAGCGCCAAGCACACCAGCACGGTGCTGGCCGCAGCCAGCAATCCACGCGGGGTACGAGGGACGGCAGCGACGAGGGTAAGTGCCACCGCTCCCGGGCGCGCTGGGACCGAAGGAGCACTCACGCCCCAATATTCACACGGGTCTCACGCGTCGCACAGCCGCCACACCGGGTGTGACCACTTCGTCACCCGCCGCTCACCCCTAGTTCCGCCTCAAGCAGGCTTTCGGCGGCGGCGGCGTCCAGGAACGGCGAATCCAGCCAGCCATCGGGCAAAGTCGGGCGGCGACCACCTGCGGTGCGCCCACGTGGGCCCGCGCCCACCACCTGGTTGAACTCCTGATCCCCGTTGATCTGACCAATTAACTCGTCGAGCTCGGCGAGGCTTGATACGGTGCCCAGACTTTGGCGGATCTGCTGCTTGACGCTGAAGCCCTTTAGGTACCAGGCCATGTGCTTGCGCATGTCGCGGCAGCCGCGCGCCTGACCGTAGTCATTGCAGAGCAGCTGCGCATGGCGGCGCAGGGTGCGCAGCACCTCGTCAAATTGCGGATCGGCTGGGATCTTCGCACCGGTGAATGCGGCGGCCAGCTGGCCAAATAACCACGGTCGCCCAAGGCAACCACGCCCTACGACCACGCCATCGGCACCGGTTTGGCTCATCATTCGCAGGGCATCGGCGGCGGTCCAGATATCACCATTGCCGAGCACCGGGGTGCCGTAGTACGCAAGGTGTTCCTTCAGCCGGGCGATCGCCGACCAATCAGCGGTACCCCCATACATCTGGGCCGCGGTGCGCCCGTGCAAGGCCACCCACGCCACCCCTTCTTCGGCGGCCGCAGCCCCAGCCGCCAGATAAGTCAGGTGCTCGTCGTCAATGCCTTTTCGCATCTTGACCGAAACCGGCACCGGCCCTGCTGCCTGAACCGCGGCCCGCACGATTGCGCGAAAAAGATCCTGCTTCCAGGGCAGGGCACTGCCACCACCTTTGCGGGTGACTTTAGGGACCGGGCAACCGAAGTTCAGATCAATATGGTCAGCGCGGTCCTCTGCCACGATGATCCGCACGGCCTGGGCCATCACCTGCGGGTCGACCCCGTACAACTGCACCGAGCGCGGATTCTCGTCTGCGGCAAATGTGACCATGTCGAGGGTTTCGGCATTTCGTTCGATCAAGGCCCTGGAGGTGACCATCTCGGACACGTAGAGCCCGGCGCCGGCCTCCCGACACAGGCGACGAAATGCCCGATTGGTGATACCCGCCATCGGGGCCAGGACCACCGGTGGGTCAATGATCATCCCTCCGGCAGCCAAGCCGTTGGCAAACGTCGTCGTGGTCACGTGGAGATTGTCCCATTGACCGCTAGCATCGGCACGGCCGCATTCGGAAGTAATTTCCAGATGCGACCAGGAGCCGGCCTGACCACCTGATGTCTCTCACCGATTGGAAATCGATGACCACGCCAGCCACGCAGGGGCAAAAGGTGCTCACCGGTAACCGACGGTGGCTCGCCCTCGCCTTCTTGGCCCTGGGCGTGGCGATGATCATCTTGGACGCGACCGTCGTCAACGTCGCGATCCCGTCGATGATCAAGGATCTAAATCTCACCACCAATGATGCCGAGTGGATCAACGCCGCCTACTCGTTGACCTTCGCCTCCTTGCTTATTCTCTCCGGTCGCATGGCCGACCGCTTTGGCCGCAAGTTGCTCTTCATCATCGGTGTCATCGTGTTCGTGGGCGCGAGCGTCCTGGTAGCGATCTCGGATTCGTCAATTAGCCTCATCGGTGCGCGCGCACTGCAAGGCGTCGGCGCGTCGATGATCTTGCCCGCGTCACTGTCGGTAATCAACGCGGTGTTCGTCGGAAAATCTCGCGCGATCGCCTTCGCAGTGTGGGGAGCGACCATCGGCGGCATGGCCGCCCTCGGCCCCCTAGTCGGCGGGTGGCTGACAACCTACGCATCTTGGCACTGGGCCTTCTTGATCAACTTGCCGATCGGCATCATCGTGCTGATAGGTGTCCTACTCGTCGTACCTGAAACCAAGGACCTACTCGGTCGCAAAGGCGTCGACATACCGGGCACCTTGCTCTCCACCTTTGGCCTGCTCGGTGTGGTCTTCGCCCTGATCGAAGGCCAGCGCTATGGCTGGGTGATTTCAACGGCGACCTTTAAAGCCGGACCAATTACTTGGGACGAAGGCCGCCTCTCACTTGTCTTCATCTCCGGAGTGCTCGGCATCATCGCGCTGGTCGCATTGATCTTCATCGAGTCGCGTCGCGCCGCAGCCGGCAAGATCGTCATCCTTGACCTCCGTCTCTTCCGCATTAGATCCTTCGCCGCCGGTAACTCGGTAGCGGTTGTCGTCAGCCTCGGGGAGTTCGGGCTCCTCTTCACCCTCCCGTTGTTCCTGCAGGCGGTGCGCGGCTACAACGCACTCGAAACCGGCGTCATCTTGCTGGCACTTGCCGTCGGCTCCTTTGTCGCATCCGGCGCCGGTGCCCCGATCTCGCAACGTGTCGGCCCGGTGCGGGTACTGCAAGTTGGCATGGCGCTGGAGGTCATCGGCATCTTCGGGCTGGGATTTGTTATCTCCCCCGAGATCACCGGCTGGGGCATGGCACCGTGGTTGTTCCTCTACGGCATGGGGGTCGGCTTCGCCACCGCCCAGTTGACCGGGGTGGTGCTATCTGAGGTGCCGGTAGCCGACTCCGGCCAGGCCAGTGCCGTGCAATCGACCTCCCGGCAGGTCGGGGCCGCCATCGGCACCGCCATCTTGGGAACGACCTTGCTCATCGGTCTGGGTAGCTTCGTCTCCAGTGAACTCCAATCCCGCGGGATCCCAGCCGCCCAGTCCCAAGAAGTCTCCCAGGCGGTGGCCACTTCGGCCGGGCAGGCGATCCCCGGTCTGGCGTCGACCCCCGGCGGCGATGTCCTCGTGGCTGGGGCCTCCGCCGGCTTCGCGGAAGCCACCAAACTTGTCGCCTGGGTGGCCGGCTTCTTCGTCCTTCTGGGCCTTTTAACCAGTTTGCTTCTGCCCAAAAACACAGCACGCGTACTCTCTGAGGGGTACGAACCGCCCAAGAGTTGATCCAATGGCCCAGCAACCCGCTGTGCTACCGTTGCTTGACAATTAGTTCCAATAGGAGGAATGCATGAATCGCACCGAACTCGTCAGTGCTATCGCCGCACAAACCGGCTCAACCGCAACCGCAGTTGACCAGATCCTCGCCGGCTTGAGTTCAGTTATCACCGCGCAGCTCGTTAAGGGCGAGAAAGTCACCATCCCCGGCTTTGTGACTTTTGAGACCGCAGATCGCGCCGCACGTACCGGCCGCAATCCGCAGACCGGCGCTACCCTCCAGATTGCCGCAAAGCGTGCCGTCAAGGTTTCCGCCGGGCAGTCACTCAAGCGCGCAGTTGCCGGCAACTAGTTAGACCGCTTAGCTTTTCAGTCACACCAGTATGGCTGGGCCCGCCCCATGGTGAGTTGTCGCAAGAAGACTTCACTTTTTCTTGTAACAACTCACCACGGGGCGGGTGATTTTCTTGTGGAGCCGCCTTGCTCAGCAGGCTGGCAACCGCGCAGCCAGCCAGCCGGCGACCGCATCCAGCCCGATTCGCTCCTGTTGCATGGTGTCGCGCTCACGAATGGTGACGGCCTGATCTTCCAAAGTGTCGAAGTCGACGGTGATACAAAATGGCGTGCCGACTTCGTCCTGGCGCCGGTAGCGTCGACCGATCGCGCCAGCATCGTCAAAGTCAACGTTCCAGCGTTTGCGAAGATCCGCTGCTAGATCCTTCGCCTTGGGCGAAAGATCCGCATTACGCGACAACGGGAGAACCGCCACTTTGACCGGTGCCAGGCGGGGATCAAAACGCAGCACTGTTCGGGTATCGACACCGCCCTTGACATTGGGGGCTTCATCCTCGGCGTATGCCTCCAACAAGAAAGCCAAAACCGCCCGCGATAGCCCTGCTGCTGGTTCAATTACGTAAGGAACCCAGCGCTCATTCTTCTCCTGGTCGAAATACGACAGGTCAGTGCCCGAATGCTGACCGTGGGTGGTCAGATCGAAGTCGGTGCGGTTCGCGATACCTTCGAGTTCGGCCCATTCAGAACCAGCGAACCGGAATCGATACTCGATGTCGACAGTGCGCTTGGAGTAGTGGCTGAGTTTTTCTTTCGGATGCTCAAAGAACCTCATGTTCTCTGGGTCCAAGCCTAGGTCGACATACCACTGCCAGCGCTGCTCAAGCCAGTAATCGTGCCACTGCTCATCGGTTCCGGGCTCGACGAAGAACTCCATCTCCATCTGCTCGAACTCGCGGGTGCGAAAAATAAAGTTACCCGGCGTGATTTCATTTCGAAAACTCTTACCTGTTTGGCCAATACCAAATGGCGGCTTTTTGCGGGCTGACGTCATGACATTTAGATAGTTAACGAAAATCCCTTGCGCTGTTTCCGGGCGCAGGTAGTGAACGGCCCCCGCATCTTCAACAACCCCGATGGTCGTGCGCAGCATGCCATTGAAATCCCGCGGCTCGGTGAAATCGCCCTTCGTGCCACAGTTGGTGCAGGTGATATCAGCCAGACCGTTGACCGGCTCCTTGCCGTGCTTGTCTTGGTATGCCTCAATTAGTTGATCTGCTCGCCAGCGCTTATGGCACTTCTTGCATTCGGTCAATGGGTCGACAAATGCATTGACGTGGCCTGATGCCTCCCAAACCTGTGGCGCCAAGATGATCGACGAATCAAGGCCGACAACGTCATCGCGGCCGCGCACCATGTGCTGCCACCACTGCCGGCGAATATTGTCCTTGAGCTCCACGCCATTGGGGCCGTAATCCCAGGCGGACCTAGTTCCACCGTAAATCTCGGAGGACTGGAAGATGAACCCACGCCGCTTACATAAATTGACTACGGCTTCAACACGATCGGTGGCCATTTTGCGCTCCTTCTTGAGCGCGAGGCGCGCTCCACTCCGGCTGGCTGTCGGCGGACCATGGAATTGTAGGCACGGCGGGCTCCCGCTTGATCACCGGCTACTGGTCAGCGAGCAATTGCAGTGCCGAGGTTTCGCTAATTGTGTCAAAATCCAAGTAATGCCAAGCCAAAGACCTATGCACCAAGGGCTTGTCGATCGCGATGATTTGGTCATAGCGCCGAGTCAGATCTGCCATCGACTCCCGCGGGCACACTGGCACGGCCAGAGCCAGTGATGCTGGATTCAGCTTCGTGATCACCTGGGCTGCTACCCGGGCCACCGCCCCCGTTTCAACACCATCGTCGATGACGATCACATGCAAGCCGGTTACCGGAGGCACCTCGAAAACTATCGGCCCGTCATCGGTGCGAAGCACCGGCAAAGCAAGAACTTGAACACCCAGCTCGCGACCTACCGGAAGTGCCACCGGCACGCCATTTGGAACTACCGCAAGGACGACAACTGGTGATCGCGAGTACTCGGCTCTCACCAGTTCGGCAAGTTTCTCGCCAGCGTCACTTAGATTTTCGAATGACTTCATGACGGTACCGAGCGTATTGCCGGTCCGGCGGCGTCACCAAGACCAATTGATCCCGCATCAGCAGCTAGACCACTGGCTGAATCAGTTACCGAATCCTCGGTGCGGTGGTGCACAATTTCATAGGCCGATGACTCGTCAATCGCCAATGAAAGTAATGGTATGACCGAAACTTTAACCTCAAAGGTCGAAAGTGCCCGCCGATACGCACCCACGTGCAACCACCGCGAAGTGATGGTCAGCAAATCGGGCTCATCGGTGGATTGACCGAGCAGGGCCTCGATGAAGCCATCGCAGCCAGCCAAGACTGCAATGGCGTTGCGCGAGGTGGCCGCAAACTCCGCCACCTGCTCGGCGGGGACGCGAAATCGACTAATAACTATCAGGCCGGAGGTTGGGGAATCCGCAAGGGCATTAAGGTCAAACACATTGCTGACGCTAGTCGGCCGGCGCCTGCGCGTCGGCCGCGGGCACACTCGGAGGGACTCATGGCCAAGAAAGACAAGAACAGTGGCGTCCGCGGGCCCAGTGGGCCACCCCCCCGCGGGTCGGCACCGGCCCCTAGGGCCAAGGGAGCCTCAAGTTCCGGCCCGGGCCGGCAAGCGCTCGAGCGAAAAAGTTTTCCGATCTTGGTGCTATTGCACCGGGTCCCGCGCTGGTTGCTGGTCATACTCACGGCCCTTGCGCTGTTCCTCGGCCTGATCCAAACCGGCGATCTCGCCTGGCTCGGCGGCATCTTGCTGCTGCTCGTCGCCTTCTTCCTCGGGTGGTTGCTCGTGCTTTCTTGGCCGGTTCTGGGCTTCGTCTCCCGCCTCCTGCGCCTGGTCGTGGTGATTGCGGTGGTGGGCATCGCCATCTATAAGTTCATGGGGCGCATTTAGTTAATTGCATTAAGTCATCGGGATTCAGCGGTTCGGGAACTGCGGTGCTGGTGCGCACCTGAACCAAGGGCATCAAATTATCGGTCCCAGTGCCACCTCCGGGCGCCAGGCTCGCTGGGCGGTCTGGGCCAAGTCATGCTCGTGTCCGGTCAAGAGCTAGATCCAGCCTTGCCCAGCTCCGAATTAGGTGCCGCTCCCCCGTAGCGACGATCACGTGCCGCATAAATCTCACATGCGTGCCACAGTTGGCGTCGATCAAAATCCGGCCACAAAGTATCCAGGAACACCATTTCGGCGTAGGCCGATTGCCAGAGCAGAAAGTTGCTCGTGCGCTGCTCCCCTGATGATCGCACGAAAAGATCGACGTCTGGCATGTCTGGCTCATCCAGATAGCGGTGAAACATCCGCTCGTTGATCCTGTCCGGATCTAGACGCCCCGCTTGTACTTCTCTAGCAATCGCGGCTGCCGCATCGGCTATCTCAGCTCGGCCTCCGTAATTGACACACATAGTCAAGGTGAGCCTGGTGTTCTTCGCGGTTAATTGCTCGGCAGTCTGAAGTTCGGTGATGACACTGCGCCACAATTTGGGTCGCCGCCCAGACCACCGAACCCGCACCCCCAGTTCGTTCATTTCATCGCGCCGGCGACGAATTACGTCACGATTGAAGCCCATCAAGAACTTGACTTCATCCGGTGAGCGTTTCCAATTCTCGGTCGAGAAGGCGTACGCCGATAGCCAACCGATGCCAAGCTCAAGTGCACCTTCGACACAGTCAAATAGGCTCGCCTCACCCGCCTCGTGTCCTGCGGTTCGCGGTAACCCACGCTCCTTGGCCCAGCGGCCATTGCCGTCCATCACGATCGCGACATGGCGTGGAATTAAGTCAACGGGGATTTTCGGGGCCATGGCTCCGGACGCATGTGGTTTGGGGCGGATTTGTTGGGGCTGCCGCGTCATGCCCCCATCCAAACATGATCTGCCGAAATTGTTCGATCAACCAAAGGCAATGATCGCAGTCCACGCTCCAGATGCCACTGCAGGAAAGCGGCGACCAGCCCACTGGCCTCACGCCGATGGCGCTGCTCACTCGAGTCCGCCACCGCCCAATCACCGCTAAGGAGGGCGCCGAGTAACGCGACCGTTTCCGGGGCCGGGGCCGCAGCACCCGGTGGCCGGCAATCGACACAAACCATGCCACCGGATTGCACTGAAAATGCTCGATGCGGGCCAGGAGCACTGCATCTGGCACACCCGTCAAAAGATGGTGACCACCCGGCCACAGCAAGTGACCGTAGTAGATAGGAGTCGAGGATCAAACCTCCATCGTGTTCATTTGCGGTTAGTGACCGAAGCCCCAGGACTAGGAGCGTGTACTGCTGCACGGCCGGCTCCCGTTCTTCTGGGGTTAGCCGCTCCGCGGTTTCAAGCATCGCCGTACCAGATGTCCAGCGGCTGTAATCCCCCGAGAGCACCGCACCAAAAGCATCAAGGGACTCAACCTGGGAGACGGTGTCAAGGGACCGGCCCTCATACAATTGAACATCTACGTGGCCAAATGGCTCAAGGCGGGCACCTATTCGACTCGAAGTTTTGCGCACCCCCCGAGCAACACATCGAATACGCCCGTGGCCACGGCTTAGCAGGGTGACAATACGATCGGCTTCCCCCAATTTTTGGGTTCGCAGCACGATGGCTTCGTCACGGTAGATCGGCACAGCCCATTGTCTCCTAATAAAGGGGCGGGCCTAGGACGCCGCACCCGCAAATCAAAAACCCAACCGCCGAAGTGCCTTGGGGTCGCGCTGCCAATCCTTGGCGACCTTGACGTGGATCTCCAAGAAAACCTTCGTCCCCAGCAATCTCTCGATCCCCCCACGGGCCGCGGTACCGACGTATTTCAGGCGCGCCCCACCCTTGCCGATGACAATCGCCTTTTGGCTATCGCGTTCTACGTAAAGCAGTGCACGAATATCGGTGAGCGGCCGATCATCAGGCCGGCCCTCCCGAAGGCCCATCTCGTCAATGACAACCGCAATTGAGTGGGGCAACTCATCGGACACCCCCTCAAGGGCCGCTTCGCGAATGAGTTCAGCCACCGCAATCTCGAGCGGCTCATCGGTTACTTCACCATCGGGGTAGAGCAGCGGACCCTCAGGTAGCAGCGCCGCAAACTCATCGGCGAGCACCGTGATGTTCTCACCGCTGACAGCCGAAACCGGCACGATTGACGCCCAGGTGCCATCTAATTCGCCCGCAAGTTCCCCTACCTGATGCAAGTGCTCGGCCAGCAAGGCGCGCGAAACGGTGTCTGCTTTGGTGACGATCACCACTATAGGTGTGCGACTCAGCGCAATAATTTGCTTTGCAATGAACTTGTCACCGGGCCCGATCTCCTCATTTGCCGGTAGGCACAGGCCAATGACATCAACGCTTGACCAGGTTTCGCGCACCTCTTCGTTCAAACGTTCACCGAGTAGGGTACGGGGCCGGTGCAACCCGGGAGTATCAACAAGAATTATCTGGGCATCAGCACGGGTAAGGATGCCGCGGATCGCACGCCTCGTGGTTTGCGGTCGATCCGAGGTGATAGCGATCTTTTGCCCAACAAGGGCATTGGTGAGAGTGGATTTACCCGCATTTGGGCGACCAACGATCGAGACGAACCCACTGCGGTGACTCACGTCGACAGCCGCTCAAGGATCTCCCCGGTTACCGAGCAACGCAGGACTGCCACCCCGGTACCAGCAAAAGCTCTCAGCAATTCCAGATCGACTTGCTCTACGCCAAGAACAACCGCCAGCTCCAGTCCGCTAGCACCCGCCGCGAGTGCTTGCGCAACTACTAGCTGGGTTGCCGATAGCCGAAACTCCCCAGCACCCACATTCGCCGCCGAGTAGGTGCGCCCCATTTGGTCGCGCACCGCAGCGCCTTGCACTGCCGCGATTCGGCCTCGTGCACCTTGGGCTAAAGTCACTAATTTCGCATCTTCAACAGTTAATTCGTCACTCACTAGCAGCGCTTCCCAGATCGGGTCTGGCCAGGCTAGTAACCGGCTCGACGAGCACTGCCCCGATCCGGTTTCGTCGCCCTGCCCCCTGTTCGGCGGTGAGTTTCCAGCCGAGCTCCTCGATTGCCGCACCGGGTATCGGGACGCGACCAAGGCGTTTGGCCATCAAGCCCAAAACGGTATCTACCCCTTCCGCATCGCCATCAATCTCGATGCCTACTAGTTCAGCGAAATCCTCAACATGAAGTCGGGCACTGACCCGGAACGCACCATCGGTTAACTGCGCGACCTCGGGGGCGGCGGTGTCGTACTCATCGGCAATCTCGCCCACGATCTCTTCAAGGGCATCCTCAATGGTCACTAATCCGGCTGTGCCGCCGTATTCATCTACCGCAATAGCCATGTGAACACGCGCAGTCTGCATATCACGAAGTAAGGCATCAACGGGCTTGCTATCAGGTACGAAATACGGTGCGCGCATCAAACTCTCTACCCGCTCATCATTTTCGGACTCGCGGTGCTCGAAAGTTCGCCGCATCATGTCTTTTAGATACACAATTCCAACTACGTCATCCGAGTTTTCGCCAATTACTGGGATCCTGGAAAATCCAGAACGTAGCCCGAGGGACATCGCCTGGCGCAGTGACTTGGTACGCTCGATAAATACGACCTCGGTTCGTGGCACCATCACTTCTTTTACAAAAGTGTCACCTAGTTCAAATACCGAGTGAATCATCTGGCGTTCATCATCTTCGATCAGGCTGTCGGCCTTGGCCTGATCAACGAGATCGCGCAACTCCGCTTGGGACGCAAAAGGTCCCTCGGGGAAACCCTTGCCTGGCGTTAGCGCATTGCCTAGATGAATCAATAAATTTGCCAACGGACCGAGGATCGCGGCCAGGAGTCGCACCGGTCCCGCGGTGGCTAGCGCAATCTGCTCAGCATGCTGACGCCCCAAAGTTCGGGGCGCCACTCCCAGGGCTATGTACGCGATAACCACCATAATGGCGACCGCGAAAGCCAAGGCCCCTCCGATCGACCAAGCGCCATTCACGGTGAATGTGTCATAGGAAACAAATGTCACCAACGCGGTCGCGGTTACCGTTGCTGATGTTGACAAAAAGAGCAACACATTCACGTATCGCGCACGATCCTGCAGGATCAGCAACAATTTCGAAGCACGTTTACCCGACTCGCGCTTTATGTCCTCGATTCGACCGCGCGAGACTTTATTTATGGCGGTCTCGACACTGATCAGTAAGCCAGCTAGACCTACAAGCACCACCGTTATGACGATGCACCAAATATCCACGGCCGTCATCTAGACCCAACATTTCGCGGTTGCCAGGTAGCCAGTAAGGCATCTTGTAGGCCGAACATTTGGGTGTGATCCGCGTCCGTCATGTGGTCATAACCAATCAAGTGGAGCACCCCGTGGATGGTCAAGAATTGCAATTCCTGATCAAGGGTGCGCAAGAATTCTGAAGCCTGTGCTGCTGCCACCTCGGGGCAGAGCACGATGTCTCCGAGTAAGCCTGATTGTGGGTCTACTCCAGCAGGGGCACTGCGGAGTTCATCCATCGGAAAGGACAGGACGTCGGTCGGCCCCGGTTCACCCATCCACTGCACGTGCAGTTTCGTCATCTCATCGACATCGACTAGTCGAATACCTAACTCCACGTCTGGATGTATGCGCAACTCTGCGAAGAGCAGTCCGGCCAACTGCACCAGCGCCAGGGTGTCGCACTCAAACATGGATTCATTCGAGACAATTACTCCAGACCCGATCATGGCAAGTGCCTCACTTAGGTGCCCGCTCGGCGTCGTAACGGTCGTAGGCCTCCACAATTCGTCCGACTAGTTTGTGCCTGACCACGTCCTGCGAGGTGAGGCGACAAAAAGCCACATCGTCAATACCCTCAAGGATCTCGCCCACCACCCTAAGGCCGCTAGTGGTACCGCTGGGCAGATCAACCTGGGTGACGTCGCCGGTGATAACCATCGTCGAACCAAACCCAAGCCGGGTTAGGAACATTTTCATTTGCTCAGCCGAAGTGTTTTGGGCTTCGTCGAGAATGATGAAAGCGTCATTTAATGTACGTCCGCGCATATACGCAAGTGGGGCTATCTCGATAGTCCCGCTGGTGATCAGCCTCGGGATTGAGTCCGGATCAATCATGTCGTGCAAGGCATCGTAAAGCGGTCGCAGATAAGGATCAATCTTCTCCGACAATGTGCCGGGCAGAAAACCCAAACGCTCACCGGCCTCGACCGCTGGTCGAGTCAGGACAATTCGATTCACCCGCTTGTCTTGCAGTGCCTGTACAGCTTTTGCTACCGCAAGATAGGTTTTGCCGGTACCAGCCGGGCCAATACCAAATACCACCGTGTTGTTGTCGATTGCATCAACATAGCGTTTCTGATTCATGGTCTTCGCGCGAATAGTGCGACCGCGATTGCTCAGGATATTGGAAGTCAAGACTTCTGAAGGCCGGGCTCCTGCTCTAAGCAGTGAAATACTGCGGTCAACGGACTCCGCGCTCAGCGGTTGACCTGTTCTAAGCATCGCCAACATCTCGCTGAAGAAGATTTCGATCATGCCAACATCACCAGCAGCGCCTGTCAGCGTGATCTCATTGCCGCGCACCAAGATGTCACACTCTGGAAATGCATTTTCGAGGAGGCGCAAAAACTCATCATCGGAGCCAATCAGCGCCACCATGGATTGTGAATGCGGCACCGTGATCTTGGCTTGAGCTTTGGGGGCTTCCGCGGCTGGAGTGCTCATCCAGGTGGCCACTTCATTGACCGGCCACCGAGCACGTGGGCATGAACATGGTGAACGGTTTGACCACCATCGTCACCGGTATTAAAAACGATTCGGTAGCCACCCTCGAGCCCTTCGGCCGCCGCGACATCGGTAGCAGCTTTGATCAAATTGCCAGCCAATTGCGGATCCGAGGTAGACATCGCCCTGGCATCTACAAAGTGGGCGGTCGGGATGACCAGTACGTGCACCGGGGCCTGCGGTGAGATATCGCGAAATGCCACCACCTCATCGGTACGCATCACCTCATCGGCCGGGATCTCCCCGGCGACAATGCGGCAGAACAGGCACTCGCTCATGTACTTGATCCTCCCATGGCCGGCCCACCCCAGTTTCGGGCAGCCGATATAACGGCAACTGCCACGGCTCCGGCGGCCGATGACCTAAGCACCCCTGGGCCAAGACGCGCTTCAACCGCCCCGGCCGCCCGGAAGAGCTCTCGCTCTTCGTCACTGATTCCTCCCTCGGGCCCGACAATCAAAACCAAGTTGCCGGTGCCACCAATGTCGTCGATTGGCACCTCCAGCACTGAGGTAACCGCCGCCTCGTCCAAAACAATGCAGGTTGCCGACCCGTAAATCAGCTCAACCACCGCCGATGTTGTCGCTAGCTCACCTAGTACCGGCCAACGCGCCCGCCGCGATTGCTTGGCCGCGGCAATTAGCGCACCTTGCCACTTACCGCTCGATTTTTCGAGGCGATCTGGTGCCCACCTCGTAACCGAACGCGCTGCCGCCCACGGCACTATGACATCTACCCCAACTTGGGTCAGCAGGTCAACAGCGAGCTCTCCGTGATCACCCTTTGGCAGGGCTTGCACCACGGTGATGGCAAGAGTCGCTACCGGTTCGATCCGCACTGTGGCGACTCGCACTCGCACGGTGTCCTTACCGCTAACGCTTTCCACTACTCCGTTAAGACGAAGGCCGCACCCGTCAACAAGGTCGATAGCTTCACCGACTCCTAGACGCATCGACGAGACCGCATGGCGCCCCTCGGGCCCGGTCAGGGCAACTTCGTTGCCAACCTGCACGTGCTGCAAGTCCGCATTAGCTATTCGAAAGACTGGGGGACTCACCGCGGCGAGAACGCATCCTTTAAGCGAGTGAAGAGGCCGCCTCCACCATCCGCTCCGTCAACACCCACGCGCACTACATCCTCCGAGCGCAGATCCGCAAGTTGCTTGAGCAACATGATCTGGGCTTCGTCAAGTTTCGTTGGAATTGACACGTCAAGATGAATATAGAGATCACCACGGCCACCACCGCGCAGCCGAGTAGCGCCCAACCCACGTAAGGTGAGAATCGAGCCTGGTTGCGTACCTGGTCGCACGTCGATCTCCTGCTCACCATCTAGGGTGTCGAATGTCACGGTGGTACCTAGTGCCGCCGCTGTCATCGGCAAGGTGAGTGCACAGTGCAACTCATCTCCTTGGCGTTCGAATACCTGGTGCGGTTGCACCATGACTTCGATATACAGATCCCCAGCCGGACCCCCATTAGGACCGACCTCGCCCTCACCTGACAGTTGGATCCGGGTACCGGTGTCGACTCCGGGTGGCACCTTGATGGTAATCGTGCGGCGAGTGCGGACTCGGCCATCGCCGGCGCACTCGTGGCATGGGTGCGGGATCGTGCTACCGAACCCTTGGCAGGTCGGGCACGGCCTAGAGGTCATTACCTGACCTAGAAATGAGCGCTGGACTTGTTGGATTTCACCCCGGCCCTTACACATCACGCAAGTTACCGCTTCACTATCCAACGCGGTGCCTGAGCCATCGCAGGTTGCACAACGCGCAGCAGTATCAACCGTGATATCGCGGGTCGCACCAAATACCGCCGCTGCTAGGTCGATTTGCATCCGGATCATGGCATCTTGACCCCGGCGGGATCTGGTGCGCGGGCCGCGTTGGCCCCCACCACCACCAAAGAACGCGTCCATGATGTCGCCGAAATCAAATCCTTGGGTGGACCCTGGGAACCCACCGGTGCTACCTAGCGGGTCACCGCCGAGGTCAAACATCTGGCGTTTTTCCGGATCACTTAATACTTCGTAGGCCGCGGTGATGATCTTGAAGCGCTCCTGGCTCTTCAGGTCAGGGTTGACGTCGGGATGCAACTCACGGGCCAACTTGCGATAGGCCTTCTTGATTTCATCAGGGGTCGCATCACGCGAAACTCCTAGGAGCGCGTAATAATCTGGTCCGGCTGCGCTCACTGCTCATCCAAAATACGACCCACATACTGCGCGACGGCTTGAACCGCAGCAATATTGCCAGCGTAATCCATATGCGTTGGCCCGACGACACCCAGCGACGCCGTTGCCGAATCGCCAATCCCGTATCGCGCAGTCACCACCGACGTCGACGCCATGCCTTCAATTGGATTCTCATGGCCTATTCGCACCGTGACGGCAGTGTTAGCCGAGGACTCTCCAAGCAGTCGCAGTAGCACTACCTGTTCTTCAAGTGCCTCCAGTACCGGTTGAATGGACAATGGGAAGGCCTCGCCGTATCGCGCCAGGTGTGCTGTACCTCCTAGCACCACGCGCTCATCAATTCGCTCAGTAACTGCATCCAGCAAGGTCGCCTGAATTATGGTGACCAGCTGCAGCATCTCCGCCGGGAACTGCCCGCTAAAGGACGTCAGGATTTCCGGGATCGAGGTAAACGGCTGCCCACTGACCGCCACCAGCAGCCGGGCACGGATATCGCCCAGGGCGACCTCACTGATGGGGTTTGCGCATTCAATGGTTCGTTGCTCGACTCGACCACCGTCGGTGATTAGAACCATGATGAGGCGAGTAGTGCTTAGGGCTATGAGTTCAATGTGGCGCACAGTGCTTCGTGACCGGGACGGATACTGCACAAGTGCAACCTGCCGGGTGATCTGCGCGAGCAGGCGCACCGTTCGCACCATGACATCATCTAGGTCAACCGAGCTATCCAAGAACTCTGCTATTGCTCGGCGCTCTGGCGAACTTAGGGGCTTGACGCCGGCAAGCCGGTCCACGAACAGCCGGTAGCCAAGATCGGTGGGTACCCGGCCCGCACTGGTGTGCGGTTGGGCGATGTAGCCCTCCTCCTCGAGTGCGGCCATGTCATTGCGAATTGTTGCTGGCGAAACCCCGAGGTGGTGCCGTTCCACCAGAGCCTTTGAGCCTACGGGCTCATGGGTTGACACATAGTCCTCAACAATGGCCCGAAGAACGGCGAGGCGGCGATCCTCCAGCATGCGCACCTCCTTGGCAGCGGCCCATCTAGCACTCCGGACATGTGAGTGCTAATAATACGCCAAAAGCCAACCTACGCCCGAAATACGCCGCACCGGCGAAGACACCTTGTTCAGGGGCCCAATGCTGGCCCTAACCGGCCGCTGTTCACTTGTTGAGTTTTAGCTACTCGTCACTAGCCTCAAAACAGTAACTGAGGTGTATTAAGGAACCTGAGGTGTATTAATGCTCGAGGGGTTCAAGGCACCCCCCATACCGCCCGGAGCAGAGCTCACCGGAGCCACAATCTCTCTTTCGGACATTTCTGAACCGCCATCTAAGTTAATGCTGCGGCTTAATTCGACTTTAATGGAAACACAAAACATGGCCGAGTGCAAGGCCAAAACAGCAACCAATTCAAGACGACCACCTAGTGGGCCAGCTGATGAACCTACCGCCCCTGTGGCAGTAGGAGGCCGGAAACCTCACCGGACATTCACCCAGCTTTCACCAGATGACCCATCCACCGAAATCTAAGCTGAGCACGATATCGGCATGGAGAATTTGCTTGACACGACGAATTTCGTTCCCGATTGGATCGTCAAGGAGGGTTCAAAGGAAACTCTTGGTGCGGTTGGCCCCATCGGGACCGGAAAGCACGTCGTACTGGTAGCCCACGACAACAAGAAAGCCGATTTACTCGAGTGGGCGGCCCATAACCGCGAGGTGCTTACCACGCACCACATCTATGCAACCGGCTCAACCGGGCGGCTTATCCGTGACAAATTACAGATACCCGTCAAGAGATTCCTGAGCGGGCCACTCGGGGGCGATCAACAGATCGGAGCCTTCATCGCTCAAGGTGCGATCGACCTGCTGGTGTTTTTCTGGGATCCCCTGGAACAGCAACCACATGATCCAGACGTAAAGGCGTTACTACGTATCGCGACCTTGTGGAATATCGCGATCGCGAGTAATCGCACCACCGCCGACATGATTATTACCTCGCCACTTTTTGCCAATGGCTACCGCCGAACGCCACCTGCGCTCAACAACAAATAGCCCAGTTGAGAAATCAATTGGTTAGGTCGCGTATCACCGCATCGGCAAAGAGGCGGCCGCGCACGGTGACCCGGAGCTGCCCATCGGCCAAGGCGGGACCATCAAGTAACCCGTCAGCTATCAGTTTGGCGATGACAACCGAATCGATCGCGTCAACCGCTGCGAGGTCTAATCCCGCTGCAGTTCGAAGGCCTAGCATCATGGTCTCGAGCCGGACCTGCTCGACTGTTAGCTCCTCGAGTTGGTCGATGGGCAACTCGCCTGCGTCCAATCTTTCGGCATATGACCGCGGATGCTTGACATTCCACCAGCGCACTCCCGACCTGTGGCTGTGAGCTCCCGGCCCAATACCCAACCAGTCATCGTTTTGCCAATAGTGCACGTTGTGTCGGCACTGCCCACCGGATCTCGCCCAGTTTGAGATCTCGTACCAGGTGAACCCGCGGTCACTCAAAAGTTGATCAACTAGTTCGTACCGGTGCGCCGCGGTTTCGTCATCAGGGCTGGGCACCACACCAGCGGCCACCTGACGAGCCAGCGGCGTGTTGGGCTCCACGATGAGGGTGTAGGCCGACACGTGATCAACACCGGCACCTGTTACCAGATCAACTGAGTCCCGCAGGTCAGCATCGCACTCACCAGGGGTCGCGATGATCAGATCCGCGCTGATGTGCGCAAACCCAGCTGCCCTCGCCATCACAATGGCGTCAGCAGCAGCGCCCGCAGTATGGGTTCGGTCCAAAGTCTTTAGTACCTTCGATGCGGCACTTTGCACACCGTAAGAGATTCGAGTGAACCCACCCGCCACCAGTTGGTCGAGCTTGGGTTGATCAACACTGTCTGGATTTGCTTCAGTTGTCACTTCAGCGGCAGGCCGCAGGCCAAACTCTGACTTGATTGATTCGAGGACTCCCACCAATGCCTTGGCGCTAAGAAGCGTCGGCGTGCCACCACCGAAGAACACGGTATCGACCGCGCGCAGGTCTGCGCCCAGCTTGCTTGCTGCCAGCTGCACCTCGGAGATGAGCAACTGATCAAAAGTGTCACGTTGGACCTGCTCACCTAAATCAGTTGCTGTATAGGTATTGAAATCGCAATAGCCGCATCTACTCGCACAAAAAGGTACGTGCACGTAGATCGATAGAGGGCGCACCGCCTGCTACTTCTTAGGATTGGTGTCAGACGTCGAAAGGGCAGCAATGAAGGCCTCCTGTGGCACCTCGACCCGGCCCACCATCTTCATCCGCTTCTTGCCTTCCTTCTGCTTCTCCAGCAATTTGCGCTTACGGGTGATATCGCCGCCGTAGCACTTGGCTAATACGTCCTTTCGAATCGCCCTAATGGTCTCACGCGTGATGACCCGTGATCCGATAGCCGCTTGAATCGGCACTTCAAATTGCTGACGTGGGATGAGTTCCTTGAGCTTGCCCGTCATCATCACCCCGTAGGCCATAGCCTTGTCGCGGTGCACGATTGCGCTAAACGCATCAACGGCATCACCGTGCAGCAAAATATCGACCTTGACGAGATCGGCATCCTGCTCCCCCGTCAATTCATAATCCAGCGATGCGTAACCGCGCGTACGTGACTTTAATTGATCAAAGAAGTCAAAGACGATCTCAGCGAGAGGCAGGGTATAACGCAACTCGACTCGATCCTCGGATAGATAATCCATCCCGAGCATCTGACCGCGTCGTTGCTGGCACAGCTCCATCACCGTGCCAACAAATTCACTCGGCAGGATTACGGTGCCGCGGACTACTGGCTCAAAAATCTTGTCGACCTTTTGCGTCGGGAACTCACTCGGGTTGGTAACAACCAGTTCGACGCCGTCATCACCGAGCACCCGGTAGACCACGTTTGGCGCCGTCGAGATCAAATCCAAGTTGGCCTCGCGCTCAAGGCGTTCACGCACGATCTCCATATGGAGTAACCCCAAGAACCCGCAGCGAAACCCAAACCCAAGTGCCAGAGAGGTCTCGGGCTCATATACCAAGGCCGCATCATTTAGCTTCAACTTGTCGAGGGCATCGCGCAGTTCCGGATAATCCGAGCCGTCGATCGGGTAGAGACCAGAGAAGACCATCGGTTTTGGGTCGCGGTAGCCACCCAGCGCTTGGGTCGCACCATGTTGAGCGGTCGTGACGGTATCGCCGACTCTTGACTGCCTGACATCTTTGACTCCGGTAATGAGGTAACCCACTTCGCCAACGCCAATACCCTTACCGGGTACCGGCTCAGGTGAGATAACGCCGACTTCGAGTAACTCATGAACTTCTCCGGTCATCATCATTTTGACTCGATCACGAGTTGCGATGCGACCGTCAATGACCCTGACATAAGTTACGACGCCACGGTAGGTGTCGTAGATCGAATCGAAAATCAGTGCGCGTGCCGGCGCACCGGCATCACCTGTCGGGGCTGGGATGTCACGAACAATGCGCTCAAGTAGCTCAGGGACCCCCTCACCGGTCTTGGCTGAGATCCGCATGACGTCATCGGGAGCGCAACCGATGATGTGCGCTAGCTCAGCGGCGTATTTTTCCGGCTGCGCGGCTGGCAGATCGATTTTGTTTAGCACCGGAACAATCGTCAAGTCATTTTCCAGGGCTAGGTAGAGATTTGCCAGGGTCTGCGCCTCAATTCCTTGGGCGGCGTCAACGACTAAAACTGCACCCTCGCATGCAGCCAGGGACCGCGAAACCTCATAGGTGAAGTCGACGTGCCCTGGGGTGTCGATAAGGTTCAAGACGTAGTCGTGGCCATCTTCGCCTCGGTATGGCAGGCGGACGGCCTGCGACTTGATGGTGATCCCCCGCTCGCGCTCAATATCCATCCGGTCGAGGTACTGGGCCCGCATGGATCGTCCGTCGACCACCCCGGTCTGCTGCAGCATTCGATCGGCCAGAGTCGATTTACCATGGTCGATATGGGCAATAATGCAGAAATTCCGGATCACCCTGGGGTCGGTGGCACCGGGCTGCGGGAGCGGCACTGGGGGTCCTTCTGGTCGGTCGGCTGGTCGGTCGGCTGGTCGGTCGGCTGGTCGGTCGGCTGGTCGGTCGGCTGGTCGGTCGGCTGGTCGGTCGGCTGGGCACGAGATAGGTGGGACCTAGGTTAAAACCGGGATCCGATTTGGGGTCTAGCCCAGCCTACGGGTAGCCTTGGACGACGCCCGCATCCGTGAGGGCCAGAGCCCTATCCCAGACCCCAAACCAGAAAGTTGTCCCGTGGCGAACATCAAGTCGCAGATAAAGCGTAATCGGACCAATGAAAAGGCCCGGGAGCGCAATAAGGCCGTCAAGTCCTCCGTTAAGACTGCGGTCCGCAAGTTCCGCGAGGCGGCTGATGCTGGCAAGACCGCCGAGGCGAAATCATTGGCCCGCGATGCCGGCAAGGCGCTCGACAAGGCGGCCAGCAAGGGTGTTATCCACGCCAATCAGGCCGCAAATCGTAAGTCTTCGATCGCCAAGCGCGCCGACGCCCTGTAGTTCGGCGGTCGCCGTTCACCGATTGACTACGTCAGCTCGAAGGCCGCCCTGCAGTTAACATCACAAGTCTTTCTAGGGCCAGCAGCTTTTGCTCGGCATCCAAACTTGACCCAATCCGTACTCCGCCTTTCACGGCCCCATCGGCATCGGCGAGCGCGACTGCCGCGGCAGCTAGCCTGCGTTGATCACCGCTCCATTTAGCCCACTGCTGCCGTAAGGTTTTGACCTTCCAAGGTGGCACGCCGATGGCCTTGGCCACATCCAAATCCGATGCCGTTGCCATGCCCCCGACTCCGACCAAGGTGCGCAGGCCACTTGCCATCGCCATCACCGTCGGCACCCCGACATTGTCAGAGGCTTCCATCGCCCATCTCAAGGATCGCAGTGCCTCAATTGACCGCTTCTCCCAGACGGCATCTGAAATGGTGTAGCCGGCGACCTCCGCGACACCAATGAAATAGGAGTTGATGTCATTGCTGTCGATTGGGTCGTGGTCCACATCGCTGCACAACTGCGCGATCGCACCGACCAGCAGGCGCAGGTCATGGCCGATGGCGTCATATAGGGCCGTGATCGCATCCGATGTCATCGCACGTTTATGCAGCCTGACCTCATGGTTTAGGAACTCGATCGTGGCCTTGCCCTTTTTGAGGGCTTTGCAGTCAATCTCGGCGCCCCCCGCTGCGCGCAGCGCATCAAGGAGGTTCTTACCCTTGACACCGCCGGGGTGGGTGACAATCAGCCAGGCGTGCTCCGCCGGCTCGGCGATGAATCCGCGCAGCGCTGCATCGACTTCATCAATTGCAGCATCAATACCGGTGACTGCGAGCACCGTGGTGTCACCAAAAAGATTTGGCGACATCGCATCGCGGATTAAGGCGCCTGCGTCATCAGAATTCGCCAGGATCGTGAGCCGCTGGCAGTTTGAGTCAAGCGCCCGAATGGCGGCGCAGGTCTCGGCCACCGCGCGATCAACCAGCATGGGCTCATTGCCGACTGCGATAGTGATGCGGCTGGGTGTCATAGGTAGCCAGCATGCCAGAGAGACCTGCCCAGGCCCACTAACTGCCCCGGCCTACTAATCCCAGTTCGCCACCAGCGCTTGCCACCACCGCCAGATCACCTTGCTCATCGGTGCGGCCAATCAACGCACCCAACTCCTGCCAAGCCGAAATAGTTTCGGGTGCCGGGTGCCCATAGGTGTTGCCCCTGCCAACACTGATCACCGCGACTCGACCATGGGTCCACGAGGCAAATCGCGGATGTTGGTAGCGCGATCCATGATGTGGCACTTTGACGACATCAAAACTCATATTTGGGTTAGCCGCCATAATCGCATTCTGGGCCTCAGGTTCGATATCACCCGGCAGTAAAATTTGCACCCCCGCGATCTCAACGAGCAGCACCACGCTCGCATTATTCGACACCGAGCCGGCCTGAATTATCCGAGCCGGCCAGAGTACCTGCCACGTTAGATCACCCACTTTGCGCACTTCACCCACCCGCACCGGTTGCGCGGCTAGCCCCGCTGCTTTGAGCCAACCGTCAACTTGTTGCACGGTCTCCGGCGGCTCACGTGCGATGGTGGTGAAAACAGCGCCCACCGAGCGCCCGGCAATTGCGCCAGGTAACCCGTTGACGTGATCGGCGTGGTAATGAGTCAACACGATGGCTGTGATAGCTGTTACCCCAAGATCGCGCAAGCAACTGTCAATCAGCGCCGGGTCCGGACCCACATCCACTACGACATAAGTGGAGGCCGAAGCACGGAGCACCAGCGCATCGCCCTGCCCGATATCGCAGGCCACCAGCAGCCAGCCAGGTGGCGGCCAACCATGCCTGCTGGGCGGGGCGAATATCAGCAGGCAACTGACGCACAACGCGGCGCTGATGGCCGTCATGATGACCCGCTTCGGCGGGCCGATCGGCCAACGAGTCTTGGTGAAGTGGCGCAACAGGATGAAAAGCACTACCGCTGGTATCAAAAGAACCACACCGATCCAGCCACCCGGCCAGGGGATGACGGCGGCAGGCAGTGAACTAGAGGTTAAGGCCACCTGGGCGATCCAACCGGCGGGCCAGGAAGCTAAATGGCCAATAAAACTTGCCAGTGGCGCGCTGGTTAGTGAAACGAAGGCCGCTAGGAGCCCCAACACCGTCACCGGTGCAACGGCAGGCATCGCCAACAGATTCGCAGGTAGCGCCACCCATCCCACGCTCGTGCCCATTGCAATGAGTAATGGCAGTGTCGCAAGTTGCGCGGCCGTCGTAATTGCAATTGCCTCGCTAAGGGCGGGTGGCCACCGCGTAGACCAGCTTTGGAGCGCCAACCACTTTTCAAGCGGCGGTGCGAGCAAGATGAGTCCTGCGGTTGCTGCAACCGAGAGTGCAAAGCCCCAGGACACAGCCAGCCCCGGTGCGATCACGACGAGGACGATCACCGCGGTAGCCAGCACAGCCGGCCCACCTCGGCGGCCACCGGCTAGCATGCCGACAAGGACCACCGTCCCCATTACGGCCGCCCGCATGACACTTGGTTGCGGGCGGACCAAAATCACGAAATAGGTGAGGGCAATAAGCGCGAATACAATTCGACCCGGCAGTCGAAGTCGCATTAGGCGAGCAATGCCAAGTACCACCACTAAGACGATGGCAACATTTCCGCCGGAAACAGCGGTTAAGTGCGATAACCCGGACTGACGCATTGCGTTATCAAGTTCATCAGACTGTAATGACTCATCTCCCACCGATAGCCCGGCAACTAGCGCGGCCGCATTGGGTCCGGTGCCGACCACACTCGCACGCAATCCCGCCCGCATTGAGGTAGCGACTTGATCCACCGGCCCGGCATGGCTTACTACCTCGATCTGGTCAATGCCGGTAACGAGTAATTGCCCTGCCGAATCAGCGAGCCAGGGTGCGCTTAATCGGCCGGTGACTTGTATCTGGGTACCCGACGGCGGCGTGCCAGCACTGCCAGGAATGCGAATCACCATCGGGACGCCGATCAAAATCGATTCACCGCGCGCCTGCACCGAAGAGGTATTGACGCGTAATTGGATGCTGGAGGCCGATTGCCAACCGGCCTGGCTGCGTGAAGTTTGGCGTTGCGCGTCACCGTTTACGGTTGCCTGCACAATTGCCGTGGCACCCGCATCGACCCAGCCAGCGAGGGGTTGGGTGGTTAAAGACAACACCTGCCAGCTGGCAGCTGCGACGCCGATGGCGACGCCGAATGCGCCCGTGCGTATCAATGCGGCATGGTCGTGGCCGAAGCGCGGGGCAATTGCCCACACCGATGCCAAGACCACTAGCGCGGCCGGTAGAACTACTAACGCCTGCTGGTGCCGTGCAACAAGTAGCGGGACGGAGTCGGCCGACAGCACTACGGCCACCGCACCCAACCACGCCGCCCCGGCTGGTAGCAGAAGGCGCAGATCTGTCAAACGCGGACCAAGGAGCGGATCTGCTCGAGGATCGATGGACCAATGCCGGTTACTTCACCAAGTTCGTCAATACTTCGAAACACTCCATTGGTTGTACGCCAATCCATAATCCGACTCGCCAACACCGGGCCGACCCCCGGCAGGGCTTCAAAGTCAGTTGCCGTTGCCGAATTTAAATTCAGCACCCCATTGGCATCAATGGGTGAACCGCTGTTCGCGCCCGCCGCTGCGCCGACCACAATTTGTTCGCCGTCAATTAAGACTCGGGCCAGGTTCACCGATCCGAGAGCCTTCGCCGTTTTGGGGCCGCCGACAGCAGTAATCGCGTCGGCGATCCTCGAACCGGCGGGCAACTGCACTAAACCCGGGTTGTTTACCGCGCCGATGACATGCACCACTACTTGACCACCGATTTCACTCGCCCCAGCGCCGGTAGTAGGCCCCGCGGCAGCACCGGGCACCGGCGCACCGCTGACCAAGACTTCTGGGGCCAAGGTCACCTCCCGTGGCCGGCCCTGCCACCACATCCACCCGGCGATCAAAGCGGCTCCCAGCACGATGGCCAATAGACCGCGCCAAGCACGCCGATCCAGCCGAAACACCCGGCCCTTAGGATCCGGACCCGCTATTGCGTCAATGAAAGCGTCGGCCGGCAACTGGGCCGGTGGGCTCGGCGTCCATTGCATGGCAATACGTTGGAGTCGATCACTTGTTGCCGCCGTCACCGCCGGCACTTGCTTTTGGAAGCGGTCGGCAACAGCGGCACGTAGCGACATACCGAGACGCTATGGAGTAACGGGTTAAATGTCAGTTGGCAGTTGCCCACCTGTGGATGAAAGTGATGAAGCTGGTCACTTGTGGAAACTGCCGCAGTCAGTGCAAGGTCGCGCGGCGGATATTGCCCGCATGGCGCCCCAGCACCAAACCCGCCATGACAAGCGCGAAAACCGCATCGGATGGATCCAGGCGGCCAAGGGCCCAGCCCACCACGCCGCAAATCGCTAGCGCGAATGCCGCCAGCGCTGCGCCGAGGCCAACGCGGTGCCAAATCGCCAACCCAACCCCGAATGTGATCAGCACCGGGATAGCCAGCCACGGCTGCACCCCGAGGATCGCCCCCAAGGTGGTCGCTACCCCCTTGCCACCGCGGCCTTTTAAGAACGGTGACGTGATGTGCCCGAGCACCGCCGCCAGTCCGGCGACTTCGCCGGCGATCGCACCGACATAAATACCGAAGACCGCTGCGGGCAGGAAGCCCTTTGCGATGTCAATGACCGCGACCATGACGCCCCAGCGAGCGCCTAAGGTGCGGCCCACATTTGTGGCACCGGGGTTACCCGAACCCGATGCGAATAGATCGACGCCAAATACCCGAGCCACATAAACCGACGGGCTAATCGAGCCGAGCAGGTACCCGGTTACGCCAGCAACGAGTACCCAAAACCAAGGGGTCACAGCCAAGGGACTTCCGGTGCCACCACGACCGCAACCATTCCCGGCCCCACATGTGCGCCGACCACCCCGCCCACGGGGCACTGCACGATGGTGGCAGCAGGTAAGCGCTCACGTAAAATATCGACTAGTTGCTGGGCCCGATCGGGAGCGGCTAGATGCTGGACCGCAATATCGACAGCGAGTTCACCCGCAGCCGCAACGGCCAAATCGGCCAAGCGCGCCAGGGCCTTCGAAGATGTCCGAACTTTGTCGACCTGCTGCACGTGCCCGTCAACTAGTTGCAGCAGGGGCTTAACCTGCAATGCTTGCCCAACCGCGGCGCGGGCAGAACTAACGCGCCCGCCACGGCGCAGGTACTCCAAGGTGTCAACATAGAAGAACACACTGCTCGCCTCGGCCCGGCGCTCAATAATTGCGGTGACGTCAAACTCATTGGCACCAAGGCGGGCGGCTGCTGCCCCCGAAATCACCGCGAAGCCAAGACCCATTGCGATACTGCGACTATCGATGACATGCACCGGAATCGTGCACTCCTTCGCCGCAAGCAGTGCCGACTCATAAGTCGCAGACATCGCGGCCGAAAGGGTCGCGACCACGATCGATGTGGCCCCCGCCTCCTGCGCCGCACGAAAACTCTCGAAGAAGCGTTCGGGGGACGGTCTTGAGGTGGTGACCGGATGCCATTGCTCCAGTGCTTCAACTACCGACGCGGCCTGTTGATCCTCGGTCTCGTCATATGCCTTGCCTGCTACTACCACCTGCACCGGGACAATGCCGATGCCATACTGCGCGGCCCATCCGGTCGGTAGATAGGCGGTCGAATCGGTAATGACCGCGACTGGCATACCCGCAGCGTAACGAAAGCTGGTTACTCAGGCACGATGTTGACGAGCTTGGGCGGGCGCACGATTACGGTTTTGATGCCTCTGCCCTCCAAGCCCGCCTGCACGGCAGGAGCCGCCAATGCCAGAGCGCGTAGATCGTCCTCGTTGATACCCGGTGCTACCTCTAGGCGCTCACGCACCTTGCCGGAGATTTGCACGATGCAGGTAACCGAATCCTCGACTAGTAACTCCGGATCCACCAGCGGCCAGCCGGCCAGGGCAACCGAAGGCTCATGACTTAGTCGCCACCACATGTCTTCGGCCGTGTATGGCGCGACTAGGGACAAGATGATCGCCACGGCTTCGGTGGCCTCGCGCACGGCCGGATCATCCGGCCCACAACCGCTATCAATCGCCTTGCGTGTTACGTTGACCAACTCCATCGCGCGCGCGACCGCAACATTGAATCGAAACGACTCAATCGAGACTGTCGCATCATGCACCGCACGGTGCGTGGCCTTGCGAAGTTGTGGGTCACCACCCGCGAAGTCAACTCCGGGCGCACTTGTCACGTCGCCGGAAAGCCGCCAAGCGCGAGCTAGGAACTTTTTCGCACCCGATGGCGAGACTTCAGCCCAGTCGACGTCGTCCTCGGGCGGCCCGGCGAAGACCATGCTCAGGCGAATTGCATCGACGCCGTGGATCGCAAGCTCATCGGATAGTCGGACGAGATTGCCTCGACTCTTGCTCATCGCCGAACCCGACATCACCACCATGCCCTGATTCAGCAGGCGCGTAAATGGCTCAGTGAAGTCGAGCAGCCCCATGTCGTAAAGGACTTTGGTGAAGAACCGGCTGTAAAGCAGGTGCAAGATTGCATGGGTGACACCCCCAACGTATTGATCAACCGGCAGCCACTCGCGCACCTTGGCTGGATCAAAGGCTCGAGTCGAATCATGTGGGTCCACATAACGCAGGTAGTACCAAGAGGAATCCACGAAGGTATCCATGGTGTCGGCGTCACGGGTCGCCGGGCCACCGCACTTCGGGCACGGCACATTCGCCCATTCGACTGCCGCACCAAGGGGGGAGGTGCCCTTGGGCTTTAGGTCTAGCCCCTCGGCCGGTGGCAACAGCACCGGCAACTGTGACTCGGGCACCGGCACCTCACCACAATTTGGACAATGAATGATCGGGATAGGCGCTCCCCAATAGCGCTGACGCGAGATGAGCCAGTCCCGAAGACGGTAGTTGACCGCTGGCCGCCCGGTGCCGCGATCTTCAAGCACCAAGTTCATCGCGTCAATAGCTTCAACTTTGCCCAGCCCATCAAGTGGGCCCGAGTTAACGTGTGGTCCGTCATCGGCCGTGGCAATGCCGGTCACCACCGGGTCTTCACCGGCTTCAACAACCACACGCACCGGCAGCTTGAATTTAAGTGCGAAGTCTAGGTCGCGTTGGTCGTGTGCGGGTACGGCCATGATCGCCCCGGTACCGTAGTCGGCCAACACGTAATCCGATGCCCACACTTCAATGCGCTCACCATTTACTGGATTGATGGCGTACCGCTGCAAGAACACGCCTGTCTTCTCGCGCGACTGATCAAGTCGATCCATCTCAGAAGTGCCCTTGACCTGTTCAAGATAGGTATGAAAATCTGCTTCAGCAGCACTGCCGGTGGCCAACTCTGCCGCCAAGTCCGAGTCAACGGCCACCACGAAGAAGGTCGCGCCATAAAGCGTGTCGGGCCTGGTGGTGTACACGGTAACCGGCTCAGCGCGTCCTTCGATTACGAACTCCACCTCGGCACCCCGCGAGCGGCCGATCCAATTTCGCTGCATCAGCAGCACTTTCTCGGGCCACTTGCCTTCGAGGTCGTCCATATCGTCGAGTAGGCGATCGGCGTAATCGGTGATGCGCAGGTACCACTGGGTCAACTTCTTCTTGGTTACCGGCGCATCACAACGTTCGCATACTCCAGCCACAACCTGTTCATTTGCGAGCACTGTTTGACAATTCGGGCACCAGTTGACGCTACTGGCCTTGCGATAAGCCAAACCACGTTCGAACATCTGCAGGAAGAACCACTGATTCCATTTGTAGTATTCCGGGTCGCAGGTATTGAAAACTCGATCCCAGTCAAATGAACATGCGAAGCGACGCATCGAGGCCTTTTGCTGAGCGATGTTCTCGTAGGTCCAATGAATCGGATCCTCATTGCGCTTAATTGCAGCGTTCTCCGCAGGCAGCCCGAAGGCGTCCCAGGCGATCGGATGCATCACGTTAAAGCCCTGCTGCACCCAGTACCTGGCGATAACGTCACCTAAGGCGTAGGCCTCGGCATGGCCCATATGTAGGTCACCGGATGGATACGGGAACATGTCAAGTACGTACTTCTTGGGTCGGGTGTCACCGGGGCGACCGGACCGAAATGGGGCCAACTCGTCCCAAATCGGCAGCCACCGCTCTTGAATCGCATTGAAGTCATAACCGACCGGCTCATCGGCGCGGTCTGCGGCCGCAATTGGGTGACCCATAAGGCTGGTGAGTCTACCGAGGCCCCGTCAACGCGATGGCCAGCGCCGAGCCCAATGACTCATGCACGCTCCAGGCCCAATGGATTCCATCTGGATTCCCGGTGCCGGCGGCGAGTGACGGCACAACCCAGTTATCTACGTCCACAAACTCCACCCCGTAAGCCCGCGACCACTTCAACCCGGCAATAACAGCAAGCCGGTGGTGCCGATGGGAGGGATACGAGGGGGCGGCATGGGCGGAGGGACCAACTAGTGCGATCGGGATACCTGGCCGGTAATGGCGGACCGCGGCCACAATTCGAGTCAGGTAGCGGTCGGTCCCCTGCTGCGGTAGTTGCCGCATCCGCCCACCTGATGCCGCGATGACTTTAGGAGCGGCCAACCGGTAGGTGCGCCGAACCCACCTACGCAGCGACCCCGGTCGCACATACGGGATCGAATCACGCAGCCAGGTCGGCACGGCCGCGGGTAAATGATCCATGCCACCCACCCCCAGGATCAGATAATCGGCTCGGTTCACGTAAACACCAAATGCCATCGGGTCGCGGGTCAAGGCCCACCACGCATCGCGGGCCGTCCAACCAAATCGAGCCACCAGATCCACTTTGACGTCGGTGCCCAGGGCGCGCGCGCAGACATTCGGGTAGAGATCGGGGTGAGTGGGTGCCTGCGTGTCAACGGGCCCGTGGAAGGCCAGCGAATCGGCCAGTACCAGCAGATGGCGAGTCATCACCACATCATCGCGCATTGGGTTTCGAGGCTAACCACAACTTGGTGCCCGACGGACCTTAAAGTCTTCCCATGCCAAAGAACCAAACACCGGGCCACTTCAAGTTAGTCACCTTGGGCACCGCCCAGTTCGAAAGAGAAAAAGTCACCTAGCCAGCCGTTCGAACTCAAACAACTCCAGACCACTAGCCTCCCCTTATGTCTCGGCGCGGGTGGGTGCTCTTCATCTCCCTCGGGTTGATTTGGGGCCTGCCCTACTTGCTCATCAAAGTCGGCGTTGAATCACTATCACCATTCGTGGTCGTCTTCGCACGCGTAGTAATCGGTGCCGCGATCATGCTGCCGATCGCGCTCATCACGGGGCAGCTACGCCAACTAAAAGGCCATTGGCGGTGGGTAGTTATCTTTGCAATCGTCGAGATGACCTTCACCTTCCTCGCATTGACGTGGGCCGAGCAACGTATCTCAAGTTCACTCGCGGCGCTCCTGATAGCCACCGTGCCCCTCACCGCCGCCATCATCGCCCGCATTATCGGACTCGACTCCCGACTAAGTGGAACGCGCTTGGTGGGTCTTGGTGTCGGTTTCGCCGGGGTTGCCGCACTGGTCGGCCTAGATGTTTCTGGTGGGGATTTTCTATCCGTGGCTGCCGTCAGCATCACGGTATTGGGTTATGCCCTTGGCCCGATCATCGTGGATCGAAAACTCAGTGACGCGCCAAGCCTGGCGGTCATCGCCGCATCACTTGCCATCAATGCGTTGATCTATGCACCGCTTGCCTGGCTCACTTGGCCGACCGAGCCGGTACCCGCAACTGCGTGGTGGTCGATTGTGATCCTCGGCGCCCTCTGCACGGCTGGTGCTTTCATAATCTTCTTTGCTCTCATCGCTGAAGTCGGACCCGCCAGAACAACCGTAATCACCTATGTCAATCCAGCGGTGGCGGTCGTATTAGGAGTACTCGTCCTACGCGAACCGTTGACACCGGGGATCTTGATCGGGTTCCCGCTGGTACTGGCCGGCTCCTTCCTCGCCACTAGGAGGGCACCAACCTTGGAGTCTGAGCCACACGGCTAAGACAGCATCCCCATTGGGTGTAATGAGTAATCATGTGCAATACCTATTAGGGTCTCATGCACGATCAACCCACTTAGCTGGGTGCGCACTACCAGCGGCACGGGTATGTCCATGTCGGCCAGCAGCAGGGTTTAAACACCCCACCTAATGGTGGGGACCAGTACTACTCTTCATTACCCTCAAAGCACCCATAGCAGGCCTGCCCGCTGTAGGAGGGGTTTAGGGTGCCGCCGATACCGGCAACCCCAGGCCGGGACCAACCCACCCCGAGTGCTAGCCGATCGCAGGCCGCGGAACTAGCAGGTGCACTAACTTCACTTTTCGGCATTTGAACTCCATTTCACCACTATTCCAGCACGGGTCGCGGCCCAAATGAACCGCTAGCCAAGGGGAACACAGAAACCACCAAAACACAAGAACAAAACGCAGACCCGACAACTTTCGAAGGCATTGAACCGACCGGCGACCTGCGTCGCCTGCGGGTAGGGGGGGTACCCCCGTGCACACTCACGAAACTTAAGTGGAGCTGAGGGGATTCGAACCCCTGACCCCCTGCATGCCATGCAGGTGCGCTACCAGCTGCGCCACAGCCCCGAAACTAACCGGCCCCGCGGAACACGGGAAGCGTGAGCATACCGAGCGCGGCCCGGGCCGGTTCAAGTGGCCAGCGCTTGTGACTAGCGGTCATCGGCTAGCGCCGACTCCGGCAAAGTACCGGCGTTGTACTCCTGCAGGCGCCACCTCGGGCCAAAGGCACTTACATTTTCAACCAATACTGACCAGGAGCAGTTGGTCAGCACCCCGAGCACCGCCCAGTGTTCCGGTGGCAGCCCCAGGATCTCACCAATTCCGGCGCGCGCGGCTCCGCCATGGGTAACCACGACCAGCGCCTCACCGGGCCCCACCCACTCCAGTGCGCGCTGCACCGCAGCCGCTACCCGCTGCGCGACCTCAATGCGGGTTTCACCGCTCACCCCGGCCGGCATTTCTGCACTGGCCGACCACTGAGCGAGCATCGTGCCGTAGCCCTGCTCCATCTCCGGACGCGTTAGACCTTCCCACTCCCCCGCGAAAGTCTCACGCAGGCCAACGTCGATGCCGACTTCAAGACCAAGAATCCGCGCTAGTGGCTTTGCGGTGTTCATCGCCCGGCTTAGATCAGAGGCAACAATTACCGTAGGGCGCAAAGTCGCCAACATCGCCGCAGCACGTTCGGCCTGCTCGATGCCTAACTCATCAAGGTCGATATCGGTTTGCCCCTGGAAGCGCTGCTCGGCATTCCAATGGGTCCGCCCGTGCCGCCAGAAAACAATGCGTCGGGATTCACGTTGCCTATTCAGGACGCCTCCTGCGGATTCGTACTGCTAGCACCGTCGTACAACGCATCGCGGGATGCTTCGCGGGTTGAATGCGGCGCGTTTACCGAAGCCGGCAACTCGAGCATCGGGCAGTCCTTCCACAGCCGCTCGATCGCGTAGTGAATTCGCTCCTCGGCAAGTTGCACGTGCACCACGATGTCGCCGTAGTCAAGGAGTACCCAGTGGCTCTCGCGCTCACCCTCCCGGCGCAGGGGCTTTGCCCCCATTAAGCGCAGTCGCTCCTCGACGCCGTCGACCACACCCTTGACCTGTCGTTCATTGGCTGCCGAAATAAGTACGAAAACATCGGTTATGACGACATGGTCACTCACATCGATCGCCATGATGTCCGCACCCAACTTCTCCGACGCCGCCTCGGCCGCCGCCACCGCTAGTGCAACTGCTTCACTGCTCGCTGTCATTTCACTGCTTTCATATTGACTTGACCGTGCTACCGGTACAGTTTTCGCTTTCCGATAAAGTTCGCAACAGACTCCGGAACCAGATAGTTGATCGGCTCAGTTCGACCCGCCCGGGCCCGAATATTGGTCGACGAAATCGCGAGCGCCGGTATTTCAAGCAAGGTCCAAGATGACTCTGGCAACTCAGGCTTGCGCATCTCGTGCCCTGGCCGGGTTACTCCGATGATGTGAGCCAATCCAATTACTTCCTGCGGCCCCCGCCACTCCATGATGTCGGCGAGGGCATCGGCACCGGTGATGAAGAACCACTCGATTTCCAGATTCGGAAAATTAAGTTCGTACTGCGCCCGCAGATCGCGCAGCGTATCGACCGTATAAGTGGGTCCATCGCGATCAATATCAACCCGGGTCACATCGAACCGATCGTCCATCGAGGTTGCAAGTACGGTCATCAGATAACGCTCCTCTGGGGTGGCGCCCGGAGCGGGTGACTTATGCCATGGCTGGCCGGTCGGTGCAAATAACACCGTGTCGAGCTTGAAGCTATAGGCCACCTGGGATGCAGCGACGAGGTGGCCGTGATGGATTGGGTCGAAGGTACCCCCCATCACCCCGATGCGGCGGGTGGTCACAAGTGGGTACTAACGGTCAACGTTGATCATGGCGGTGATCACCAGGAGCGCCGCCAGCGCCAAGAAAGCAAAGCCGCCGAAAACATAAGGCGATATCATCCCCTGCGCTGCTACTTCCTCAGCGGCACTAAGAACCATTGTTAAACCCTTCATCTCGTGGTGCCCGCAGTCTACCGCGTTTGGAAAGCCCCCGTACCGCGCGGACTCGCTACCTGCGAATGTGGCCGTCGCCGGTAACCACATAGGTAGTGGTGGTCAACTCGGTCAGCCCCATGGGGCCACGAGCATGCAGTTTTTGGGTTGAGATCCCGATCTCGGCCCCGAATCCAAATTCACCCCCATCGGTGAACCGGGTCGACGCATTGACCATCACGGCCGCCGAGTCCACCCCGGCCACAAACCGCTGGGCTGCCGATTGGCTGTCGGTGACGATGGCCTCGGTGTGACCACTTGACCACCTTCGAATATGCGCCAGCGCCTCATCAATGCTATCGACGACCCCTGCCGCAATGTCCAAGGAGTAATACTCCGCGGCCCAGTCATCGTCTGTCACATCGGCGAATTCCACCCCGGTGCCTGTCGCATGCAGTGCGAATCTGGAATCCCCGTGAATGGTCACGCCCGCGGCCTTTAGAGCCTCTAAGGCACGTGGCAGGAACTCGTCGGCAATGTCGCGGTGGACCAGTACCGTTTCGGCTGCATTGCAGACGCTCACGCGCTGCGCCTTGCTGTTTAGCAGTACGGCGATGGCCTTGTCTATGTCGGCATCCTTATCGATATAGACATGGCAGTTACCCACGCCGGTTTCGATTACCGGGACAGTGGAATTGTCAACCACGCTGCGGATCAGATCGGCGCCACCTCGAGGGATGAGCACATCAACCAGACCACGTGCTGTCATCAAATACTTAACCGATTCGTGCGTATCCCCCGGCACCATTTGAATTGCATCGGCCGGCAGGCCCGACTCCAGGAGCGCATCACGCATTACGGCAGTCAATGCCGCATTGCTGTCGGCGGCAGATGACGAGCCGCGAAGCAAGGCGGCATTGCCACTCTTAAGACACAGTCCGGCAGCGTCAACGGTGACATTGGGCCGGGCTTCATAGATCATGCCGACCACGCCAAGCGGCACCCGGATTTGTCGAACCTGCAAACCATTGGGCAGGGTGTAGCCGCGGATAACTTCACCGACCGGATCAGGTAACGCGGCTACGTCACGAAGTGCCTGAGCGATATCGGCGATTCGAGCAGCATTCAACGTCAATCGGTCAACTAAAGCCGCGCTAGTACCTAAGCCCTGGGCTCTGGCAACATCTTCTGCATTAGCCGCGATGATCTCAGCCGTACGCGCATCAAGAGCATCAGCCATGGCAATTAGCGCATTATCTTTTTGCTCACGGGTCAAGAGCCGAAGGAGCCCGGCAGCCTCGCGGGCCGCCGTGGCGGTCTTTAGAACCAAGGATTGCTCATCAATGGGCAGATTCTGCATAAGCACAGCCTAGATGCAGCGGTTTGTGGTCATCAAAATGGGAGTAATCGCCCGGCTGCCAGCGGCCCAGGCTGCTCGTTATGCAGTCGACCCCGACGATGAAAAGTGTCTTGGCTAATCACTTCAATGCCAACCGGTTCCCACGGCGGTAACCGCGCGGACTCCCGGTGCTCAGCCCATGGCTGCACCGCTAGGCCTAGGGCGGTGGGCATGTCCACGGCTTCCTCCCGGTAGCGCACCTCGGCGCGATCCACCGCGAACCTGCCGGACAGTGGAAACGGGTGCTCATGGCTTAGCCGCTCGAGTGCCGCGCGGATTTCAGGTTCACCTACTGGCGCTCCTGTCACGGTCAAGGTGACATGCCAGATATGTGCGGCCTCTACCAACTGCGAATCGGCGACCACTTCGGCCCCCCAATCCGGTCAAGTTGTGATGATCACCAGGTCATCTCGATGAACAACTTCGCGTTCATAGGCCGAACCCAATTCCCGAGCTAGGTCCTTGGTGGACCGTCCGAGCAGGCCGGGTAGTTCACCAGAATCAAAGTTGACCAGTCCACGGGCGATCGTGTGACCCTTTTCGTCTAATAAGTCCACCGGATCTCCGGCCGCAAAGGAGCCGTCAACCGCCGTGATACCTGCTGGCAGCAGGGAAAGTCGTCTTTGGATGACCGCAGTGACCGCCCCGGCATCTAGATGCAATCGTCCGCGCCCGGTAGTGGCGTGGGCCAACCAGAGCAGCCGGGTCGAGGTCCGCGCCCCGGTCGGGTGGAACACCGTTCCGCTGGCGGCCGAGGTCAACGCGATGGCGACGTCCCTCGCCGAAGTCAGCAGGACCGGGATTCCGGCTGCGGTGGCGATCTGCGCGGCCTCCACCTTGGTGGCCATCCCACCGAGCCCCACGCCGGCGTTGCCCACTCCACCTATTCGTACCGCACTTAGATCTGCCGGCGAGTGGATCTCTTTGATCAGCGTCGCCCCCGCCTTACTTGGCGGCCCGTCATAGAGCCCGTCGACATCCGAAAGGAGTACCAGCGCTTCCGCATCAACTAGGTGGGCAACAAGTGCCGCAAGACGGTCATTGTCACCCACTCTAATCTCATCGGTAGCGACGGTGTCATTCTCATTGACGATGGGCAGTACCCCCATCTCTAGAAGCCGAAAGAGAGTACGTTGCGCGTTTCGGTAGTGCGACCGACGCGTGACATCTTGTGCAGTCAATAGCACCTGACCCACCGTGATCGAGTGCTTGGCGAATTCGTTGCTGTATTGCGCCACCAGCATGCCTTGGCCCACACTGGCCGCCGCTTGCTGCGTGGCCAAATCACGCGGGCGCGCGGTTAGACCAAGGGCCGGGAATCCAGTTGCGATCGCGCCACTTGAAACCAGCACTACTTGGTGGCCGGCAGCCCGTCGCGCGGCCAGCTGCGCCACCAAGTCTGCGATTCGCTCAGCGTCCAGCCCACCACCGCGCCTCGTCAAAGATGATGAGCCTACTTTGACGACAATTCGCGCCGCTGACGCGACCATCCCGCGAGCGTTCACGCGCCCTCCGCATCAAGTTGGGCGTCCAATCGCACATCGGTACCGCGTGGGCTCCTGCTCGAGCCCATGTCAACATGCAAAGTTGGTTGCCAATCAAATACCACGGCATTGTCATCGGCACCGATCATCACCGTGCAACCGGCCGCCGCCCCCTGTTTAAATAACTGTTCCTCCACGCCGAGGCGGGCCAACCGATCAGATAGGTAACCAACTGCTTCATCATTGGTGAAATCTGTTTGGCGTACCCACCGCTCAGGCCGCTCACCGCGTACCCGATAGCCGGCCACCTCATGGGTGACCGTGAAACCACGATCATTTACCGACCTAGGGGTGATGACAATACGAGGTGCCTCGTCGGGAATGGCCGCCAGACGAGCCTGCAAAACCTTTTCGGCCATCGCAAATGACAGTGGGCGCAGGCCCTCGTGGGTCGCGGCCGAGATCTCAAATACCAAATAGCCACGCTCCTGGAGGATTGGGCGCACCAGGTCCGCAAGGACCCGGGCGTCAGGGACGTCTATCTTGTTAAGGACCACCATGCGTGGACGCTCCTCAAGCCCGCCATACAGGGCGAGCTCATGTTCAATTGCGACAATATCGTCAATCGGGTCACGCCCCGGCTCCATGGTGGCGCAGTCAAGGACATGCACCAGCACACTGCAACGCTCAACATGGCGCAAGAACTCAAGACCCAGACCTTTACCTTCGCTGGCACCCGGAATTAATCCAGGCACATCGGCAATGGTGAAAACCACCTCACCCGCCGTCACGACCCCCAGATTGGGAATCAACGTGGTGAACGGGTAGTCGGCAATCTTGGGTCGGGCAGCACTCATCGCGGCAACAAGACTGGACTTACCCGCGCTCGGAAATCCGACCAAGGCCACGTCGGCCACCGTCTTTAACTCAAGGACGATATCTCGATACTCACCGGGTTCACCGAGTAGTGCAAAACCCGGTGCCTTGCGCCGAGGTGATGCCAAGGAGGCGTTGCCGAGGCCACCACGGCCACCTTTGGCAATGATCTGTCTGGTGCCCGCGCCGAGTAGATCCGCGATGAAGGTGCCATCCGGGGCCAATACCATCGTGCCATTGGGTACGCGCAGAAATACATCATCACCCTCGGCACCATTGCGATGCGAACCTTGTCCCGGGCGGCCATTATCGGCTTTACGATGTGGGCCGTGGTGAAATTCGAGCAGGGTTGTCACACTCGGGTCTACCACCAGCACGATGTCGCCGCCGCGACCGCCGCTGCCACCATCGGGCCCACCTAGTGGTTTGAATTTCTCGCGAAGCACCGAGGCGCAGCCATGACCGCCATCGCCACCTTGTACATGCAAGGTAACTTGGTCGACAAAGGTGGCCACGGCTAGAACTCCCTTATTCGAAACCGGTGCAATGGCAACGAGGCGAGCCCAACGGGCCCGCCTCGCCGACAAGTTGTTGAATTGCGCAGCAGAAACCGCGCAAAGTTTGGCCGAGTAGTGCTGGGTTACGCACCCGCGACGATATTGACGACGCGGCGGCCACGGGCTACTCCGAATTGAACAGTACCGGCCGCGAGTGCGAACAGCGTGTCATCCTTGCCGCGACCAACGTTGCTGCCGGGATGGAAGTGGGTGCCACGCTGGCGGACAATGATCTCGCCGGCGTTGACATCTTGGCCGCCAAAGCGCTTAACTCCTAGGCGTTGGGCGTTGCTGTCACGACCGTTGCGGGTGCTCGATGCACCTTTCTTATGCGCCATTAGTTCACTTCCCGGTCTTGATATCGGTGACCTTGACCGCGGTTAGGTCCTGACGATGACCTTGACGGCGACGGTAGCCGGTCTTGTTCTTGTACTTCAGGATGTCGATCTTGGGCCCGCGGTGATGATCGACGATTTCCGCGGTGACGGTGACTTTCGCCAAAGTGGCGGCATCGCTGGTAACAGTGCCACCATCGACCACCAACAATGCAGGAAGGGTCAAGGTGTTGCCTGGCTCACCGGCCTGCCGGTCGAGAACCACCACATCGCCAACCGCGACCTTTTCCTGCCGGCCGCCAGCGCGCACGATCGCGTACACCACAAACTCCTACCTGTAAATAAATTCACGGGGATCTGCCCCGCGAGGTGGTGACCCATTGGAGCACCGGGTCCTAAGGGTACGGATACCACCCTAAGGCGGTCAAACCGCCTCCTCCGAGAGGCTAAGTTCAGCCTCCTCCAAGGTGGTTTCCAGCTTGATTTCGCCCGCTGGCACCGGCTCCCCAGCTTGCTCGAAGGCCCGGGCAGCCACATCTGCTGGATCCACCGCATTCGCCGGCCGACGGTTCTTGGGCGAGATCTCATGCTCGTGGTCATTGGAGGAACCATTGTGGTTGTCCACCGGGTGCATAGAGATCCGCAAGCCTCGACCCGCGCAGGCATCACACGGGGTCGAGAACGACTCGATGAGCCCAGAGCCAATGCGCTTGCGGGTCATTTGAACTAGGCCCAGTGAGGTGACTTCGGCAACTTGGTGCTTGGTGCGGTCGCGCCCTAATGACTCAACGAGTCGACGCAACACCAAATCGCGATTTGTTTCGAGCACCATATCGATGAAGTCGATAACGATGATGCCGCCAACATCGCGCAGACGAAGTTGGCGGACGATCTCCTCGGCCGCCTCCAAGTTATTGCTCGTTACGGTCTGCTCAAGGTTGCCACCTTGTCCGATGAATTTCCCGGTGTTGACATCGACGACCGTCATCGCCTCGGTGCGATCGATTACAAGTGAGCCGCCCGATGGTAAAAACACCTTGCGATCAAGGGCCTTGGCCAGCTGTTCATCAACACGATACTCGTCAAAGAGATCCTTATTCGACACCCAATTCTGGAGACGATCGACTAGATCTGGTGCGACGCCGTTGATGTAAGTGGTGACCGCCTCCCATGCGGCATCACCCGAGACCACCAACTTGTTTACGTCCTCATTGAAGATATCGCGCACCACCTTGATGGCCAGATCCGGTTCGCCATGCAACAAAGTCGGTGGTGTCGCAATCTTGGCCGCCTCCGCAATTGCATCCGACTGAGCGGTCAAACGAGCGATGTCTTGTTCGAGGGCTTCCTCGGGTGCACCTTCAGCGGCGGTGCGCACGATGAAACCAGCTTCTTCGGGAATAACCCGCTTCAGAATATTCTTCAATCGCGAGCGCTCGGTATCAGGTAGCTTGCGGCTGATCCCCGTCATAGACCCATCAGGGACATAGACCAGGTAACGGCCCGGCAATGAGATCTGACTTGTTAGGCGAGCACCTTTTTGACCAACCGGGTCCTTGGTCACCTGAACCAAGATCGTGTCGCCGGACTTCAGCGCGAACTCAATACGCTTTGGTTGCCCGTCGAGGCCTGCGGCATCCCAGTTGACTTCACCGGCATACAAGACCGCATTACGCCCGCGACCGATATCGACGAATGCGGCTTCCATGCTTGGCAGCACGTTTTGGACGCGCCCCAAGTAGACGTTGCCAACTATTGAGGATGAGCTCCCCCGTGTTACGTAATGCTCAACTAGCACCCCGTCTTCAAGGACTGCGATCTGCGTTCGATCACCTGATTGGCGCACCGCCATGACCCGATCAACGGATTCACGGCGGGCTAAGAACTCGGCCTCGGTCAAGATGGGTGCCCGACGGCGACCAGCATCACGGCCTTCGCGACGGCGCATCTTTTTAGCCTCTAGGCGGGTTGAACCTCGCATTGAGTTGGTGTCATCCTTTTTCGCGCTTGTCCGCGCCGACCGAACTTTGATGACGGTGTTCGGTGGGTCGTCCGGCGCCAGTTCGACATCGGATTCACTGCCACGACGGCGACGACGGCGCCGGCGCGTAGTTGCCCCATTCTCCGCATCCTCACCCTCCTCTGGTTCGTCATCGCCCACGTCGTCGCTCTCGGCGCTTGTTTCGGCAGCCGGTTCGGACTCATCAGTGCGGCGGCGGCGACCTCGGCCGCCGCGGCGGCGGCGGCGGCGGCGGGCCTCGTCATCTGACTCCCCGGCAACCACGCCACCAGATTCGCCAGCTTCAGCGGATCCAGCAGCTTTCGCCACCGAAATACCATCGGCAGCCGGTTCGGTGGGTGTGTCTGAATTGGCCGCCTTGCCCGCCTTGCCCGCCCGTCCGCGCACCGGGGCGCGCGGGGCCACCGGCTCCGCCGCCTGAAAGATCGGGGCAATCAAAGCAGCAGAGGGTGCCTTACTAACCGAAGCCGGGACTTTCTCGGCGGACTTGGCCGATTTTTTCGCGGCCTTCTTGGCAGTTTTCTTAACCGATTTCTCCGGCGCAGATTTCTCCGGCGCAGATTTATCCGGCGCAGATTTATCCGGCGCAGATTTCTTAGCGGCCTTCTTGGCCGGCTTCTTCTCAGGCTTCTTCTCCGGCGCAGATTTCTCCGGCTTTTCGGCTGCCGTCACTACCGGCGGGCCAGCGGGGCGAACTGCCGCCCGCCGACGGGCGGCGGGTGCCGGTGAAGTTGATGAGCTTTCGGATAACTTTTCAGTATTTTCGACCATGGGTCGTACTCCTTTAGGCGTTGCGCACCGGTCACCCGGTGTCAACGCGAGTCGTGTGGGTGGCCGTTACCGATCACCCATCAATTCTTAGCGGCGGCCAGCGGCGCGCGGTCGGGGGTAAATGGATCACCCACGGTCGCTCCGACTGGGTCGAGCGGCCCTTGTGCCAGCCGAGTCACCCTTGGGGGCGCTGGCGGCACGAGGCCGGCTACCTGCCGTAGTGCGGTAAGAAGGTCGTCGGGTCGTACGGACGGTGTTGCATGCCGCACTACCGCTCGCAGTATTGCACACCCTGATCCGGGTTCCGCCGTCAACATGACCACCGGCCCGCGTGCATCAAAAGCCCGTACCCCATTTTTGGTAAGGCGCTCGACCGTGATTTCGCCCTGAGCCAGTAGTTTTTGGGCCGCAATTTCGACTTCGGCGACCCCCATCCCGGGCAGCTCAATTTGCCAGATACTGGCCTCCAGCCGCTGGACGAAATCGGGGGAAATGGCCTCAACCACCTCCACTATGTCCAGGCCCAAAGGCAAGGCATCATCTAAGGCCGCACGCACCGCCGCGGGGTCGCACCGCTCGGTAACCCCTAGTTCAACGTATTCGGCCTCACTGGCAACCCCGGTTGGTGCCGAGTTGGCGTACGAGACTTTCGGGTGCGGGGAGAATCCGGCACTAAATGCCATCGGGATCTCGGCCCGCCGTAGCGCCCGTTCCAAAGCACGCTGGAAATCTCGGTGACTAGAAAATCGCAACCGTCCGCGCTTGGCGTACTGCAGCCGCAGCCGTTGGACCGTTGGTGCGACATCGCGCACCGGAGCAGGACGTGCCAAATCAACTCCCCGGTTGGGTGGCTGCTTCGGCAACCGGAGCGTGGACCGGCACCATCGGCATCGGTAAATCCGTCACTCCTGTCGGACCGACCTGGATTTGCGTATCCATCTGGTCGCACACCCCGCAGTCAAAGCACGGGGTCCAGCGGCAATCTTCAATCGCAACTTCATCAAGTGCCGCCTGCCAGTCCTCCCAAAGCCACTCCGAGTCAAGCCCCGAATCCAGATGATCCCAAGGCAGAACTTCAGTTTTGGTGCGCTCCCGAATGGTGTACCAATCGACATCAACGCCTTGACCCGTAAGTGCTCGATCAGCAGCGCTCATCCACCGGTCATAGGAGAAATGCTCACTCCACCCGTCAAATCTTGCCCCGTCTTGCCAAGCCGCGAGGATTACCGCACCAACTCGACGATCACCGCGTGAGAGCAGGCCTTCGACTATGCCCGGCTTGCCGTCGTGATAGCGAATACCGATTGCTTTGCCATAGTTGCGGTCAGCGCGAATGGCATCGCGCAGTTTGGCTAACCGAGCATCGGTCGTCACGTGATCAAGTTGGGCTGCCCACTGAAATGGCGTATGCGGTTTCGGCACGAATCCCCCAATGGAAACCGTGCACCGAATATCTCGGGATCCGGTGGCCTCGCGTCCCGCCTTAATCACGTCGCGAGCCAATTGCGCGATCTGCAGCACATCCTCATCGGTTTCAGTTGGCAACCCGCACATGAAATAGAGCTTCACCTGGCGCCAGCCGGCACAGTAAGCTGTGGTCACCGTACGGATTAGGTCTTCCTCGGTTACCTGCTTATTGATGACTTTACGCATGCGTTCGCTGCCGCCCTCGGGGGCAAAGGTCAAGCCGCTGCGGCGGCCATTGCGCGATAACTCATTCGCAAGATCAACATTGAATGCATCAACCCGCGTACTCGGAAGTGACAGGGAGGTTTTCGATCCTTCGTATCGATCGGCAAGGTTGCGAGCTACGTCAGCGATTTCTGAATGATCAGCACTCGATAGCGACAAAAGTCCGACTTCCTCGTAGCCGGTCTTCTTCAGCCCGTTTTCTACCATCGCTGCGATCCCGGTGATACTGCGTTCGCGCACCGGGCGGGTGATCATCCCGGCTTGGCAAAAGCGGCAACCCCGAGTGCAACCCCGGAAGATTTCAACGCTCATCCGCTCGTGCACGGTTTCAGCCAACGGGACCAAGGGTGCCTTGGGGTAGGGCCAACTGTCCAGGTCCATCAAGGTGTGCTTGCGCACCCGCCATGGCACTTCGGGCAGGGTCGGAGTTACCCGCTGAATTCGACCATCGGGCAGGTACTCCACTTCATAAAAGGCAGGGACATAAATCACGCCGGTCTTGGCAAGTTCAAGAAGCAAGCCGGCACGCCCACCCGGACGCCCGGCCGATTTCCAGTCCCTGGTGAGATCCGTTATCAGCAGTACCGCTTCTTCGCCATCACCTAATACGGCAGCATCGATAAAGTCCGAAATTGGCTCGGGATTGAACGCCGCATGGCCACCGGCAATGACAATCGGGTGGGCCTCATCACGTTCGCGCGCTAGGAGCGGGATACCCGCCAGCGAGAGCGCGCTGAGCATGTTGGTGTAGCCCAATTCGGTTGCAAACGACACCCCGAAGAGATCGAAATCACCCACCGGTCGATGACCATCCACGGTGAACTGCGGCACTTTGGCTTCGCGCATCAGTACTTCAAGATCCGGCCAGATCGCATAGGTCCGCTCCGCCAAGGCGTCAGCTCGCTCATTGATGACCTCATAAAGAATCTGCACACCTTGATTTGGGGCGCCCACCTCATAGGCATCGGGATACATGAGCACCCAGTGCACCTGAACGTCATCCCAAGCCTTGAGGGTGGCATTCAACTCGCCGCCGACGTATTGAATGGGTTTACTCACTAATGGGAGTAGCAACTCAAGTTGATCGAAGACGGACGCACCCCGTCGAGCAAGATCTGAAACCGACATACGGCCAAGGCTACCCGCGGACACCAGATCCCGTCTTCCGCCCTGTGTTCCTCGCAATCTGGCCTGCTGAGCCGGAGCTAGGTAAGTGAGGAACGTGTCGAATGCAGCCGCACGTTTTCCAGCAAGCCAATTGCAATCCAGGTCGACATCATCGACGTACCGCCCGCCGATACTAAGGGCAGCGGGATGCCAGTGATCGGCATAATACCCAAGGTCATGCCGATATTTTCAAAAGTCTGAAATGCCAACCACGCGACCACTCCGGTTGCGATCAAGCGTCCATAGAGATCGTCTGCCTTCATTGCGATTCTCATTGCCCGCCACAAAATTATACAAATTAAAAGAATCAGTAACGCTGCGCCAATGAAACCGAGTTCTTCGCCAATCACGGTGAAAATGAAGTCACTTTCGTTGACCGGAACAAACTTGCCTTGAGTCTGCGGCCCTTCAAAAAGCCCATAACCTGTCCAGCCGCCACCGCCGATAGCGATACGTGCCTGAGTTGAGTTATAGGTAGCGTCGCCGGGTGCACCCGTTGGATTAAGAAATGAAGTTAACCGTGAGACTTGATAGGACTGCATTAGGCCTAACTGGACGGCCAATAAAATACCAATGACGGCACCGCCGATCAAGCCAATAAGCCAACGGCGCCGAGCCCCTGACACCGCGATGACCGAAAGTGCCACCGATCCCAAAATCAGTACCGTGCCGGTGTCGTTCTGCACCAAGATAATGAGAATCGGTAGTACCGCAACACCAACCGACACGAGCACATCACGATCATGGGGCTCACTTTCGAAGTCTCGTTTCTCCGCAAGTATCGCCGCCATCATGATGATAATTGCGATCTTGGCAAACTCCGATGGCTGGATGGTAAATCCCAAGGGTAGATCAATCCAAGCGCGCGCCCCAGCAATAGAAGTACCTAAACCGGGGATGAAGACAACCAGCAGCAGCAACACTGAGGCGATATAGATTATTGGCGTATAGGCGCGAAGCCAGCGGTAGCCAAGACGCGATACGAAGAAACCCAAGACCAAGGCAATCACAACGTTTATCAGGTGCCGCTTCAAATACGACTGAGAGTCATTAACCGTGGCCATGTCAGCCCGACTCGCCGACCAAACCAGCACCGCACCGAAAATTGTTATACCAACGGCCGCGACAAATAGCAGCCAGTCAAGATCTCGCCAATATGCACTACCGCGGGACCTTTGCGCCGACGGTGGCCGTGGGATGGAGTCGGTTGCCGAAAATGCGCTCATCCGCTATCCCCCTGCGCCGTAGAACTTTGCCCTGACATCTTGCCCCTTGGTGCCACGGGGGTGCCATCTGGACGCACCGTGGGCAATTTCTTCAGCGGGGCACCGCCAACCAGCACGCTGTTGGCCGGGTTAACCCTGCTGCCGGTGACCCCGAAAATACTCTCGTAGATCTTGCGCACACTCGGACCGGATGTCTTAGAACCCGTGCCTCCTTGGGTCACCATCATCACCACCGCGTACCTGGGCTTATTGGCCGGCGCAAAGGATGCGAACCACGAGGTCGCGACTTTGTTACCCGTTACCTGGGCGGAACCCGTCTTCGAAGCAACCGGGATCTGGTCCAACGGGAACCCAGCAAATGGTGTTTCACCCGAGCCATTGGTTGTTACGCCCTGCAGCGCGGAGGTGAGGAAATTAATTGCCGTTCGAGAGACCTCCACCCGGTTTGTTACTACCGGATCGATCTCCTTCACCACTTCGCCATCGACTCCGATGATTGCCTTGACCAACTGCGGTTTGTACAAGGTGCCACCGTTGGCAATGGCCGAGTAGGTCATGGCCATCTGCAATGGTGTCACGGCTGTATCTCCTTGGCCGATAGCAGCGTTCAAAGCGTCTCCTTCGCGCCACCTGAATCCATCCGCACAATTTTCGCGATCAAGTGCGGTGAAGTAGTCGGCCTGCTGAGGGTTCGTCTTACGGGTTTCCGGATAACCTGAGATCGCATTTGCGCACCAGGTGTCGCGTTTTTGTTCCCAGTTAGCGACTTTGAATGTGCGACTCGAAACCCGCCCGGTCGCTTCACCAGGTAAATCAACACCGGTTTTCGAATTCAAGCCGAACAACTTTGCGGTTTCCGCAATTGGATCGGGTGAGTTCCTATTGGCATCATTACCACCGGCATCATTCCACATTTTGTCAGCGATGCCATAAAACACGGTGTTGCATGACACCTCAATCGCGCGCTTCAAAGTGATTGGACCGTATCCCGCAGATTCGAAATTCCGAAATGTTTGGGTCCCGAGCTTTATCTGATTCGGGCATTGGTACTTGCTGTACAAACTAAAGCCCTCCCGAGCGGCCGCAACCGTGCTGATCACCTTGTAGGTGGAGCCCGGGGCAAATAACCCTTGAATCGCGCTGGATGACAGGGCGTCGCTATCGATTAAATCTTGGTATTGCTTTGCAGTAACGCCTCCCACCCAAATTTCCGGGTCATAAGTTGGGTAACTTGCCATGGCCAAGATGTGACCATTGCGCACATCGACAACTACGGCCGCGCCAGAATCACCCGGGTAACCTTGGGCTTGCGCCCGGTGCACGGCGGCAACCAATTGCTGCTCAACTACATGTTGGAGGTTGGCATCGATTGTCGAGACTAGGTAGTCACCAGCAACCGCCGGTTTCTCCTCCAAAGTCTTGGTAACACGACCGGTGGTATCGACTTCAAGGGTGGTAACCGCGGGCTTACCGCGGATAGCCTCGTCGTACGAGGATTCAAGACCCGAGCGCCCGACAACATCAGTGCGTCGCAATCTGTCGTACGAGGTCGAATCGCCCTGCTCCGCTAGCGCCGCCTCACTGACCGGTCCAAGGTACCCGAGTAGATGTGCCGCGTTAACATCAAATGGCGCTGGATAGGTGCGGATCGCTTCCAGACCCGCTGTCACACCGGGGAAATTAACTCGACTTTCCATAATCGACAGCGCAGTTTGTGCATCAACATCACGGGCAATCGGGATTGGCTGATATGGCGAACCGTTCCAGCAAATAGGTGGCGATTTCGCACCTTCGGCGCCACATGTCATCAGGCGATCGGTGATACTTGACGGAAGGACATCAAGAATTTGTGCGAGTCGCGCGATCACCGCAGCGCCGTCATCCACTTCGCGCTGCAGGGCAACCCGGTCAACAGTTACCACCAACGAGGTGCGGTTGGCAACAAGTGGGCGCCCGGCCTGATCCAAGATCAGCCCGCGAACCGCAGGTGTCGCTAATTCACGAACAGTATTGCTCTGTGCGGCAGCCCGGTACTCTTCGCCGGTTAACACCTGCAGGTAGAACAGCCGCACCAGCAAGGTGGCCATCAACGAGATTACTAGCACGCTGAGGATGACCAGTCGCAGGTTCGAGCGTTCACCCATGCGTGCCTTCCTCCTTTAAAAACTGCCATAACTCCGGTCTGACGGTATGACGCCTAGCACCCAATTTCGGTTCCCCGATCACTCTCTAGAGGGCTGTCTCTGGAGTGATTTTTCGCACCAACCAAGCCACCGCGGGTACCACTATGGGGGCCAAAATCAACCCGTAGAGACTGCTTGTCAGCACCAGTTTCGGCACTTCATCCCAGATAACTTGGTCGGTACCAAACGCCGCGAGGAGTAGCGCATAAGCCAGGGCCGCACCACCGGCACTGAGTCCGACCATGCCCACCAAAATCGGTACGGTGCGGTCCCTCGGGTCGATCACACCACCGGTCAAGAAACCGATCACCAGAAAAATTAAGGCTTGGATGCCAATGAGGCCACCGGCCGGAGGGGTAAAACCCAATACCAGGCCGGCAACGAATCCGACCACCGCACCAGCGACCGGCCCGTATGCCAAGGCGAGTGCCACCACCGAAACCACCACCAAGTCTGGGGTGGCACCTGGCAATCCCAAGCGCGACAACAAGGTCAGTTGCACCATCACCGCCAAGACGATGATGCTGGCGCAAAGAGTCGACTGCCGCATCCACATGGTTAGTTGCTTCCGGAGTTCGTCGCTGCTCTTGCTGATGAACTTGGTACGGGCTTCGCTGCCTTTTCCTTCTGTGGCTTCGCAGTCGCGGTGGCCGCCGCGCTGGCGCCATCATCAACGGGAGCCGGTGATGGTGATGCCAGGTCCGATGGCCCACTAGGTGTCGCCGCTGGGCTGGGCAGAACCGAATCGCGTGGATCTTCCCGGGGTGGCCGAATTACAACGCCAACTATGGACAATGCGGACACATCAGCAAATGGCCTTATGGTCGCGATACGGGTTAATTGACCCGCGGTACCACTAACTTCAACAACTTCGCCAATCGGAATACCCGGCGCGTACGGTCGTCCGCTGCGTGAGCCGAAAGTGACAAGGGCTTGGCCCGGGGCAATGTCAGCGAGCGGATCAAGGGATTGAAACTCCAGTGAATCTTGCCGCCCGGTGCCCGACAAAATACCGATCTCCTCGGTGCCAGCCACCCGAGCACCAACCGCCGAAGACGCATCAACAATAAGTACCACGGTGGCTGTTGTCCTCGTGGTGCTCAGAATCCGGCCGATCAAACCTTGCCCGTTAAGCACCGTCATATCGGTCAATAATCCGTCATTTCGGCCAGCATCAATTGTGACCGTCCAAGTGAAATCCTGTGCCGCTTCAACGGCGATGACCTCTGCCGGCACGATTCGATAACGACCAACCCCGGCCACTCGGAGCAGTTGATCAAGTGCATCGGCCCGAGCCCGATCTTCTGCCGAGCGAATCGCCGTATCTTGCAAGGTGGCATTTTGGGATTCGAGCTCCGCAATACGTGCCCGTTGGTCACCCCAGGTGCCCCACCAACTACCAATTCCAGTAATCGGAGACACGATCACCGAAGTGGCGACCTGCACACCTCCCAATGCACTGCTTAATACCGACCGCACACTCGAAAAGGGACCCTTACCTCCACGCAGATCGAAAATAGTAAATGTCATCGCGATGATAACTAAGAACGTGAGAATTATGCGAGTGCGTTGATTCAGCATGAGTGGGCTTCCACGGTCTGGCGCCCCTCGGGCGCGCTAACCGATTTACCGCCGCGGCTCGGCGATCAGCACCTGTTTCAGTGCATCAAATTCCTCGACGCACTTGCCTGAACCCAGGACAACGCATTCGAGCGGACGGTCGGCGGTAATTATCGGCATCCCGGTTTCATGGCGTAGCCGCTCATCAAGGCCGCGAAGCAAGGCGCCGCCGCCGGTTAGAACGATGCCGCGATCCATGATGTCACCGGAGAGTTCGGGTGGAGTGCGATCCAAGGTTGCCTTGACCGCAGTGATGATCGCATTTACCGGCTCATCCATCGCCCGGCGGATTTCCTCGGCGGTCACCACGATTGTGCGCGGCAGACCACTGACCAGATCTCGGCCCCGAATCTCGGCCTGTGGCTCATCAGGCAGCGGGAATGCCGACCCGATTGCCATCTTGATCTCCTCCGCGGTGCGCTCACCCAGCATCAAGGAGTATTCCTTCTTGACAAAAGCAATGATCGAATTATCGAGTTCGTCGCCGCCAACACGAATCGAAAGGCTCGTGACTACGCCGCCTAGGGAGATCACGGCGACTTCCGAAGTGCCACCGCCGATATCGACCACCATGTTGCCGGTGGGTTCATGTACCGGCAAGTTGGCGCCTATCGCCGCGGCCATCGGCTCTTCGATGATGAACACCTTTCGCGCTCCAGCGGCATACCCTGCGTCTTTAACTGCTCGCTGCTCGACACCCGTGATCCCCGACGGTACGCAAATGATCAAGCGTGGCTTAGCTAGGTACCGGCGCCGATGCACTTTTTGGATGAAGTAGCGGAGCATCCGTTCGGTGGTGTCGAAATCGGCAATGACACCGTCCTTCAGTGGACGAATCGCGATGATGTTGCCCGGCGTGCGCCCGATCATGCGCTTGGCTTCGGCTCCCACCGCTAAAATGCCACCGGTATTGCTGTTTATAGCCACCACCGAGGGCTCATTTAAGACAATCCCCCGCCCGCGCACATAAACAAGGGTGTTAGCGGTACCGAGGTCGACGGCCATGTCGCGCCCCACGATGGATGATGACGAAGCCACGGGGAAGTGTCCGCCTTCCTGTCGAGATCATGAACGGCTAGAAACTTTTCCGCCTAACCCCCTATCTTACGACGGACCGGGAGTGCGCCCGAAATGTCCGGTTTAGTTGGCGGCCGGGGCTGGTTGGGCGATTAACTCGGCTTTCGTCTTTTCGAGCGCCCGCAGGTGGGTCTCAAGTCGAGATGCGATAGCGACATCGGCCGTTAAGTCGTAGGCGGCGGCGGTCACCGCTCCCAAGTCCGCCCGGTAATCGTGGCCCAGGCTCTGGAAATCACCCGGTTTCACATTAGTTGCGAACAAGGTGTCGACCAACACCTGACAGTACGTGATCCCCCGGCGCCAAGACATCGAGCCCGGAATATTGCGCCCGCGGCTGCCGTCTCGGGGCAGCCAACCTGGCCGATTCGTTATCAACTCAGGTCGAAAACGCACCACCGGATCTCCATCGTGCTCCAAGAACCAAACTCGCGGCCGCGGGTTAGGCAGCACCGCAGGGATTTCCTCGGGACGATCCACAGTGATCGACTCCTGCACGCACAACGCATGGAAACTATCGGCCACTTGGCCACCCGGAGTACCCACCCAAAGGGCGGCCGCAATGTTGTAGTGATCAAGGTCAATTGGCCCACCAGGGACGGCGGCCTCTTGCACTTTCGCACCCAGACTCTCGCCATACAGTAAAAGCCGCGGCGGCTTGGTGCGTGTTTTCATCTCGTCGCGGATGGAGTCAAGCAAGAGCTTTTGGGTCTGCGCCGCAATCGGGACTTTGCCAAGGGATAAAAAGGACGGCAGCAGCCCATAACCAATCGCCACCGATGAGCAGTCGCCCTTGGTGAGAATCTCAAGGATGTCGACCGGGGTTGAGTTCGCGAATCCGGTACCTGCTGGCGCCTGAATAAGTAGGTGACTGCGATCGAAGGCACCCGTGCGGCGCAGCTCTGACATCGCCAGCCCTACCCGCTGCTCGACCGTGGGCGCTGCCTCAACCCCGATGAAAACCCGCACCGGCTCGGCCACGGGATCCAAACCGGTTACTGCACGAATGTCGTCGGCGCCGGTTACCGACCCGACGAAACGCGCGCCCTCACGGCCCAGCTCGGCCATCGTCACCGCCGATTGCGCGCTGCCAGACACCAGCGGATTAAGCGGTGGGTTGGCGTAAGCCGGGTCCAGATCGCGGCCCTGCGGCGTGAGCTTCCTCTTAACCTGACCACGGCCAACAACTCCGGCCACCAACGCGACGCCAACCAGCCCCAGACCTCCGGCGACGGACTTGATTGGCAAGCGTCCGCGCCCCATTGCCGCCAGAGCCAGTGCCGAGCCCAGCGCCACCGGCAGTGCCACTGCAACTCCAGCTAGACCACCGACCGCAAATGGGAACGCGGTGCGGACTTTCACCGGCCACGGCACTAGGGTCGGCGCGCGCGAACCAGCGGCGACCGCACCGCCAACGCTGATGCCGGCCGCTGCACCTAAGGCCGTGGACAGCATTTAGCTACAAGCCTGGAAAGAAGAGTTGGATTTCACGCACTGCTGATTCAGGCGAGTCAGATCCGTGCGTGACATTTAGCTGCGTCTCGGTGGCGAGGTCACCGCGGATGGTGCCCGGTGCGGAGTTCGCGGGATTGGTCGCACCCATCATCGCGCGCCACGACAAGATCGCGGACGGGCCTTCAATTACGGCAGCAACAAGGGGTGCGCTGGTGATGAAACCAACCAGATCCGCGAAGAACGGCTTATCGGCGTGCTCGCCATAGTGCTCCTGCGCGAGCGCCACTGGCAGGGTGCGCATTTCTAAAGCAATGATCTTGAAACCCTTGCGCTCGATGCGTCCGAGGACCTCACCAACCAGGCCGCGGGCCACGCCATCGGGTTTGATCAAGACAAGGGTGCGCTCGGACACGGTGAAACTCCTTAATTAATCGTTAGCGTCGGTAATGGCTAACCCAGATTCTAGCCAGTCGGCTCGTCTGGCTCCGCAGCGCGCTCAGCTCGAAGTTGATCCACCCGGCGGCCATTTCGAATCGCGAAGAACCACAGGATCGCGAAGATGGCACCCACGATGAACATCAGCGAAACAAGTAGGCCCAGGGCCAGTACGGCAACCTGCAATGCCCAGCCGACACCCACCCCCCAGGGTCGGCGCAAGGTGCCGATCGCCAGCAGCAGCAAGAGCGCGAGTCCCGCTCCGATCCCAATCGCGAGCCCCGGATTGGCAACCGAGCCGTTGGTCGCCGCCACCGGGATGGCGAGTAGCACAATAATCGCCTCTATCGCAAGGACCGCAGAACCCAAAACCTTCATTGCATCAATTCCCCGAGTACATGCGCTTGGCATCGCCGATAAGAGCCACCGAACCGGTTACGAGCACTCCGACTCCCCCAAACTCACCGGACTCCTCCGCCAAGGCAAAGGCCCGGTCGACCGCTGCCAACAACGCCGGTTCGGCCCAGACCCGGTCGGCACCAAATATCGAGCGGGCAATCTCGGCCAGCGCACCAATTGGCATCGCCCGACCAGATGTTGACTCGGTGACGATGACCCGGTCGACAACCGGCTCAAGTGCGGCCAGCACTCCAGCCGCATCCTTGTCGCCCATTACCCCCACCACTGCGAAGAGTTGAGCGAAGTCAAATGACTCCGCCATGGTCTTTGCCAAGGCGCGGGCACCATGCGGGTTGTGTGCTGCATCCAAGATCACCGTTGGCTTGCGGCGCACTATTTCAAGACGACCCGGTGAAGTAACCAAGGCAAAGCCTTCGCGCACGACTTCGATGTCCAACTCTTCATTACCGCCGCCGATGAATGCCTCGACCGCGGCTAGAGCAACAGCGGCGTTGGCACCCTGGTGCTCTCCGAACAATGGCAGGTAAATATCTTCGTACTCGGCCCGCAGACCCTTCAAAGTCACCACTTGACCGCCAACAGCCACCCCACGACTCAACACCCCGAACTCCAAGCCCTCCCGAGCCACCGTGGCGTTCACCTCGACACTTCGCGCCACCAACACCTCGGCCGCATCAAGTTCTTGATGAGCTAGAACCGCGAAGGCATCAGCCTTGATGATGCCTGCCTTCTCGCGGGCGATCATCCCGATAGTTTCACCAAGATACTCAACGTGGTCGATGCCGATAGGTGTGACGACCGCGACCATGCCATCTGCAACATTGGTTGCATCCCAGGTGCCCCCCATGCCAACTTCGACGATCGCGACATCGACCGGAGCATCAGCGAACGCCGCGAAAGCCATGGCGGTCATCACTTCGAAAAACGAAAGTGGGATGCCGCCATCGGCAACCGAGCGGGCATCAACTAACTCCACGAATGGACAGATGTCATCCCAGGTGCGCAAGAACCGCCCGGCTGAGATCGACTGCCCGTCGAAGCAGATGCGCTCACGCGGGTCGAGAAGGTGCGGTGAGGTGAACAGCCCGGTTCGAAGGCCCAACGCTCGAAGTAAGGCTTCTATCATCCGGGCGGTCGAGGTCTTGCCGTTGGTGCCAGTGACATGGATTACCGGGTAGGTACGTTGCGGGTCACCAAGAAGTTCAACTACAGATGCTATCCGGGTTAGTGAAGGTTCAATGTGGTTCTCGGGCCACCGGCCCGCTAGATCCGCCAGTAAGGTCGGGAATCGAAAAGATGCACCCTGTTCGTTTGACACATCGCTGAGTGTAGGCGCGCTCCTTCCTCGCCATTCGCCAACCATCAAAGGGGTCTGCTGAAAGATCAGGTGACGGTTTCGGTCACGCAGCCTGACGTGCTGGTGTGGTCATGATGGTCTCGGAGGCGATTGGGGTCAATCGGCCCAGGGAGGCTAATTTTTGCGGTCATGAAATCCTTAAACGTAAGGGCCATTTTTGGGAGGCCCGCTATGGGTCTTCATCGTTTCCGGTATCTGATCACCGGCGGGTTTTAAATACTTTGCGGTATATCCACGCGAACCCTAAAGACGCCAAGATGC